>CBIHQM010000114.1:0-15400 GCA_966211885.1 uncultured Chryseolinea sp.
TCCCGGTAACTAACACGAAATTGACAAAAAGCACTGAGTTGATGACAGACGAAATGATCATGGAGGCCGTAAAAAACGGTGATCTTCAGCAGGCATCGATGCTTTTTGAGCGGTATAACAAGCGCATCTTCAATTTTCTGGCCCGGTTGGCGATGGACCGCGCCCTGGCCGAAGACCTGACCCAGAATGTTTTTTTGCGGATCATCAAATACCGCGGCAGCTATAAAGAAGGAGCCCGGTTTCAATCGTGGATCTACCAGGTGGCCCGCAATGTTTTTTCGGACCACTACCAGGCGCATAAAAACAAGTACTCCGATTTTGTAGACGTGGAAAAACTGAGAGACAACATGCCGGAACCGGAAGACGAACCATGGGAGGAAAAAGAAAAGCTGCTCCACCGTTCCATGGCCATGCTGCCCGACGAACAACGCGAGCTGTTGGTGCTCACCCGCTTCCAGCACATGAAGTACGAGGAAGTGGCACAGATCATGAACACCACCGTGGCCAACATCAAGGTGAAAGTGCACCGCGCCGTGGCCAAGCTTCGCGAACATTATTTTGAACTGGAGAAAAATTGAACGGATCCCCGCGATCCCCAAGACGATATGGAAAAGGAAAAATTGGAAAGCCTGCTCATTGACTTCATCGACGGAAAACTTTCCGAAGAAGAAAGAAAGAACGTGGAGCAGGAATTGGTGCGCAACGCAGAAGCCTTTACGCTCTACGAACAACTCAAGGAAGTGATCCAGGCCATGAACAACGCCTCGCGCCTGGAACCGTCGGCTCACCTGAAGGTGGCCTTCGACAAGATGTTGCAGGAAGAGATGGGCCAACAGAAAACCGGCAAGACCGTGTTCTTCCAGCCCGCGCTTTATAGAGTGGCCGCCGCGGTGCTGCTGCTGGTCTTGGGTGGAGGCATCGGTTTCTGGATCAGCAGACAACAGCAGCAAGCCCAACAGATGGCTGAATTGCAGCGAGAGATGAATCACACAAAGCAACTACTAATCGGTTTGCTGGACAATCAAAACTCAGCAAGCCAGCGCGTGGCGGGAGCAACAGTAGCCTACAAAAGTGTTGTCAAGGCCGACGACGAGATCGTCGATGCCTTGGTGAAGGCCATGAACGACGATCCGAACACCAACGTACGCATGGCCGCCCTGGAAGCGTTGCGCAAATTCAAACACCAGCCGTATGTGCGCAAGGCGCTGGTAGCCTCGCTGAGCACGCAAAAAGATCCCATGGTGCAGATCGCTTTGATCCGCCTCATGGTGGAAATGAAAGAGAAAGGCGTGACGGAAGAACTGCAACGCATTACCACCGAAGAAGGCGTGTTGCCCGCAGTGAGAGACGAGGCCCACATCGGGTTGATGAGGCTCTCCTAAGAGAAGAAAAGAAGTGAAAGCATAATAGTAATATCAAAATACGTATACGTAAAGTCACACCCACACCAGCACTATTACCGAGTAACGCTTTAAATACAAGTCAAAAACAAACAAACAAAAACGAAAACAAGCATCTGCAATGAGAAAGATAATGACAACGATCGCCCTGGTAGTAACAACATTGGGGTATATCCAGGCACAGGAATTCAAACTCGCGAAGAGTACTGGCCGGCTGGAAATCAAAGAATTGAATAACGTGGACATTGAAGGATACTCCGGCAACGAGATCATCTTCACCTCGCGAAGCGGCAAACGCGACGCCGACGATCGTGCCAAGGGTCTGCGCGCCATCAATGCCATGGGTCTGGAAGACAACACCGGACTCGGCCTGTCGGTGGTCGACAAGAATGGCGTGATCGAGGTACAGCAAATGAAACGCATGGACGGCCCCGAGATCACCATCAAAGTGCCTAAAGGCGTAACAGTTTCCTTCACCCACACCTCGCCACACGGCAGCGATGTGGGCATCAAGGACGTGGAGGGCGAGATCGAGATCTCTACCGTCCACAATAACATCCACCTGACCAACGTCACGGGCCCCATGACCATCAACACGGTCCATGGCAGCATCGAAGGCTCGCTCAGCGCTAACCTGAAGAATCCTATCTCCATTGTATCGGTGCATGGCCACGTAGACCTCGCACTGCCCACCACGGTGAAGGCTTCGGTGAAAATGAGCACGGTGTACGGGGAGATCTTTGTGGACCCCGAGTTCAAGGTGGATGCGACCACGGCAGGGGGTCTCAACAAATACAGCAGCGACACCGTGACGAGCAAAATAAATGGCGGGGGAGTGGACATCACCCTGTCTTCTACACACAACAACGTGTATCTCCGGAAGAAATAACATCAACTGTACTCCTCCGAATGGACTTGCCTTGTGGCAGGGTGGGGGAGTACGGCTTCTAAAAATCTAACGCTATGAAAAGAAACACGCTAGGGATTTTGATCGCGCTGGTGATGCCGCTAACAAACTTCGCGCAAACCGCCGTCAACAAGACGGTGGAGGCAAAACCGGGACAGCAAGTGGTGCTGCACTTCGATTACCCCGAAATGGTGCGCGTGAGCACCTGGGATAAAAACGAGATCAGCGTGCAGGGCACGGTGAGCATCAACTACGGGGAGAACGACGATGCGTTCGAACTGCTCTCATCGGTTTCGGGAAACACGATCACGATCCGGAACGAGATCAAGAACATGAAGAGCCTTCCCCACCACATCACCATCGTGGACGGCGCCAACAAAATTGTTTTCAAGAACAAAGAAGAGCTGCACAAGTATGAGCAGGAGCATGGCCGCGGCGGATTTGATCGGATGTCGTATGGACTCGATATGGATATTGTCGTGGAGATCAAAGTGCCGCGAAATTTCCAAACACGGGTGGAGTCGGTCTATGGCATGGTAGAGATCAAGGACTTCACGGGACCGCTCATCGTCGACGCCACCTATGGCGGAGTGGACGCCGCGCTGACCGAGCGCGCCACCGGTGAAGTGGCCGCTACAACAAACTACGGCGAGATCTACACCAACTTCGACGCCAAGTTCGGCTCGGAAGGTTTCAAACAGGGCGACTTCCACACCTACGTGGTGGCCAAACCCGGCACCGGTCCGAAATACGAATTCGACTCTAAGTACGGCAACGTCTACATCCGAAAAGCGGTGCAGTAACAGAACAAACGATTTAGATAATTTCCCTGCGCGTGGTCGAGACCGTGCGCAGGGATTTTTTTTGCGCGCTACTTTTTAATCGACGCGGTGCGGTCATTGGCGCTCTATTATATAATTGTTAATAGCGCGGAAATATTTTTTCCAGCGTACTGTTGTTGGATCATTTTTATAATTTTGCTGCGTTGATAAAATTTTTTTTGAGAGAAAAATAAAAATCTACCAATTTGATAGACATTTAAAATTTCCTTTTTACTTTTGTCCCGTTGCCGCGCAAGAAAGGCAACATCGAAGCGTAAGAATGAATTGTTTTAGGCGTTGCTGATAGAAGCAATAATTTTTTTAGACATCATTTCCCACCAAAGTGAAGCTGGAAATTTAAGAAATGCCCCGAGGCATAAACTTGTCTATTGGCCATGAACGGTGAATCTCAAATGAAATTGGTTGACAACCCATATGCGAATTCTGGTTGTAGTTAGTTAGGTAGGGTAAAGGGACGAGGGATTCAAACTCTGGTACAGTCTGGATCACCTCTCCCTTTTCGTTTCGACTGTATATAAAGCACTCATTAACCTATACTGGTTAAACCCCTTTTAAGGAGCCGGGCCACAAGCCTGGCTCCGGAAGGGCACCGTTGATCAGGCACAACACGCAGGTTCTATCCGTATTTACCTCTTGTATATTTATTCCCGCTCAAGGCTTATATTTTTGAGGAAGTACTAAATTGCTTCCGGCAACGATGGAAATTTCCCTCCATTCATCGCCCAGACCAAACGCAATACTCATGGCATCCGTGCAAACCAAAGCAATACTTCCTGAAGACTGGGCCGTTGTGGTCCTAGGTTTTGTGATCATCATTCTTTTCCTGGCGGGAATGACCGTTCCCGTGCCCGCATTTTCATGGAGCAACATGCCAGAGTTGTCGGAAAAGGTATTCACGGCGCAGAACCTCGCGAAGATCGGGGCACAGTTTATTTTGGTATTTGTATTTTCCGTGGCGGGTGCATGGCTCACCAACAAACCGGTGAAGCAGGCAGCGCTGGTCTTCCCGGTTGTCTATTTATTGACCGTGGTAGCGCTGGTGCTGGCCGGCAACAAAGGCGTGAAGGACCTGAACCTAGAGGCGGTGATCTTCAGTCTCTCGATCGGCTTGCTTGTGGGCAACGTCATCAACCTGCCGCAGTGGTTTCGCGAGGCGCTGTCCACCGAGTTGTTTGTGAAGATAGGGTTGGTGTTGTTGGGTACGGGGGTGATCTTCTCCGATATTCTGAAGGCCGGCTCACTGGGCCTGGTGCAGGCGCTGGTGGTGGTGCTCAGCGTTTGGTATTTCGCGTTCTGGCTTTGCAAAAAATTAAAAGTTGATGATGAACTGTCCATGATGATCAGCAGCGCGGTTTCAATTTGTGGCGTGTCGGCCGCGATCGCCACGGCGGGTGCCATCAAGGGCGATACAAAAAAACTTTCTTATGTCATCTCACTGGTGCTCATCACCGCCATTCCCATGATGATCGTGATGCCCTACATCGCGCGCTACTATGGCTTCTCCCAGGAAGTGACCGGCGCCTGGCTCGGCGGCAGCATCGACACCACGGGAGCGGTAGTGGCTTCGGGCACCTTGGTGGGTGAAACAGCGTTGAAGATCAGCACCATCGTCAAGTTTTCTCAAAACGTATTGTTGGGCCTCGCGGCGTTTGCCATCAGCGTGTATTGGACGTATGCCAACAAAGGGCCGGATGCCAAGCAGGAACAAAAGCCCACGCTGGGCGTGATCTGGGAAAGGTTCCCCAAATTTGTAATCGGATTTGTAGGCGCGTCGCTGCTCTTTTCATTTTTCCTTAGCCCCGAAAAAGTTGGCGCGGTAAAAGACGGTCTCAAGAGCATCCAAACCCTGTGGTTTGTCCTGGCCTTCACCAGCATCGGCCTGGAAACAAAATTCTCCGACCTGTTTAACTCCAATTCACAAAAGCCCATGTATGCTTTCCTGGGCGCGCAGCTTTTCAATGTTATTGTTACGCTGATCGTTGCGTATTTCTTGTTCGGTTGAACAAACCAGGAGCCTAATGTCTTCTCGACGGCCGGTACTGTACCAGTCTGTTCATTTTCACCGTGGCTTTTCCACAGACATATCCTATCCCCACGGCAAGCGGATAATCGCTGGCCCAGTGCACGCCGTTGTTCATCATGGCTGCACCCACAAGAACCATGATGGTGTAGCCAACCGGGCGGATCCAACGCTTTTCAGGATAGTTCTCGGCCAGCACCGTGACCGTTGCCATCATCGTGGCCATGTGCCCGGAAGGAAAAGCATCATAGCGCGGCGTGTTGTTGGTGAACTCCTTGAACCCCGGCAGCGGCCGCCACACCCCCGTGGGCGACGTGGCTGCGAATGGACTCTCTCGCCCCGTGATTCGTTTGATGGTTTGGGTGATCAGACCGAGCGCCAATTGCACCTGCAATATTTGTGAAGCCGTCTGCACCGCGCGCCGGTCCTGATTTATTTTGCCATAGACATAAAGTCCCCCGCAAATGGCAATACTGGTAAAGCCTTCGCCAACCGAGTAGAGCGACGTGTTTACGTTTTGAGGAAGCTGATAGACCGGAACATCTTTTGAGCCCAACCTAAACCCGACCAGCGTTTTATACTCCGTGTCCGGGCTGATGTGCAGGGAATGACAAAGATGCTGCATGCCCACCTCCGTGTGATGGTCCAACGGCAACAAAGCCAGGGTAGAGCCAATGATCAATCCCCATGCCGGAAGGGCTTTCTTTGAAAACGATTCTTTGCCCGCCAAAACAATACTTTTGGGAATACCCGTCACAAAGGCAAACGGGCGCGGCGTCTTATAGATCAGCAATTGATCCCCATAAGGAACGACCGTCGCTTTATACGTTTTTGAGGAATCGCTGGAGTAAAGCAAGGTGTCATACGACTGTGCCTTACCTGTTTGCACAAAAAACAGGATCAAAATAACGGCAATACTCCATCTTCCTCCCGGCAAGGAAATTTTTGAGGATTGTTTCATTATTATCGATGCTGGTGTACATATTAAGATAGAGAAAAACCCAGTCGCGTCAAAACAGGAAGCCGGGCGTTGCAGGCCACCGGAATGCGACCAAAAAAAAAATTAAAATAAAACTCTATAAAAACTATAGACTTTATTTGTTTTGGGAAATTTTTATATCTTTACGCATGGTTCAAGTGTTTCACTTGGACCAAGTTTTACACCAGTCTTCAGACTGGCATAGAATTTTTTTTAAAAAGATGAAACATACTCAACTGCACCCACCAAACCAGACGGACTCCACCATCCGCACGCGCCCTCACCGGCGCCTCATCTGTTGTTGTTTGCAGTATAAAATTCCTCATAACATGAAGGACTAAAACCGGCACTCCCGGTCAACTGAACAAAATCAAAAAAATTTTCTCATCTCACCGGATCACCACAAAAGATCCCGACAGATGAGAACTAACCAAATGGCTGGCGAATGCACCTGCTTGACAGAACTATTGGTGGTAGGTCTGTTAAAAGGGTGCATTCCGTAGCCACCAATCGAAAGGAGAAATGAAATGACGCGCAGCGGATGGAAAAGATTTCTTTTTGCAGGAATGCTCCTCACAACGGGTTTGACGCTCGCCCAGGAACACAAGCAGACCGTCGAAGCCAATGGCTCCTCTCCTTCGGCCTCTGCCCGTAAAGCCAAACCCGTCGCCAGCACGCGGCAGGTCTACATAGCAGCGGGCGAAACGTCGATTGACGCGGTCTCGCTTTGCAAGCAAAAACAAAAAAACATCCGCGCCTGTGGCGTGGCCGTTGACCCGTATCAGCCGGAGTTTGATTTATATACCAGCAAAGTGGTGCTGCTGCGGATTGCGAAAGCCCATACGTGGCAAGATGATAAGAGTCTTCAAGGGTTGGAGGCGATTGCTTCGGCAGAGCCTTGTGCGGTTATTGTGATTGCGGAAGAGGGAGCGGTGGTGAATGATTTTCCGGTGTTGCCTTTTCCGGTGGTGGCGGTGGCGGCGAAGGATTCTTCGTTTGTGATCCGGGCGGCGGAGCGGAGGCAGCAGGTTTCGATTTTGGTGCGGTAATAATATATAGAGAAGCGGGCTTGACGGATTTTGTTGGTGAAGAACACCAACAAAGGCGGGGTTTCCGAAAAACACTTGTTGGTGGGACACCAACAAGTGGGGTGGCTGGCTTGTGAACTTGTTTGGTGGAAACATTTAGCGGGCACGGGTTCTGAATGAGCTTGTTGGTGGGACACCAACAAAGTGTTGGCTGGCTTGTGAAGGTGTTGATGGTAAGGAAAAAAAGTAATGGCTATGGAAAAAGATATGAAAGCGATTGAGTTGCCGACGGTGCCGCTTTTCGATGTGGGAGAGGGGGAGCCGATTATTTTGTTGCATGGGTTGTTTGGGAACCTGAGCAATTGGGGACAGGTGGCGTTTGAGTTTACGGCCACGCATCGTGTGCTCATCCCAAGGTTGCCGCTGTACTCTACGCCATTGACGCGCGAGCGACTGGATAACCTGGTGGACTATGTGGAGAATTTTATTGAGGAATTGGGGTTGGAACAGGTTACGCTGATGGGCAATTCTTTAGGAGGGCACATCGCGTTGTTGTATGCGTGGCGTCATCCGGAGAAAGTGAAGAAGCTGGTGTTGGCGGGGAGCTCGGGGCTTACGGAGAATTCTTTTGGAGGTACGTTTCCGAGAGTGAAGGACTATGATTACATCCGCGAACGGGTGGAGAGTACATTTTATAAACGCGAAGTGGTGACCAAGCAATTGGTGGATGAAGTGTATGAGACCGTGCAGAGCCGCACCCGTACACTCAGCATTATCGGGCTGGCGCGGGCGGCACAGCGTCACAATGTCGCGGATATGCTGCGCGAGATCAACACGCCCACCTTGCTGATTTGGGGACGGCAGGATACGATCACGCCGCCGGAAGTGGCGCTCGAGTTTCACGATCTGTTGCCGCGGTCGCAAGTGATTTTTTTAGACCAGTGTGGGCATGTGCCCATGATGGAACATCCCAAGCTTTTCAACCGACATGTCAGAATTTTTTTGGAACAATAAAGCCGTCAACTATGCGGCGTTGGCTATACCCGCATTCTTTTTGTTTTTGGGGCTGGAGTATGTCGCGGCCATCCGGCAACGGAAGACACACGTCTTCAACTTCGATAGCTCGGTGGCCAACATCAGCATCGGCATCGCCGAGCGTTTGCTCAACCTGTTTTTGACGGCCAGCTTTTATGGAGTGTTCACCTACATTTACGAGCATTTTGCTTTGTGGTCTATTCCCAATACGTGGGCGGTGTGGGTGATGCTCATCCTGGTCACGGATCTGGTGTGGTACTGGTATCACCGGCTGGGACATGAAATAAATTTATTTTGGGCGGCACATATCGTGCACCATCACAGCGAGGAATTCAACTACAGCGTTTCGGCGCGCATCACCACCTTGCAATCCATCGTGCGCAATGTGTTTTGGTCGGTGTTGCCACTGATCGGATTTCATCCGGCGATGGTCATGACCATTCTGGTGGTGCATGGCACATATTCTTTCTTTACGCATACGCAACTGATCCGCTCGTTAGGCTGGCTGGAATACATTTTGATTACGCCCTCGCATCACCGGGTGCACCACGCGTCCAACGAAAAATATCTCAATAAAAACTACGGCGACCTGTTTGTGTTTTGGGATAAGCTGTTTGGCACGTTTCAAAAAGAAGAAGAGCAGCCGGTATATGGACTCACACATCCCTTGAAGAGCTATAGTTTTATCTGGCAGCACTTTCATTATTTTTTGGAGCTCCTGTACGCCACAAGACAAGTCAGCGGCATCGGCAGCAAACTGAAAATTATTTTCGGTCCGCCCGAGCTGTTGGATCAAAACATCCGGCCGTTGTTGGAAAGACGTTTCATCCCAGACCGGCGCCAGGCCAATGCGTTGGTGCGGTTTAAGGTTTATCTCGTCATTCAACTGGGACTGGCCCTGGCCGTGCTTTTCTTTATCACGCTGTTCTATCAACAAACTCAACCGCTGGAAAAAGTGGTAGGTACGCTTTTTATTTTGATCACGCTGGTAAACTGTGGTGCCTTGCTGGAACAACGCCGGTGGATCTATTACCTCGAATACCTGCGCCTGCTGGTGGTGGTAACGTATGCATCCTACTTAATAGGGCGTCCGGAACTTTTGGCGGGCGTTCTGGTGGTCAGTCTGGCCATGCTGTGGCCCATGCAGAAATGGTATCTGCGAATGGTGTATGGGCAGGGTTGAAAAAAATAATTTTGCGATAAAGAAACCTTCATGACCCTTGCATCGTTTTGTATTTTATATTAGGTTTGTCTATCGATTTGGTAGAGATTAAAACAAGCCGGATCGAATCATTTATAAAGAAGAGGGGAGAGAACAGGCTCTGCGAACCTCTAGCAACTTTCTGGAAAGAATAAGTGCTACATCCTGCCCGAAAACAATATGGGTATATAAAATGAAAAACATGAACACAACACAACCTTCGCACAACGTGCATCCGCATCCAGCAGCATCACCCTCCCATCAACATACGTGTTGCCCTGCAACGAGCGCATGTTGTTGTTGCTGAGCCATCTTCCGGAATTTTCTATTTTTCTTTTGTGAAAGAATAGCGGGGTGAATCACCCTTGGAATTCCACTGTCATCATCATCAAACTTTAAAACACTGTCACCATGAAACGTGCACGATTCGTGTATCCCTATCGATGTTAAGCAGATTGGAGATCCTCTCTCGGAATCTCATCCGTTCATAAAATACAGTGTCTTATTTCATCAACCGAAGTTTTTTTAACCACCAAATTCGAAATCATCATGTCAACGTATAAAAAATTTACATTCCAGGGCGCACTCACACAGGAACAGATCACATTCTTCCAGGACAATGGCTTTATTCATTTTGAGAACTACGCTTCACAAGACACCGTGCAGGAGATCATCCGCTCCACGGAGGAAGTGCAGCGGCAGTGGGTGGCCGGCGGCGTGGAGAAGGTGAACGGTATACCAATCAAATATGGCGTGGACGAAAACGGAAAAAAGATCGTGCAGCGCTTTGCCTTCACCAATCAACACAGTGAAGCCGTACGCCGGTTTGCCGCGCATCCCAACCTGGACGCGTTGAAGGCTCTCATGCCCAAGGGCGCACGCCTGGGTCTGGAGGAAAAAGATGGCGTCGTGTTCAACCACTACGTGAACACCGAAGGCAGCAACTTTTTCCACATGGGCTGGCACACCGACAGCGCCCGCGACATCTTCTACGGCAAGAAGGTGGCCCCCATGCTGAACATCGGTTTCTATCTCGATGACTCCACCGCCCAAAAAGGAGGCCTTCGCATTTTGCCCGGCACACACAAACAAGGATTGTGGGACTTGTTGTTCCGCAAAAAATATTTCGTGAACAACTACGCCGACGAAAAAGAAGTGCTCGTGGAAGCCAAAGCCGGCGACCTCGTCATCCACGACGGAAGGATATGGCACCGCGTGGCACCCTCGCCGGTGACCGGTGAGGCCAGCCGCCGTCGCGTGATGTATATCCCGATGATCGTCGGAAAATATCAACCCAAAACGGAAAAGAGCGCGACGCCTTTGTACCTGCACCTGCTCCCATTTGTGAGCACGAAAAAACACAAAAAGCTGATCCCTGCTTTTCGCAAAGCAGCCTGATGATAAGGCGTTGCCGGTGGCGACACGGGCAACGCTTACTTTTTATTAGAATGATTTTTAACAGAGAATACCGATCGAGATAAACAGAATGTCAATCGTTTTAAAACCAAATCAAAAAATGAAGTTTCGTGTCAACGGCTTGACGCTGATGCCCTGTTGTTGTTAATCCACCACCCACCACCATGGCGCAGCCGCGCCGCTTTTAAATTTTATTTTTTTATTCACTAAACCCGCAGTCCCTATGTTTAGCACGGTTGAAAAACCCATCGGAATTTTTTATAGTTATGAAGAATGGTTCAATCCCCTGTTTCGCGAATTGGAGCGAAGGGGGTTGCCGTATGTGAAGCTCGATCCCGCCCGGCAATGGTTCGATTTGGCGGAAACGGATGTGCCCTATAGCCTGCTCTATAATGATATGAGCTATCCCTCGTACGTAGAGGGCCCATCGCAGGCCAACCTGAACCTGCAACCCTTCCTGAGCCACCTGGAGCAACACCACGTGCCGGTCATCAACGGGTCGGTAGCCATTGCGTTGCAACGATCAAAGACGCAACAACTTTTATTGTTGCGCAGCCTGGGACTGAATTTCCCGACGACCCGGATCGTGACACACGCCAGCCAGTTGACCGCCGCGACGACCGGATTCAAATTTCCCATCATCCTGAAGGGCAACACCGGCCGCGGAGCGGAAACCGTACTCATAAAGTCCATCCAAGATCTGAAGGAGGGTTGGGAAGATGGAACGCTGGCCTTGCGGGATGACCAACCGTGGATCCTCCAGGAATGGATTCCCGCCAAGGGCAACCACGTGGTGCGCGCCGAAGTGATCAACGGCAACTTTCAATACGCCGTAAAACTTTATCGCACTCCCCACGACATCGATTTCTGGACAGCCGATAATGAACCCTTCCAGCCTTCCCTAACAATCGTTAAAGCGATCGAAAAAATTGCGCGGGCCGCGCGGTTGGAGGTGGCCAGCGTGGAATTTGCCATCGACCGGCGCGACAATCAACCCTATTTCTATGCCATTCATGCCCATTCCAATTTTATTGTGGGCCACCGGCCCGGGGGGCACGATGCCTATGCCAGCCTGGCCAATCATATCGAATCGCGGCTGCAAAAAAGACGGGAAATAGAATTAATTCTATAAATCCGCTTACGTCTATTGACTTGATAGTGTTTAATATTAAATTTGCCTAAAATCCACCAAAACGATAGAGTTAATATGAATCATGTTTACCGACTCCTCTTTCTTCTCCTGTTAGCTACTGGCGCCCTCGCCCAAGACCCCGCAATCATTACCGGAAAAATTACCGACGGCGAAACCGGAGAGGAACTGGCGGGAGTCAATATATTAATAAAAGGTACCGTGACCGGCACCGTGACTGACCTTCAAGGTGGGTTCACATTAAAAGCAAAATCCCTTCCCGTAACCTTGACGGCCTCTTTCGTAGGCTTCAAAACACAAGAAGTTTCCATTACGTCACCCGGCCAAACCGTGAACCTGGTGCTGGAGCCCAGCGCATTGCTGGGAGCCGAAGTGGTGGTAACGGCTTCGCGCGTGGAGGAATCACAATTGAAATCGCCCGTGGCCATCGAAAAGATGGATACGCGCGCCATCAAAGACTCGCCCGCGCCCAGCTTCTATGACGCCCTCGAAAATTTGAAAGGCGTTCAAATGACCACGTCAAGCCTCACCTTCAAAGTGCCCAACACCCGGGGCTTCAACATCCCGAACAACTTCCGCTTCATGCAAGTGGTCGACGGCGTGGATATGCAATCCGCCACCTTGGGCGTGCCACTGGGAAATGCCATCGGCCCCACGGAACTGGACATCGAAAGCGTGGAGATCACCCCCGGCGCGGCCTCTGCGTTGTACGGCATGAACGCCATCAACGGTATGGCTAACCTCATCACCAAAAGCCCCTTCCTCTATCAAGGATTGAGCGTCTATCAAAAAACAGGCGTGAACCACGTGGACGGTATCGACTACGACCCCAGCCTGTTGTCGGAAACCGCTGTGCGCTATGCACATGCCTTCAACAACAAACTGGCCTTTAAAATAAACGGCAGCTACCTGCGCGCCACCGACTGGCGCGGCAGCTCCACAAACGACCAAAATCCCAACAGCACACCGAGTACCGGCAATCCCAACTATCCCGAATTGAATGTGACCGATCACCCGGCCTACGATGCGTGGAATAAATACGGCGACGATAGCGGTAGCAATGCCGTAACCGTGAGCGGTATAAACTACAACGGCGCAGCAAACCAGTCCTTCATCGTCAGAAGAACAGGCTACTGGGAAAAGGACTTGGTGCCCGGCAAAGTGGACAACAAAAAGATCGACGCGGCCCTTCACTACCGCATCGGCAACAACGCCGAACTCTCGTACACCTATCGTTTCGGTGAAATGGACGGCTTGTTCCAGCGCGGGAACAAGATCCAATTGAACAATGCCCGCGTTCAAAACCACAAGCTGGAATTGAAGGGCGCCAACTACTTCATTCGCACGTATGTCTCCATTGAAAATACGGGCGACTCTTATAACTTGAAACCTTTGTCTGACAACCTGGACCTCTCGCACCTGTCCAACAAAGACTGGACAACCAAGTTTAAAGGGTCGCTTCAAACTGAGTTGAACAACGGCACAGACCTGGCCGAAGCCATGCGTCGTGCACGTGCGGCGGCCGATGCCGGCAGAGTAGAGCCGGGCACGCCCGAATTTAACGCACTGAAAGATCAGATCATCAACATCAACAACTGGGATCACATCAGCGCGGTGCCCACAGGAACGGCAACTGGTGGCGCGGCCCTCTGGCAACGCAGCCGCATGTACCACACCGATGCACAGTGGGATCTTTCCAAAAAGGTGAAGATCTTCGATCTGCTGGTGGGTGCCGACTTCCGTGTCTACGAAGTCATCCCGGATGGCAACAACTTTGTTGACTTCTCCCGCCCCATCGCCGAACGCACCCAGGCAGAATCCGACGGCAGCTATGGCAGCAATGTGTATTACAAAAAATACGGCGCCTTTGCGCAAGTGACCAAGACTCTTTTCAAAGAACACCTCAAGCTCTTCGGATCGCTGCGTGTGGACCACAACCTGGAATTCAATCCCAAGATCAATCCCCGGATCGCCGCCGTCTATACCGTGGCCGAGAAACATAATTTCCGCGCCTCGTTCCAGAACGGCTACCGCTTCCCTTCACTATTCGAAGCCCTTTCGTTTGTGAACAACGGCAACATTCGCCGCGTGGGTGGCTTGTCTTACATCAACGACGGTTTGAACTACCTCGACAATTCGTATACCCTGGCATCCATCAACACCTTCAACGCGGCCGTCAACACCGACGTGAAAGCCGGCCTGAGCGCAAACGACGCGGCGTTGAAGAACCGCGCTTTGCTGGAGGCCACCAACCTGTCGCCTACCCGCCCGGAGAAAATCAATTCCTTCGAAGTGGGCTACAAGAGCGTGTTGTTCAATAACACCCTGGTGATCGACATCGACGCCTACACCAACACCTACGATGGTTTCCTCGGCCAGGTGGAAGTGGCCGTGCCCTACCTGACCACCGACGGAAAATATCCCGACGACAACAAGCAGGTGCAAGTTGGCTCCGACGACGCAGTGATCTCGATGCTGGCAGCCAACCGGACGCCGCGTCAGAAGCGCTACCGCGTATATACCAATGCGAAACAGAAGTACCACAACTATGGCTCGTCGTTGGGGTTGACCTACAACTTCTACAAGAAATTCACTGTTGGGGGTAACCTGAACTACAATAACATCTCTAAAAACAATCAGCCTGACGTGTTTGTGACCGGCTTCAACACGCCGAATTGGGCAACCAACATCACGTTCGGTAATCGCGAGGTGGCTAAGAACCTTGGGTTCAGCGTGGTGTACAGATGGCAGCAGTCGTTCCTGTGGCAAAGCCCGCTGGCGAACGGCACCATCCCGGCATATCATACGTTCGATGCGCAGGTGTCGTATAAACTGCCGCAGTTGAAGTCGACGTTGAAACTGGGTGGAACGAACGTTTTGAACAACCGGTATATTCAGTATGCGGCGGGGCCTACGATTGGGGCGTTGTATTATTTGTCGATTACGGTGGATGGGTTGTTGAAAAAATAGAGAATCCCAAAGGGAAAAGAGCTTGTTGGTGGGACACCAACAAGCGTGGTGTGGGTTTTGGTTGAGGGGGTCCCAAAGGGAGTGGGTTGTTGGTGAAGAACCCCAACAACGGCGTCCGGAATTGGTGGGACATTAACAAGTGAGGGGATCGCTCTTTTGGAGGGCGATCTTTTCTCGTTAGGTGGGGGCGATGGAGGAGGTAGGAAAATAAAATAAAGACAAGCGAACTATGGAAGTAGCGGAGAAAAATGTGACGAGTAGTAGGAGGGCCATTTTTGGTGTGGCAGTCGCTGCGGGAGTGCTGTTGGTATTGGCTTCGGTTTTTTATTTTGATGTGATTGTGGATCGGGGGGGTGAGTGGCTTGAGGGTGTGGGGCCGGAGTTTTTTCTTTTTTTGTTGGGGGGATTTATTGAGCAGATGATAGATGGGTCGTTGGGGATTGCAAATGGGG
>CBIHQM010000115.1:0-15392 GCA_966211885.1 uncultured Chryseolinea sp.
GGATCTTTATAATGAACCAGGCAACAGCAACAATAAAAACAAATCGCTGCCGCTGTTAGAAAAGATGTTCCAATGGGGACGTGAAGTAAATCCTTCGCAGCCTTTGTCGTCTGGTGTGTGGGCAGGAGATTTGGTGGATTTGAATAAATATCAACTGGCGAATTCTGACGTGATCACGTATCACAACTATGATGTGCCGGAAGAGCATAAAAAATTGATTGATAGCCTGAAGGCGTATGGACGTCCTTTGATTTGTACAGAGTACATGGCGCGTACGCGGGGCAGTCTGTTCAGCAACGTGATGCCTATGTTGAAGACAGAAAACATCGGTGCGTATAACTGGGGATTTGTTTCCGGGAAGACCAATACGATTTATGCGTGGAACAACCCGATGCCGAAAGGTGGGGAGCCTAAATTGTGGTTTCATGATATTTTCAGGAAGGATGGAAAGCCTTATAAGAAAGAAGAAGTGGATTTGATAAAGTCTTTGACGGGGAAGAAGTGATCGAATTCCAGGAGCGTCGCCCGAAAGTCAGGGCTAAAGCCCTTCGTACATTATCTCAATAACCCTGGCCTAAAGGCCAGGGTTATTCGATTTTTGGTTTAGCGCTTTGACTGAGCAGCTAGGGACGTTCGATAAGAGGAAGGGCTGACGTTTATGTTGAGCTTCGGCGGCGGGATGGTTCGAAACTGAATAACCCCTTTATGCCAGGGTTATGGCGATACATCCGTGAGGGCTTTAGCCCTGACGATTGATGTTGAGGTTGATCTTCCGATGAGCTGCAAAGGTTGGGTTATCGACGAAAGTCCATAGAGGGCTTTAGCCCTGAACAATTCGGCTACTGCGCTTATCGCTGAACACCTTCAAAAAAAAGAAGCTGCCCTTTCGAGGCAGCTTCTTTTTTTATGACTTGACTGGGTTCTTTTATTTTGTCGAGAACTTGAAGACAGTTTGAGAGGTGTAGGTCTCACCCGGGTTCAACACCGTTGTGGGGAATTGAGGTTGGTTGGGTGAGTCGGGGAAGTGTTCGGTTTCCAGGCAGATTCCGTAGCGCTTGGCATAGGTGGTGTTGTGTTTGCCGGTGATCGAACCGTCGAGGAAATTGCCGGTGTAGAATTGAACGCCGGGCTCAGTAGTGAACCCTTCCAGGAAGCGGCCGCTGGCCGAGTCGTAGAGTGTGGCAAAGGCGGTGAGGCCAGGGCCGGTTTTGTCCAGCACCCAGCAGTGGTCATAGCCACCGCCCATTTTGATTTGGGGATCTTTGTCGTCGTTAATGCGCTCGCCCACTTTGTGGGGTGTTAGGAAATCAAAAGCGGTGCCCTTCACGTCCTGCAGTTTTCCGGTAGGGATGAGGCCCTTGTCTACGGGAACAAATTTGGAGGCGGCCAGGGTGAGGGTGTGGCCAAGGATGTCGGTCTTGGTGTTGCCCGACAAATTGAAATAGGTATGTTGGGTCAGGTTCAACACCGTTTTCTTGTCGGTGGTGGCCTTATAGTCGAGCTTTAATTCGTTCGCGTTGGTGAGCGTGTAGTTCACTTCCACCTGCAGGTTGCCGGGATAGCCTTCTTCCATGTCTTTGCTGAGGTAGGTAAGCTTGAGGGAAGCGCCATCGGCCGTGGTGGAGGGGGTGGCGGTCCACACGACCTTATCGAACCCTTTCAATCCGCCGTGAAGGGCGTTGGGGCCGTTGTTAACGGCCAGGCTATAAGTTTTGCCGTCGAGGGTAAATTTGCCTTTGGCGATTCGGTTGCCGTAGCGGCCCACCAGCGCGCCAAAAAAGGGAGAGGCTTTCAGATAGCCCTGCAGGGAATCATAGCCGAGGACGATGTCTTCGAAGGTGCCGTTCTTGTCGGCGGTTTTCAGGGTGGTGATCAAGCCGCCGTAGTTGGTCACGGTCATTTCCGTGCCTTGGGTGTTTTTCAGCGTATACAACGTCACCGCGGTGCCGTCGGGCAGCGTGCCGTAGGGAGCCTCACTAACGGAGGGACCATGGGCTGCCGAGTCAACGGCTTGGGTTTCGGCGGGTTGGTCCGTTTTGGGTTTGCACGAATTCGTCATAAGCATTACGGCAAGGCCTACAGGCAAATAAAGCAGGTATTTTCTCATAGCAAAGGGCTGGGGTTAGTATTTTCCTTTTTTATAGTGAACCTCCGACAGCGAACGCAGCCGTTCCGCGCTGGATTCCGGCGTAATATCGCGCTGCGGATTGGCCAACATCTCATACCCCACCATAAATTTCTTCACTGTAGCCGACCGCAACAACGGCGGATAAAACACCATATGCCAATGCCACTCCGGGTGCGCTTTCCCGTCGGTTGGCGCCTGGTGAATGCCCGCCGAATAGGGGAAAGATACGGAGAAAAGATTATCGTAGCGCGTGGTCAGGCGCTTATAAGCGTCGGCAAATGCGTTGGTTTCGGCGGGTGTCATCTCCGTGATGGCGGCCATGGCGCGTTTGGGAACGATCATGGTCTCGAACGGCCAAGTGGCCCAGAAGGGCACCAATACCACGAAATGATCATTTTCAAAAATGATGCGCTGTGCCACGCGGTGTTCCTGCTGCAGGTAGTCGCTCAACAAGGTTTTGCCATGCTGCTCAAAATAGGCCAACTGGTGTTCCTGCTTTTTCAACGGCTCCACGGGCAACGACGCCTGGCTCCAGATCTGTCCATGCGGGTGCGGGTTGGAGCATCCCATGACCGTTCCTTTGTTCTCGAAGATCTGGACATGGTTCACAAAAGGCTTGCTGCCCAGCGTGGCATATTCGTCCTGCCACAACTGCACCACAGCCGCGATGTGTTCCACCTCCATTTCGGGGATGGTGAGGTCGTGCCGCGGCGAAAAACAGATCACGCGGCAAATTCCTTTTTCAGTTTTTGCCTGTAACAAGCCGTCGTCGATCGTGCCTTCCGGAACGTCTTCCACGATGGCGCTAAAATCGTTGGTGAATGCAAATGGGCCGGTATAGGTTGGGTTGTATTCGCCGTTGGAGCGCTTGTTGCCGGGGCAGAGGTAGCACGTGGGGTCATAGGCCGGGATGCTTTCGCCTTCGGTTTTTTCCTGCTGTCCTTGCCAGGGGCGTTTGGAGCGATGGGGCGACACCTGCACCCATTCGCCCGTCAATGGATTGTACCTGCGATGAGAATGTTCTGAAACATCAAAAGCCATACGGGAAATTAAAGTAAGGAAGGTTTGGCAATCGTGGGAATAACGCTGGTGCCGTCTTTCAGGGCCACCACGTAGGCGTGCATATCGCGGTGAATGTTTTTGCGATAGGCGCTGCTCAGCGTCTCAATAAAGGCATTGACGCGGTCCTTTTGCACGAGGTTGATCGTGCAGCCGCCAAAGCCTCCGCCCATCATGCGGGCTCCGATGACACCGCCAAATTTTTTGGCCTCGTCCACCAGGAAATCCAGTTCGAGACAGCTCACTTCATAAAGGCGTGAAAGTCCGTCGTGCGTTTCGTACATGCGCTGACCAAAAGAGGCCAGGTTGCCCTTGGCCAGGTCGTCGGCCGCGAGCAGCACGCGTTGGTTTTCGGCGACTACATAGGTGCAGCGGTCATATTCTTTGGGAGAAAACTCCGCGCGGTGAGTTTCGATCATGTCGAGGGTCACGTCACGCAGGCTTTGGATGGACGGGTAGTGGGCCTTGAGGATCGACACGCCTTTTTCGCATTCGGCGCGTCGCGTGTTATAGGCCGAGTTGGCCAGCGAATGTTTTACCATCGAATCGCAAAGCACGATGGCGTAGTCTTGCAGGTCGAGGGGAAAATATTCGTAGGTAAGCGAACGGCAGTCCAGCACAAAGGCTTTCCCGGCGGCGCCCATCATGCTCGAAAACTGGTCCATGATGCCGCACTTCACCCCGACATAGTTATGTTCCGACCATTGGGCGATATGAATAAGCTCGAGCTTGGGAATCCCAAACCCATGCAGATGATCCAAAGCAAAGGCAAACCCACACTCCAGCGCCGCCGACGACGACAGTCCCGCACCCGTAGGCACATTGCCATCGATGATGGCGTGAATGGGCTTCACGTCATAGCCCTTATCCACAAACTGGCGCACCACGCCCAACAGGTAGTTGGCCCAGGATGGGAACGTTACTTTTTCGGGATGCTTCACATCAAACTCCAGGGTCTCGTCGTGCTTCACCGAATACAGCGTGGACCGGGAGTCTTCCGAGGCGCCGATGGCCACCAGGATGTCGCGGTCGATGGCGGCCGGCATCACAAAGCCTTCGTTGTAGTCGGTGTGTTCGCCAATGAAATTGATCCGGCCGGGCGAGCGCACCAGGAGCGGTTCTGTTTTATAGCGTTCTAAAAACTTGTTCCGGATTTCGGAGGGTTGGAATTCGGGTCCTTTTGGCGTCAACACGTTTGGCTGATTCATGATCGGTTAGCGATTAAAAAATGGTTTAGGGAGATAGAGGCGTGGCTGGGGAAAAGGGCCCGCAGCCAGCGACCTTCTATCAGTGCCAAATTAAAATTTAACCCAAACTATTAACTTAGCGATGCTAAATACGGTCACTTCCGCGAGATAAACAGCCCGATGGACAATGCTTTCTTGAAAAAACGATTCCGGCAACGTTATCATTTGTATACCTTTGAGAACGGCCGCCGGCGATCTCCCCGCTTCGATCAAAACGCCCGCGACATACCCAGCACAGGCAGATGAAAAATACCCAAGCCACCATCCGTGACATTGCCATTAAACTGAACATTTCCATCTCCACGGTGTCGAGGGCCTTGCGGGGTGCGCCCGACGTGAACCCGGAGACAAAAAAGGCCGTGCTGGAAATGGCCGAAAAACTTCACTACGAACCAAACCGCGTGGCGCAAAGCCTGCGCATCAAGCGCACCAACACCCTGGGCATTATCGTACCGGAGATCGCGCTGCATTTCTTCTCCTCGGCCATCAGCGGCATGCAGGAAGAGGCGTCGCACCATGGCTACAGCATCATGATCTGCCAGTCGCTGGAATCCTTTGAAACCGAAAAACAGAACGTCCACATGCTGGCGGCCAACCGGGTGGACGGCATGTTCATTTCCATGTCCAGCGAAACCAAGGACTATGCGCACATCCAGCAACTGCTAAACAAAAACATCCCCGTGGTCCTGTTCGACCGCGTGACCGATAGCCTGCAGGTGGCCAAAGTGGTGGTCGACGATCACGACGGTGCCTTCAAGGCCGTGGAGCACCTCATCAAGACCGGCTGCCGTCGCATTGCCTACATTGGCGGCCCGCTCACCTTCTACATCAGCAACCAACGCAAGCGGGGCTACCTCGATGCCCTGAAACAATACAACATCGCACCAGACGAGGAACTGATCGTGCATTGCCAAGAGCTGCACCACGAACCCGTGGAGCGTGTCAAACGTTTGCTCCAATTGCCAACCGACAAGCGCCCTGATGCGCTGTTTTGTTTGAACGATCCCATCGCACTGCCCGTCCTGCAAATGTTGAAAGAGCAGTCGATCCGCGTGCCGGAGGACGTCTCCGTGGTGGGCTTCACCAACGAACCGGTTTCAGGATTTATCGAACCTTCGCTCACCACTGTGTCGCAGCCCTCCCACGAGATGGGGAAGAAGGCCATCGAACTTTTTATACAGCAAAACCAGGATCTGGATAATTTTATACCGGCCACCGAGGTGATGAAGACGACCCTGGTGGTGAGGAACTCCACGCGGAAAATTTGAGATCAGGAGCCGGAATCCAGGAGCCAGAATATGGGAAGTCTGACGTTGAACATTCTATTTATTTTATTTGTTGAACCATCATGAACTGGAAAGAAGTATTAACCCTTGCTAAGAACGGGAATCTCACCCCCGACAGAAGAGTGGAGCGAACCGACGAAGAGTGGCGCGAGTTGCTCGGCCCCGAAGAATTTCAGATCCTGCGCAAAAAAGGAACAGAACGCGCCTTCACGGGCGAGTACTGCGAGATCCACGAGCCCGGCCTCTATGCCTGCCGCGCGTGTGGCACCCCGCTGTTCGACTCCCGCCAGAAATTTGAATCCGGCACCGGCTGGCCCAGCTTCAACGTGCCCGTGAAAGAAAATGCGATCCAATACAAAAGCGATACCAGCTATGGTATGGTCCGCGTGGAGGTGATGTGCAATGTATGCGACGGGCATTTGGGACACGTTTTTCCGGATGGACCGGCGCCTTCGGGGTTGCGGTATTGTATTAACTCGGCGTCTATACGGTTGGTGGAGGAGAAGGAGAAAGTTTGAATTCAGTAGCCAGTAGCCAGTAGTCAGTAGTCAGTAGTCGGTGGGTGTTGTAGTATTTACATTCCTCGAGCGAACCTTGGGCGATATTGAGCATCCTGATTTTTTCCCGCGAGGAGCGCCTTGTAAATCCTTCAGCAATATTGGCTGCAACGCAAACGCCCGCGCGGCGGATTTGCGATGTCAAGCCGTATTGTTCCTCCTTGGAAAATTTCGGGTTAACCGATAGACCTCCAACACAAACGCGTGGTGCTTCTGCCAAACTAACAGGTTCTTAAAACTCCTCAATGCTTCCACAGCCAACTATTAAAATTCTACACAACAAGACTATAACAAATTAGTCACTGCACTCCATCACTGTGCGCTTACCACCTTCAATCCAGATTCTGACCACCCAGCTACTGGCTACTGACTACTTATTTCCACAAGTATGACGCCTTCCCAAACTTTTCATTCCCCCATGACGTTGGGTTTTATCCGATTCTTTTGATTTTGCCAACCCTTACAACCCCTTATTTTGAAAAACACAAATCGCTTTGTCCTCATTCTGATATTGGGACTACTCTCGGCCATCGGTCCATTTTCGATCGATATGTATTTGCCGGGATTTCCCGCCATTGCCAATAGCTTGCACACCAGTGTGGATGCTGTGTCTTATTCATTGTCCAGCTTCTTTGTTGGAATTTGTTTGGGGCAAATGTTGATCGGCCCGCTACTGGATCGCTTTGGCAGAAAAAGACCGCTCGTCATTGGATTGATAGTATACTTGTTTGCATCCATAGGGTGCGCGCTCTCCACGTCCATTGAAATGCTGATTGTCTTCAGACTGTTTCAGGCCTTGGGCGGCTGTGTGAGTATGGTGGCACCCCGTGCCATTGTCCGCGATTTGTTTCCAGTGGAGGAAAATGCAAAAGTATTGTCCTTGCTCATCCTGGTGCTGGGGGTTTCCCCGATTTTGGCGCCGACGGTGGGCAGCCTTGTCATTGCACACTGGGGTTGGAGTTGGGTGTTTGTTTTGCTGGCCCTAGTGACCTTAGCCATCCTGATTGCGCTTATGCTGTGGCTTCCGGAGAGTAAACAACCTGATCCTACATTTTCACTCCGCCCCAAACCGATCCTGGCAAGCTTCACGACGGTGATAAAGGACAAGCAATTTTTTACGTATGCCTTCTCCGGCGGTATCGGGTCGGCCGGGTTGTTTGCCTATCTGGCCGGTTCACCGTTTGTGTTTATGAAATACTATACGGTAACCGAGCAACAGTACGGATGGATCTTCGCATTGATCGCCGCAGGATTGATCAGTAGCAGTCAACTCAATAATTTGCTGCTGCGCTATTACAGCAGCGAACAGTTGATGAAATGGTCTTTGGTAGTACAAGTCACCGTTGGAATATTGTTGTTTACCGGTGCCGCCGCCGGATTATTGGGATTGGTGTCGACTATCTTTCTGATGTTTCTTTTTCTGAGTTGCCAGGGACTCATTTTCCCCAACTCCGCGGCGTTGTCTATGGCGCCATTCACGAAAGAAGCCGGAAGCGCCTCTGCCTTGATGGGTGCCATTCAGATGGGCCTTGGTTCACTGGCCTCGGCCGTTATAGGACTACTGAATGCGCAGACACCCAGCCCGTTGGCGGGCGTCATGGCATTCTGTGCAACGATCGGGCTAGTTGTATTGTTATTCGGCAGAAGAAAAATGGACAGCGCTGCTACGACCCGGGACATTAAGGAGCAGACGCTGGATATGATTGAGAAGTATTGATGGAGGATTTTTATTTCAGGAGTCGATATTCCGGAGCGAGAATCCGGAGTTTTGGATTCACATCCCTCAGATTCCAACATAAATTAATAGCGTGTAATCCCTTCAACTTGTCCTCTGTTCTAAGTTTGGGTGCTTGGTCAAAAATGGTGGAGATAGCCCTCTCAGGTATCCCCTGGTAGCGAATTCTCAACAGATCAATCGGTCGTTCGTTTGATGGATTTGTATGATGATATTCTTTTTGAATTTCTAAATTGTTGATATTTAATTGTCTTCTTGTTAAATTGAGACTAAGATTTTTGCGTTATGGAAGCTTCAATTAGTAAAAATTCGACTGCCTTGAAAGTTGTACTACTAAAGGCTATTGATGAGCTGTCCGATGTTATTACTGACCCGCGTTTGGACAAAGATGAATTGCTTATTTACCTAAAGAAAAAGTACAGTGTTCCATTTTTCAAATCAGAGGAAGCGTTGGGGGAATTGCTTGGTATTGGTTTGATTGTACAATCTAGAGACAGATCAAAAGTCGGGATTAATGAAAAGTGGCAGGAAACTGACTTTGCCCAGTCCGTATTGACCTGATTTAATCGCGGCAAGAATTGCCGCCCGTTTTTGAAATTCAAATCTTCAGAATATGTATGTCTTTTGGACTGCGTTGTTTACGGCGATCTTATACTATTTTGACTACAGGAAAAATCACGACATTTCATATTTTGCTAACCATTCGTTTTTAGCCTGGAGGACTCCACTCGGACTTTTCGTCCTTTGCTATTTATCGATAGGACTTCTGATCGGCAGCGGATACTACTTCGGAATTGACATCGGACTCAACAAGCCCTTACCCGAAATTGTCAGGAAGTTTTTTCGTGACGGCACTGAGCCGCCTGTTTTTGCTCGACACATTGTTGCGGGCTCCATCTTGGCATATACAACCAGAATACTGGCATCGAGCAAGGCAATTCCTGGATATGAGGGTACAATTGATATGGCTATCGAATCCCTTCTCGAAAGCGAACACGACGAAAAAAATATGGAGGATATACGATACGAAGGGAAGAAAAATCATATTCAAAAACTTCTCAGGCGATATAGAAGGAATAACCATCAGGCAATGGATGTAAGCATTCTTGTAGATCGATTGCGAACTTATTTGAAACAAACGGGCACTTACAATTCACCCGGGAATTCCGTTCTACTGGAGGGTTTGGAAAAGGAAACAAATATTGAAACGGCCTTTTTTACGCTTGCTACTGCCGGATTTCAGAAGAGACGGCTGCAGCTCCTGATAAAATAAATTCGTTCTCGCCTATGAGTCGGTCAATAAATCCAACAATATCTTCTGCCAGAAACGCTTTTCGACTCCGGGGCCTCAAATTCCCACATAATTAAACGGCGTAATCCCTTTCAACCGTTCCTTCACCGCATCCTTCACGGCTAGTCCATCAATAAACACCGCCAGACTTTCCTTCGTGATCTTCTCATTCTTCCGCGTCAGCGCTTTCAACGCCTCATAAGGATTAGGATACCCTTCTTTTCGCAACACCGTCTGAATGGCTTCCGCAACGACGGCCCAGTTATTGTCCAGGTCAGCGTGTATAGCCGATTGGTTGAGTTCCAGTTTGCTCAGCCCTTTTAGAAGCGATTGAAGTGCGATGTAAGTATGGGCCAGCGGCACCCCGATGTTTCTCAACACGGTCGAGTCGGTGAGGTCGCGTTGCAAACGCGAGACAGGCAGCTTAGCCGAAAGGTATTCGAAGATCGCGTTGGCAAAGCCGAGGTTGCCTTCGGCGTTTTCGAAGTCGATGGGGTTCACTTTGTGGGGCATGGCCGAGGAGCCCACTTCGCCTTCTTTTATTTTTTGTTTGAAGTACTCCATCGAAATGTATTGCCACATGTCGCGGCTGAAGTCGATGAGGATCGTGTTGATGCGTTTCAGGTTGTCGAACAGGGCGGCCATGTTGTCGTAGTGTTCGATCTGCGTGGTGGGGTAGCTGCGCACCAGGTTGAGGTGGTGGCAAAATTCGTCGGCAAACTTGTTCCAGTCAATCGACGGGTAGGCAATGTGATGGGCGTTCAGGTTGCCGGTGGCGCCCCCGAACTTGGCAGCATGGGGAACGGTTTTGAGCTGCGTGAGCTGCTTCTCCAGTCGCGCGCCAAACACCATGATCTCTTTGCCCAGGCGTGTGGGCGATGCCGGTTGGCCGTGGGTGTGGGCCAGCATGGGGATGTCTTTCCATTCGATGGCCATCGTGTTCAGGCGCGTCACCAGCACGTCGACCATGGAGAAATATTCGCGTTCCAGGAATTCTTTCAGGAGCAGGGGGATGGCCGTGTTGTTGATGTCTTGCGAGGTGAGGCCAAAGTGGACAAACTCTTTGAAACTGTCCAGTTTCAACTTTTCAAACTCTTTCTTGATAAAATATTCCACCGCCTTCACGTCGTGGTTGGTGATCTTTTCGATCTCCTTGATCTCGGTGGCATGCGCTTCCGTGAAGTTCTTATAGATCTTGCGGATGTCGTTGATCTTGTGGACCGGGAAATCCTCCAGCTCCGTGATGGCGCCGGACAGGGAAATGAGGTACTCGATCTCCACCTGCACACGATAGCGCATGAGGCCAAACTCGGAAAAATAGGGGGAGAGGGGTTTGACGGCTTCGAAGTATCGCCCGTCGACGGGGGATATGGCGGTAAGTGGATTTAATTGCACGGTCTATCGTATTAAGCCCCAAAAGTAAGGGGCCGGGCTGAACCTGCCAAACCTGCCATACCTTCCCGGGCGCTACCGGCCAGGGACCGCTTTTTTGATAGCTCAAGCGCCTTCTTACACGGTTTTTCAGCGCGACAAGCCCCGATCGCCGTTCAGGAGATGAGAAAACGCATGCGTTGGTCGCCGGTGTTCAGCTTCTTATAAGAAAGGTAACTTTTACGGATAACGTATTCCTCATTACTTTTGTACCGGCAAGGGTTTTGCCCGGCGCTTTAAAACTGGTCTCCTGATTATTTTGTTGTATCTACGGATACTGTGGAAACGGGGAGGGGATGGCGAGACGACCGACAAAAACATTAATGTTACATTATGGCTTTTAGCTTCTTTAAAAAATCGGATAAAACACCACCCAAGGAAAAGGAAGAGAACCACAGCGGCCCGCGCTATTATGACCTGACCGTAAAAAACGTCATCCAGGAAACGAACGACGCCATCTCCGTGGCCTTCGTGCAGCCGGAACCCAAGATCAGCTACAAAGCCGGACAATTTCTCACACTCATCGTGCCCATGCAGGGCAAGGACGTACGCCGTGCCTATTCGCTTTGTTCGTCGCCGTTCACCGACCCCGACCTGGTCGTCACCGTGAAGCGTGTA
Organism: uncultured Chryseolinea sp.; assembly: GCA_966211885.1. Taxonomy (GTDB): domain Bacteria; phylum Bacteroidota; class Bacteroidia; order Cytophagales; family Cyclobacteriaceae; genus Chryseolinea. Next base: position 11,353 of record CBIHQM010000115.1, read on the forward strand.
GAGAAAGGGTTGATGTCCAATTGGCTGCCCGACAATTTGAAACCTGGCGCCAAAGTGCGGATCATGGAGCCGATGGGACAATTCACCACCGAGTTTGCGAAAACCAACAAGCGCCACATCATCATGTTCGCCGGTGGTTCGGGCATCACGCCCATGATGTCGCTCATCAAAAGCATCCTCACGCAAGAACCCGACAGCATCTGCTCGCTCATTTATTGCAACCGCGATGTCGACAGCATCATTTTCAAAAACACTCTCGACCGCATGCAGACCGAGGACGAAGGTCGCCTGCACGTGATCCATATCCTCGACAATGCCCCCATGAACTGGCAAGGCTACTCGGGTCTTTTGAACCACGACATGCTCACCAAACTTTTCGAGCGCATCCCCGACTGGGGCATCGACAAGACCACCTACCTCATGTGCGGTCCCGAGGGCATGATGAAGAACGTGGACACGCTGCTGGAAGCGCGTCACATTCCCAAAGAAAAGATCTTTAAGGAAAGCTTTGTGCAGGGCACCATCGATAAAAAAGAAGCGCCCGCTGCCGCCGAAGAAGGCACCGCAAAAGACCACGAAGTAACCATCCGCTACGATGGCCAGGAATACAAAGTGTTGGTTCCCGCCGGCAAAGCCATTCTGGAAACCGCGCTTGACCAGGGCATCGACTTGCCATACTCTTGCCAGAGTGGTTTGTGCACCGCCTGTCGTGGTAAGTGCCTGTCGGGCAAAGTGAAACTGGATGAAGAGGAGGGACTCTCCAAGTCGGAACGCGACGAAGGCTATGTCCTCACCTGCGTCGGCCACCCGCTCACCGACGACGTGGTGATCGAGATCGGATGATCCTTTGGTTTAAAAAAATAAAAAGGCCTTGACTCACATCAAGGCCTTCTTTTTTTTGCGAACAACGCGCAGCCTATTTCTTTCTTGAGGTCTCAATAAAAGTATCGATCATACCTTCCAATATAGGAAGCGTTACCGTTCCCTGGCTGAGCACGGTGTCGTGAAAAGCGCGCACGTCAAATTTTTCGCCGAGCGCCTGCTCTGCTTTTTTGCGCAGTTCCTTGATCTTCAGTTCGCCGATCTTGTAGGCCAGGGCCTGGCCCGGCCAGGAGATGTAGCGGTCGGTTTCGGTTGTGCATTCGTGCAGGGAAAGGGCCGTGTTGGTGGCAAGATAGTCGATCACCTGTTGGCGGGTCCAGCCTTTCACGTGGATGCCGGTGTCCACCACCAGGCGGCAGGCGCGCCACATTTCATAGGTAAGACGTCCGAAGTTCGAATAGGGATCCTGGTAGAAGCCAGCTTCGATGCCCAGCCATTCTGAATACAGCCCCCAGCCTTCGCCAAAGGTGTTGATGTACATTTGTTGTCTGAATTTGGGTAGGTTCTCCAATTCCTGTGTAAGGGCGCCTTGCAAGTGGTGACCCGGCACCGCTTCGTGCAGCGTGAGGGCTTCCAGTGTATACAGCGTGCGGCTCGGCAGGTTGTAGGTGTTCACCCAGTAGTGACCGGCTTCGCTGCTTTTTATGGGCGCGCCCGAATAACGGCCTGCCGTGTACTTGGGTGCCAGGTGGTCGGGCACAGGCGCGACGCCGTAGGGTTGGCGCGGCAGCTTTCCGAAGAGGGAAGGCAACTTGCCATCCATTTTCTTGGCGATGAAGGAAGCGTCTTTCAACAGCTCCTCCGCAGTTTTGGGATAGAAGCGTGGATCGGTGCGCAGGAATTTTATAAACGCTGCCAGGTCACCTTTAAAGCCCACTTGCTTGATCACGTCCAGCATTTCGCCTTTGATGCGTTCCACTTCTTTGAGACCGAGGGCGTGCACCTCGTCGGCGGTCATGTTGGTGGTGGTGTAGTAGTGAATGCGGTTCTGATAATATTTTTCACCCCCCGGCAAAGCCGATGTGCCAATGGTTTCGCGGCAGCCGGGAATGTATTCCTTGGTCATAAAGTCCAGGAACGTCTGGTAGCCGGGCACGACACTTTTCAGGATGGCTTCCTTACCGGCGGCGATCAACTTTTCTTTGGCGGCGGCCGGAAAGGTTGCGGGCATGTTCTGGAAGGGCTTGAAGAACAGGCTCTGCTCGGCGTCGGTCACAATGTGCGAGGTGATGGTCACTTCATAGCCGTTCAGCACTACCTTCGGCATGGTGAAGCCATCGTTCAAACCTTGCTTCATCCAATGGATATTCTGATCGACATAGGTGGGATAGGCCTTCAACCGTTCGATGTAGTTGCGATAATCTTTTTCGGTGAAGAAAGGCAACGACGAAGGCATGTGCGCAAAAGAGATGTGAAAGCCATCGTCGGCAAGGATGGGGATGCGGTATTCTTTGTTGAGGTAATAATCCAGTTCTTCCTGTGCATAGAAGGTGAACAAATCATAGTTCACCAGGTCTTCACGCGAAAGCGACTTGCGATCGACTTGATGGAGGTTGCTTAAAAGCGTGGTATAGAATTTTTCACGGCGTACCAGGTCTTCCGGGGTATACGAACCGAGCTTGTCGTTTTGCGTGGTGTCGTCGTTGTAGGTGGCGAAGAGCGGGAATTCTTTCAGGCGGAAGGACCATTCTTCATCGATGATGGTATACAGCGAACGGTCGGGTTGGGGTGGTGGGGCCGTGCACGCAACGACCATCACAGCCAGCAAGAGAGGTAAACATCTTTTCATAGGTGTATCATAAATAGTTAAGGTAGTCTCCGGTTTTATGTGAACACCTGGCCTCGCCAGGATGACACAAGCAGTTCGTATGGTGAATTGACACAGGGTCAAAATAAGCAATTCTCCTTCTTTCCCGAAACGCCGGTTGTCTCACTTTCCGCTACGATCCACCACCGGGCCATCGACCGTTTCGATGGAATGCTTTTTATTGATCGACACATTTTCTACGGTCCACTGCACGCGCCGCTCGAAGGCGTGTTTCCGCACCGGGCAATCCGACTTGCTGCAAATGCGACAGGAAAACTCCAGGCAGCCATCGGAGTGGACAAAGAGCTCCAACGACTCGCCAAACGCCTTGCGCACAGGTTCGGCCAGCGCGTCGATCTCTGCATGGGCTTCGTTCACGTTGAGATACCAGGGCACGGTTTGGTGGCAATCGAGGTGGAGGATGCTGCCGTATTTGATGATGCGCAGGTTGTGCAGGTCGATCCAGTTTTCGCGCCGGTTGTGGTTCAGCGTGGCCACCAATTCGGCCAGCAGTTCGGTGTCACTCTCGTCCATGATGCCGGCGATGGATGTGCGGATGATCTTATAGCTGGTGTACAAGATCACGCCGCTAAAAAGCATCGCCACCACGCTGTCGAGCCAGTAGAGATCGGTGAGGTAAATGGCGACCAACCCGACCAATATGCCAAGCGTGGAATAGGTATCGGACTGCAGATGCTTGCCGCTCGCCACGAGCGCTACGGAATGACTTTTTTTTCCTTCACGGATGCAAATGCTTCCCGCAAAATAATTCACCAACGCCGTCGCCATGATGAGCACAATGCCGACATCGAGTTGGTGGATCGCCTCGGGATGGATGAGGTTGGTGATGGACTTATAAAAAATGAGCACCCCGGCAACGGCGATCATGCTCCCTTCCAACGCCGCCGAAAGGTATTCCACTTTGCCATGGCCATAGGGATGATCGGCATCCCGCGGCTTGGCGCTCACGATGAGGCTGTAGAGTCCCACAAAACCGGCAACCACATTCACGATGCTTTCCAGTGCGTCGGTGAGCACCGCCACGGAGTGGGTGAGGTAATAGGCCACCAGCTTGATCAGCAGCAACGCCACCGAAAGGATGGCGACTCCTCGTTGTATGCGTATGTTTTTTCGCTGCTGATCCATAGTTTGGAAATGGGGACGCAAATAACACCCCGGAGGGCTGCACCACAAGGGGGGTGTAGTATTTATTTAAAACTCGTCACTTTTACCCGCAGCGACCGGCTCACTTCGTTGTGCGCCAATACCGGAGAATGGCAGGAATGGCGATGAGCACCCAGATCACATTGATAAACGTGTTGGCATACGCTCCCTTCTCCAACGAATAGAT
>CBIHQM010000116.1:0-15388 GCA_966211885.1 uncultured Chryseolinea sp.
CTCATCAAAATGCCTTTGTCGCGCATGCGATTGGCGAAATAAGCTGCCTGTTCCGTCGCCGGTGTTTTGACCACGCGATCCTTCACCAACTCGAAACCGATGAACAACCCCGGGCCACGCACATCGCCCACGATGGGGAACTGGTCCATCAGGTTTCGAAGACCCGCCTTCAGATAATTTCCGACGGTCTTTGCATTTTGCTGAAGCCCTTCTTCCCGGATCACCTTTAACACTTCCAACCCAATGGCGCACGATACCGGGTTGCCTCCAAAGGTGTTGAAATATTCCATTCCATTTTTGAACGCGTTGGCAATGGCCTGGGTCGTCACCACCACGGCGAGCGGATGGCCGTTGCCAATGGGCTTGCCGATGGTCACAATGTCGGGAACAACATCGTGTTGCTGGAAGGCCCAGAAATGATCGCCGGCTCTGCCACAACCGGTCTGCACTTCGTCGGCCAGGCAAACGCCGCCGGCGTCGCGCACGTGTTGATAGGCTTGTTTCAAAAAGTTTTCCGGGAGCTCTACTTGTCCACCACAACTAATGACGGATTCAAAAATGAAGGCGGCGGGATTCCGCCCTTGTGCTTGCATGTTCGCTATGGCTTGCTTCACATGGCCGGCATATTTGCTCCCCGCATGCGGATCGTTGGCCCGGTACAGACCGCGATACACATCGGGAATGGGCACGACGTGAACATGGAGTGCCGCGCCCTTTCCTCCCGCGCCGTCAAATTTATAGGAGCTGATCGCGATGCAGCCCCCGGTGTTGCCATGATAGCCGACTTCGGAAACGATCATATCTTTTTGCCCCGTGTAATTCCGGGCGAGTCGCATACCCAATTCGTTGGCTTCGCTGCCGGAGTTCACAATGAAGGCCACGTCGAGCTGGGGTGGCATGGTCTCCAGCAGGGCTTCCACGAACTTCACGATGTTGTCGTGCAAGTAGCGCGTGTTGGTGTTGAGCACGGCCATTTGTCGCTGGCCGGCGCGCACCACGCGGGGATGCTCGTGTCCCACATGGGCCACGTTGTTCACCGTGTCCAGGTAGCGTCGACCTGTGTCATCCAGTAAGTGCACGCCGCTGCCGCTCACCATCTTGATCGGCTCGCGGTAGGAAATGCTCATGTTCTTGCCAAGGTGCTCCTTGCGGTAGTCCACAATAGATTGCGAACTCAGGCTCGCCGGAGCATCCGACGCTTTGCCGGTGAGCAGGAGCCACGGATCGGGACAAATACTTTTCCAAAGGGATCGTTGAGCTGCATAAGCTACCCCAGGAAAGTCGCCCTGCTTCCCTAACATGTCGAGCACGATTTGAAAGTGCAGGTGCGTGGGCCAGTTCCCATTTTCGTGACGGGCACCGACATGACCGATCACATCGCCGCGACGGACTACTTTTCCGACCGTCATCGCCGTCAACGAGTCGGTTGACAGGTGTCCGTATAGCGTGTAAAACACGAGATCATCGGCCACGCTGTGCTTGAGTATGATCGTGGGACCATAGTCGCGATCCGCCGCGTTGTTGGCAAAGCTATGAACCGTTCCGTCGCACACGGCAAAGACCTCAGCGGGTTGCTGGGTGAAGAAATCCATGCCAATGTGCACGGTCCGCCATGTCTGGGAATCATTTCCGGTTGTGGCAAAGGCATCGGTCGTGTAGAATGCGCGGGCTTCATCGTAGCGGCCAATGGCCAGCGATGCGCCCGCGTCGGTCATTACGTTGCGGACTTGTTTGTCGAGCTGATCGCTGTCGTGCAGGTTTTGCGAATTGCCCACATCCAGGCTGCCAACGCCCAGGTCGAGCCACATCACCTTCTTCCCATTCTTCACCGGGAAGTTCATCGCCTTATAGTGCGATGATGCCCAGCGCACAAACTTCTCCTGCTTTGTGCAGGCCTCCTTGTGACAGGCATTCCTGAAAGCATAGTGCGCCAACTCCGGCGAGATGGCACGGAATTTTTCAAGCAGGTCCCACGCAGGGTTGTCGCTGATTTGCAGGTATCCATTATCAGGATGCTCTACACGATTCAACGCGGCGCACGTCACACTGATGAGCAATCGCGCCGCCACCAGGGGAAAGATGACCGAAAGTTCTTCGTCCGTCAGCGGATAGACGTCGTTGAAACCTTTCACGACCTGACACGCCGTCTCCAGCGGATCGTTTTTACCCATCGCGGCATAGGCAATGGCAATGGCCAGTTCATTCACCGTGTGGGTATATACCACATCGCCAAAGTCGATGACACCCGGCACGCGCGGACTCGCCGGATCATTGCTCACCAGTACGTTGTAGTCATTGGCGTCGTTGTAGTTCACGCTCATGCGCAATGCCGGCAGCATGGGAACGACGCGCTGTTCGAATAGCTCGTAGAAATAACGAACCCATTCCCCGCGCTCTCCCGCTGCGAGATGGAGATGCGGCTTGATCCAAGCGGCCTGCGACGGATCCCACTTCATGAAACGGTGCGCCTCGGCATGATCGAAGTTAGCCAACGCCTGGCAAAGCTTTCCACACATTGCACCCAGCTGTTCAAGCAAAGCGGCACTATGGGGGACCACGGTTGCCCACGGCCGACCGTCCACCCACGTCAGCAGCCGGGTCATGCGGGGTTGGGATGAGCCATCGGCCATTTCAACGATGTCATTTCCGTTGATGGCCTTCACCACCGCCGAAACTTGCAGGCCCACATCTTTGAGGGCGAGATGGTGCATCACGGCGTTCTGCAGTTCAAGGCATCCGCGTCTCTCCCGGGCATTGGCGATCTTCAGAATGAAAGACCGGCCGTCGGGCGCCTGGAGAAAAAAATTAAAATCGAGCTCACCAGGCAAAGGCCGGACTTCGGTTTGGATCCCAAAATTTTTCAGCACAAAGGCGGCAATCTCGAGGGTGGAATAGGTTTTCATGGTCGTTTGTCGTGGGTGTTCGCATGCGAATATAAAAAAGTCACCCTCTTGCGAGGGTGATCACTTCTACCAATCTACCGGATAAGAGAACCGGCTTACCATTTATCGTTTTGAACCAGGTTTTTGTTTAAAGAAATCTCGGAAGCCGGTATGGGGCTGATCTCGTGTTTGCCCTCCACGAAGTTGCTGGCGAATGCTTTTCCATGGGTGGTGAGTGTTGTTTTCATACTCTCCGTTGCCGTGCTGCCTTTGCTCCACCGGTACAAATCCATCCAGCGAATGCCATACTCCATCGACAATTCACAGGGGCGCTCGTGGTGGCGGATCTGTGTGCGGAGCGTCGCCTTGGTGAAGTTGTTGTCGAGGGGTTTTGCGTTCGCGCGGGCTCTCACGGTGTTGATCGCATCGATGGCATCGGCGGCATTGCCGTTTTCATTGAGGGCTTCGGCGTACATCAGCAACACATCGGCATAGCGAATGAGCGACACGTTGGTGCCCACATAGTCGCCTTGCTTGTCGGTCCACGCATTGTACTTCTTAAAGTACTGCGGAAACGTGAGCGAGCCTTTCACGTCGGCATAAGGGATCGGGTCGGTTTCGGTGGGGCGCCGGATGGTGGAATTGGGATCATCAAAGAAAAGGGATTCATACACGCGGTCGCTATAGGCATTGCCCGCGGTGAGATCCGTTTTCATTTCGTCCAGGATCCAATCCGACGCGGAGAACAACTCCCAGCCATCCAACGCCGCCGGAGTGATTTCCCAATTGATGGGTTGACGTTTGTCCACACCGCCGTTGCGATCGCCGGAAAATTGAATTTCGAACACCGACTCCACTCCGTTTTCTCCCACACCATTGAAATTGTCGGCATAGTTGGGCAACAGACTGTAGGGCCCTTGCTCTACCACTTCCTTAAATTTAGCAGCGGCGTCGCTCCATTTCTCCTGGAATAAATAAGCTTTCCCCAGCAGCGCTTTCGCCGACCATTTGGTGGCGCGACCGGTCCACGCTTCGGCTTGTGTGGCGGGCACGGTGGCTTCGGCCGCTTTCAGGTCGGATTCAATCAGCGCCCAGATCTCGCTGGTCGCTGCCTGCGATGGAATAAGTTTTTCGAAATCCGTTTCGAACACCGTCACCATGGGAACCTTCTCGAAACTGCACACCAGGTAGAAATAGTTGAGGGCGCGCAGGAACTTTGCTTCGCCGATGTAGGCTTGCTTCAGTTCATCGCTGAGGCCGGGCACGTTCGGTGTGTTTTGGATCACCTGGTTTGCGCGGGCAATGCCGGCATAGCGGGTGAGCCAGTTGTTCGATGCCGTGGTCTCGTCGGCCGTGTTGGTGAACGAGGCGAGTTTGCCGGCGTAGCCCGAGCTGGCGTTGTTGCTGATCTCGTCTGTGCGGATCACCATGCCGAGAAATACTTCTTCAAAAAACGTCCATTTGCTTCCATCCCAACTGGCCAACGCCGAGTAGGCGGCGGTGAGACCCTGCTGCACGTGTTGTTCCGTTTGCCAGAACGAATCGTTTGTTAAATTTCCTTTGTTGGGAACTTCCAGGTAGTCGCTGCACGACGAAGCCATGATTAGGATCGCCAGCACTGCGAGAGTATATTTTGTTTTCATAGTCTGCTGTAGTTTGAATTAAAGACCGATGGTGATGCCTGCCACAAGCGAGCGTGAGATGGGATAAAATCCCTTGTCCACACCACGCGAGAATTTTCCCGTGTTGGAAAGGCCCGGATCAAAGCCCGTATAGTTTGTGATGGTGAACAAATTATAGCCACCCGCAAAAACACGCAACCGGGTGAGACCGATGCTCTCCGCCAGTTGCACGGGAAGCGTGTAGCCAATCTGAAGATTTCTCAACCGGACATAAGAGGCGTTCTCCAGGAAATAGTTAGACGCTGTCGTATAGTTGCTGTTGGGGTCGGTATAGTTCAACCGGGGGATGTCGCTCGAGGTGTTGGAGGGTGTCCACGAATTCAACAGATCGGGTGATGCATTCAGACGATACATTTCCATTTTGAAGGCGTTGTACATTTTGTTGCCCGCCGTGCCGTTGAACATGAGGGTGAAATCAAAATTCTTCCAGCTTGCATTGAAGGTCAATCCAAACGATGCTTTGGGCAAACCGCTTCCAAAGGAGCGTTTGTCTTTGTCATTGATCACGCCGTCGTTGTTGATGTCAACAAATTTGAAATCGCCGGGCGCTGCGTTGGGTTGCAGCAGTTCGCCGTCTTTGCCTTTATAGGCATCAACCTCTTGCTGGGTCTGAAAAATGCCGGCCACTTCCTTCAGGTAGAACTCTCCCACCGGTGTGCCCACGGCCGTGCGTGTGGTGGCGTAGTTGTTATACTCTACATAGCCGTCGATAAACTCCTGTCCTTCATAGCCCAGGCGGGTGACCTTGTTTTTGGATGTGCCCACGTTGCCGCTGATGCTGTACTTGAAAGCGCCTGCCTCGTTTCTGTAGGTGGCGGTCACTTCAAGACCTTTGTTCTCCAGGTTCCCCGCGTTGGTAGTGGGTGCTTTCTGAATGCCGGCCGATCCCGGCGGGCGGCGTTCCACCAGCATGCCCTCTGTTTTCGATTGGTAGTAGTCGATGGTAAACGTCAGCTTGTTCTCCGCCAATCCCAAATCCAAACCGATGTTGCTAGTTGTGGTTTGCTCCCACTTGATGTCGGGCGTGCCAATGCCGAGCGCCGACGCTCCCGTGGCCACAACCTGAGGTCGCGACGATCCGAACGGATAATTCACAGCGCTGGGATAGTCGGGATCGCTGCTCCCCACCGTGATCAACGATTGATATTTGTAGTCACCAATGCTCTGGTTACCCACCACGCCATAGCTGAACCGGGGTTTCAGCTCGCTGATGAAATCGATATTGAAAAACCGTTCGCGATGAATGGCCCATCCGCCCGAAACCGCATAGAATGTCCCCCAGCGATTTGCGGGACCAAAACGCGTCGATCCATCTTTGCGTACACTGCCTTCCAGAAAATACTTGTTTGCATAGCTGTAGGTGGCGCGACCAAAGAACGACAACAACCTGTTCTCGACAATTCCGCCATAAGCATTTCGCGTACCAATGCCCGCATCCAGCGCAGGCACCAGCGACGAGGGCTGCTCCAGGTTAGATCCCCCCACGGAGCGTGTTGCGTAGCGTTCGCTCGACTGCCCCAACAGCACGGCGATGCTGTGATCGTTAAATTCTTTTTTGATGTTCAGCAGGTTGTTGAAGATGGAGGAGTTTGTTCTGCCACGCTCCTGCCACGTACGCGGCGTCTCCACGGTAGCACCCGGTCCAAAGTTGTAGGCTGGCAAGAAGGTGTCGTTGTAGGTGTTCTCGGAGTTCACCCCCAGTTTGAATTGGTAGGTGAGCCATGGCAAGAGCTTCAAATCGGCACCCCAGTTCAACTGTATATAGTCGTCCTGGTTCTTGTTGTTCTGCAAGGTCTGCGAGCCGACGGGATTTCCCGCACCCACAACACCCAGCAGAGGATCCTGTCCGGCAAAGCCGTTGGGGCTGGTGGGGTCATAAATTTCTTTGTGCGGAAGCGCCGTGTAGAGCGACATGATGGGAGAAAAGTCGGCATTGCCCTGGCCCAGCGCTTCGGAAAAATTCTTCAGATCTTTGCGGACAAACGAAACGCCGAGGTTGAACTTCAAATGATCGTGCAACAGATTTTTAAAATCCAGGTTCAGACGGGAGTTGTAGCGATTCAATCCGGTGTTGATCACGGTGCCATTGTTTGAATAATAGCCACCGGCAAAACTATAGGTCACGTCGTCGGTGCCGCCGGCGATGCTCAGGTCGTGCTTTTGTTCGAAGCCGGTTTTGAAATAGGCGTCGGCCCACCGCGTATCGGCAAACTGGGAATTGTCCATTGCCCAGGTGGGGGGCGTAAGCCCCGCATTGTTGTAGGCATTTTGCATGATCGCATTCTTCTGTGCCTTGTTGACGGCCTCCACGCTATTGAGATTGACATCGTTGGCCGCTACAAAAGAGTTGATGGTGATCTGTGGCTTGCCCGACTTGCCGCGTTTTGTGGTGATGAGAATAACCCCGTTCGATCCGCGCGCACCATAGATGGTGGCGGCCGATGCATCCTTCAACACCGAGATACTTTCGATCTCCGCAGGGTTGAGGTAGGAAGGTTCGCTGGGAATGCCATCGATGACATAGAGTGGCGAGCTTCCATTGATGGTGCCCAGTCCACGGATCTGCACCACTGGCGCAGCACCCGGAGCTCCCGTGGCGTTGGCAACACTCACGCCGGCCACTTGTCCTTGCAGCGCGTTGAGTGCATCACCCGTGGGTACTTTTATAAAGTTATCCATGTTGGTCGAGGCCACAGCGCCGGTGAGGTGACTCTTCTGTTGTGTGCCAAACCCGACAACCACCACCTCCTGTAATGCCGTGACATCGGCTTCCAGCTTAACACCCAACGTGGTTTGCCCAAGCGACAAGGCGACTTCTTGTGTTTTGTAGCCAATGAAGGACACGATCAACGCATTGTCTTCGTCTTTCAGCATGATCGAAAAAGCGCCATTGGCATCGGTGGTCGTGCCGTTGGTGGTGCCTTTAATGACGAGATTCACACCCGGCATGGCTTCTCCGGAAATGGCGTCCGCAACGGTTCCGGTCACTTTGCGACCCTGGCCATAAACGGTGATCAGCGTACTCGAAATGAGCAAATGCAGCAACAGCATTTTTCTCCAAAATTGTAAACCTGTCTTCATACTCGTATGGGGTTAATAGATGTTTGGTGAGGTCCGATTCCCCGCAAAGGGATTGACGAAAGTATCCCATAGGTCCACCAAAACTGAAATTTTAGACCTCTACATGAACTCTACAACCGACACGATAGTCCCGAAAGCGGCCCATTTCATTTGAAAATCAACTTTCCTGAACCCACCACTCAACCCACACCAGCAACACACATGCATCGCAAATCGCGAAAAATGAAAACGGGTTTGAACCCTGGGTCTTTTATAAAAGACATCGTTTGCAGCGTCTCTATATTATAGAGTCTCGCCCGGCACCTCGCCTTTCCAACCCTGTTTATCAACACGATCACGCTCGGATCGAAACGGTTAATTGCACAACGGTAGAGTTGTTGTAGAGGTGAAGCGCGGACGGTAATCCTAAGGCCCATCCTATATTGCCCCATATCTATACAGGGCATGGAATCATCAGGAGAAGGTTTAAACCGGGCCATCGGCATCAAGAGCCTTGCGGCCAGCGTTGTTAATTTGACCGTGGGCGCGGGCATCTTTGCGTTGCCGGCCCTGGTGGCTGAGAAACTGGGCTATGCCAGCACGATGGCCTACTTGATTTGCGGCGCGCTCATCTTCATGATCATGATGTGTTTCGCCGAAGTGGGAAGCCAGACGTCGACCAGTGGCGGGATCTATAAATATGTGGAGAGTGCATTTGGTCCCTACGTGGGCTTTCTGACCAGCAACTTATATTGGTTCGGGTTTGGGATGATCAGCGATGCCGCCATCGCCAACGCGCTGTTTGAAATGATTGTGCTCTATGTTCCCGAAATGGATACACTCTTTGGGCGGCTGCTCTTTTTTCTGCTGGTGTTTGGTGGGCTGGCGTGGATCAATGTGCGCGGTGTGAAGTATGGCGCTAAAGTGATCTCGGCCCTCACGCTGGCCAAGCTCTTGCCCATTGCCCTGCTGCTGTTCTTCGGCTGGCCGAAGATCGATGCCGGAAATCTGAAGCTGTGGGATAACTTCGAATTCGATCATTTGGGAGAAGCCTGCCTCATCCTGTTCTTCGCCTTTGTGGGGGGAGAAGCGGCGTTGACCACGGGAGGTGAAATCAAGAATCCCAAACGTTCGGTGCCGCTGGGGTTGCTTTCGGGAATTGCCATCGTCATTCTTATTTATCTTGGGATCCAGGTTCTAGCACAAGGCATCTTAGGGGCCGACCTTTCGCTTTACAAGGAAGCACCGCTCGTGAAGGTCGCTACCGTTATTTTTGGAAGTGTCGGTCCCACGCTTATTGTAGTGGCCACCGCCATGGCCATCCTTGGTGCGATCAGTGGCGACATCCTGGCGATGCCGCGATTCCTGTTCGCCTCTTCAAAAGACAAACTTATTCCAGACATCCTGTCGGCTATTCACCCACGGTTCCGGACGCCTTATATTTCCATCATCGCCTATTCCTTTCTGGCTTTTATTCTTTCATTGTCCGGCAGCTTCAAAGGGCTGGCCATTCTTTCCAGCTCGGCCAACCTCATCACTTATTTTGCCGTGGTACTTTCCCTGTGGAAGCTCAAGAAAAATGAGCGGTTGGCCACAGGCGAGTCGGGCATCCGGGTGCCGGTGTATGTCATCCCTTTCATCCTGATCACCATGCTGTGGCTGCTTTCACATCTCTCGGCGAACGAGTATGCCGCGCTCTTTATCTTTTTATTGCTATGCTCGCTGTATTTTTTTAGAAAGCCCTTGACGTCATGGCTGAAGAAAATCATGGTTGTTGAAAAAAGCAGTTGATGCCTTATCTCATGCGATGCAGCGCGCTGGCTTTGCAGGTGCCCTCCACATGTTAAATATTCTTACCTTAGCAGCCGATGAAGCGCCCTCTATTTCTTTGCATCCTCGCCTTGTCTCTTCACTCCCTCGCAGGCCACGGCCAGTCGCTTCAACACCCTTGGGACGATGCCGCCAGCCTGGCATCGATGACCGTTGAGAAACGTATTGAAGCCTATCTGGCCGCGGCCGACTTTTATAAAGATTCACTACTGCTCTCCGCCACCTACGGCAACCAGGCGTTACAGCTTTCGCTGGAAAACAAAAATCTCTTGCTGGAGGCACGGTCGAAACAAACGCTGGCCATGATCTATCTCGAACAGGACCTCTATGACAAAGCGCTGGTCTTTGCCTACGAAGCCCTGGCCGACTACCAGAAACTCCACGACGAACAAGGACAACTGCTTGCCAATGGGGTGTTGGGTTGGGTGTATTACGATGCCGGTCAAACCGAGAAGGCCCTCGACTTCCACCAAAAGCTTTTAGCGGCGTATCGAAAAAAAGGAAGCAAGGAGGATGTCGTATGGACCACCAATGCCATTGGTCTTGACTACAGTCAACTAAAAAACTATAGCCTCGCGCTGAAATATTTTAAAGAGTCGTTAGTACTCAGCCGCACCTTGAACCAGCCGGAACGCATCTCGGCAAGTCTCAACAATATCGGGATGATGCAAACCGCCCAGGGTCTTTATCGCGAGGGCCTCACATCGCTGAAGGAAGGGTACCGGCTCTCCATACAACTGGGCAACGTGCTCAAGCAGGGCGAAAATCTCAACCAGTTGGGGAACACGTACTATCAAATGAACAAGCTCGACAGCGCCGAGTATTATTTAACAAAAGCCCGGGCCATCATCACCACCTCCAAAGCCAACGCCCGAAAAGAAAAGCTGATCGACAACTACGAGTTCAGCACCAAAGTATACCTGGCCAAAAACGATTATCAGAACGCCTTTCAGTTTCTCTCGCAATACATGAAACTGAAAGACGAAGTAATCTCCCTGGAAAAGAGCAACAACCTCACCAACGCCCTGATGGTGCATCAAACGCAACAGAAGGAACAGGAAATAAAACTCCTGGAGAGCGAGAACAAATTAAAAGTCTTGCAGCGCGACGCCTTAGCCGGTGCCATTTTGCTGATCACCATCATTGGCGTGTTGTTGTACAACAAACAGGTGACCACTCAAAAGAAAGAACGGCTGATCCTCGAAGCGCAACAAGCGCTCACGCAAAAGGAACTTGCCCGCGCGTCGCTGGAGAAAGAAGCGTTTGCAAAGGAATACTTGTTGTCGGAAGCCCAAAAGCAATTGGCTCAAAACGACCTGGAGCGTGCCAACCTGGAGAAAGAAGCCTTACAGGCAAACCTGGATTTCAAAAATTCAGAGTTCACCAATGCTGCTATCCATTTGTCGCAGCGCAACGAACTGATCCGCTCTTTCCTCGACGAATTGAAACAGCTGAACCTGCGCTCACCTTCTGAATCGTCGACCCGGATCACGAAGATCATCGATCATTTCTCGCAGGTACAAGGCACCAACAAAGACGCCGAGGCGTTTCACCTGAACATGGAAGCCGAATACAAGGACTTCCTCTTCAAGCTGACCAATCGCTTTCCCGACCTGACCGACAACGAAAAACGATTGTGCGGTCAGATCAGGCTAAACCTCTCCATCAAAGACATCGCCTCCATCAATAACATCTCGGTGAAGTCGGTGGAGATGGCGCGCTATCGTCTTCGCAAGAAACTCAACATGGAACATGAGGAAAACCTGGGAGGCTTTTTGAATAATCTATAATACCGATCCTCCGGTTGTCACGCCCTCCATGTCCAAGTCAAACGTAATGCCTTGCGCCATCGGCAGGTTGGTGGCGTAGTTGATGGCGTTGGTTTGGCGACGCATGTAGACTTTCCAGGCATCGCTTCCACTCTCACGCCCGCCACCGGTTTCCTTTTCACCGCCAAAAGCACCGCCGATTTCGGCACCCGACGTGCCGGCGTTCACGTTGGCAATGCCACAGTCGCTTCCCGCCGCTGACAAGAACAATTCCGCCTCACGCAAATCGAGTGTCATCATGGCGGATGACAGCCCCTGTGGCACGTTGTTTTGCATATGGATCGCTTCCCCCACGGTCTTATATTTCATGATGTAAAGGATGGGCGCAAACGTTTCATGCTGCACCACGGCATAGTGATTCTGCACTTCGGCAATGCAGGGTCTCACGTAACAACCACTTTCATAACCCGCACCCTCCAGCACGCCACCCTCCACCAGGAATGTGCCTCCCTCACGCTTGCATTGATCGATTGCCGCCAGGTAATCTCCGACCGCAGCTTTGTCGATCAATGGCCCCAGGTGATTGTTCTTATCCAATGGATCGCCGATGCGAAGTTGCCCATAGGCCTTTACTAGTTTTTGCTTCATGGAGTCGTAGATCGCTTCGTGCACGATGAGGCGGCGTGTCGTCGTGCAGCGCTGACCGGCTGTGCCCACAGCCCCAAACACTGAGGCCATCAAGGCCATGTTCAGATCCGCTTTTTCTGAGATGATCATGGCGTTGTTTCCACCCAACTCCAGCAAGCTTCGGCCCATGCGTTTTGCCACGGCTACACCCACGGCCCGTCCCATAGCGGTGGAACCTGTAGCGGAGATCAATGGGATGCGGCGATCTTCGCTCAACCATTCGCCCACGTCCCTTCCCCCCATCACCAGGCAGCTCACACCTTCCGGCACATTGTTTTCTTCAAACACCCCGGCCACGATCGATTGACAAGCCACAGCACAAAGCGGCGTCTTTTCCGAAGGCTTCCACACGCATACATCGCCACACACCCACGCCAGCATGCTGTTCCAACTCCACACTGCCACAGGGAAGTTGAACGCGGAGATGACCCCGACGATACCCAGGGGATGATATTGTTCATATAAGCGATGCAAAGGCCGCTCACTGGGCATCGTCGAGCCATAGAGTTGGCGCGATAGTCCCACGGCAAAATCACAAATGTCTATGATCTCCTGCACCTCACCCAGTCCTTCCTGCAGGCTCTTGCCCATTTCGTACGACACCAGTTTTCCAAGTTCGGTTTTGTTTGCCCGGAACGCTTCACCCAATTGCCGCACAATTTCTCCGCGCCGTGGCGCCGGCCACTGTCTCCATTCGCGGAAGGCCGCCGTCGCTTTTTCGATCACCTTCTCGTAGGTGTCTTTGTCGGCCGCGGTAACGGTTCCGATATAATTTCCATCCACCGGAGAATATGAAGCGATAGACGCTCCTTTGCTCTCCAGCCATTGCGTTCCGGTTGATACGCCGCGGTCGTGATTTTTAAAATTGAACGCACGCTGCCCCTCCATGGACTTTGTCATGTTTGTGTTGAATTAAAAAATGAAATAAAAACTTAGCTGAGCTTGGTCGTTTGAGAGGAGTAGGTGCTCTCAAAGATCCGGTTTGCATTTTGAGCCTCGAAGCCCTCGCGCCGGTGTTGGCGGCCGATCTCTGAAAGAGGAAGGCTGCGAAACTGGGGAAGCACGCGCCGTTCGGCGAACTCAACATACGATCCGGAGATGGTGTGTTTCTCGCCGTTGGCAAACTCGGCTTCAATCATCTTGGCCACCGTCGAGCTTTGCAACAGTAAGCCGTCGGGGCTCTCTTTATATTTTCCACCCGAATCATTGAGCACAAAACCGTTGCGTTCCAGGAATGCATTAAAGTCCTGGATGGTATTGTAGCCCGCCTTCAAGGAATGAACGCTGATGGTGAAATGGTTGAGGTAGTATTTGTTATACATGACCCAAGCGGCATATTCACTCTCCTTGTGCAACGCGAGATAGTCTTGCAGGGTTGGGATGCTCCAGAAGTGACTGTGCAAAAACGCATCGACCTTTCCCGCATCGTTCAGGTCGAGGCTGTCCACCGGGTCGCTGTTCAATGTGCCGGTATATTTGCGGATCAGTTCCTGTGAAGCCGGCGACAAATCGCCGACACGCAATTCGCTGACAAAAATGCGGGGAAATTTTTCGGCGGGTGGCGCATACCAATAGGCGTTCAGTTTCTTCTCCGGAAAAAAGTAATAGTCTCGCTTCGTGTAGCCCAGGTGAAGGAACACCTTCTCCAGCGATTGAATGCCCAGGTGCGGCACACCCAAGCTGCGGAACGCGATGTGATCGTTTTCAATTTCCTGGTCGTTTTGGATCACACCCTCCTTCTTCATGGCGGCAATCACAGCCGACACATACGGCACCCTCTCTTTGTAGCGGCTCATCAGTCCCTTTAGGACACCCTCCAATAGTTCGTTCATACGGTGATGCTTTTTGTTTTGTAGGACAAATATATCATAGCTTTCAAAAACATGTACCTTTTAAACCTCTACACGGCCTCTACAAGGTTAAAATTAACGCAATACTTTTTTTAAGACAGGAAATAAAATGGCGCAGGTTCGACTATTTCCGCCAAATCATCGAAAAGAAATCCAGGGTAGTATGCCGGCGTTGCGCCTCGTCGCCGACGATTTTAAGGACCAAAGCAGGTTTTTGGCATTGCTAACGCAGTAATTTATCGGTCCTATCGATCCAGCATGACAACCTTCCGGCATTTTGGAAACAACTAAGCTCAATAAGGAAACATCCGGTAATGTGCCCTGGCTGACCTTTGTGATGTCAACTTAAAAACACACAAACATGAAGACAATTTTCATCACCGGGGCGTCGACAGGATTGGGAAAAGCGACGGCCAAATTATTTCAAGCTAAAGGATGGCAGGTCATCGCTACGATGCGGAACCCGGACAAGGAAACGGAATTGAAGGGCCTTAAGGGCATCACGCTCTTGCCGCTGAATGTGACCGATGCGGCGCAAATTGAAAGCACGGTAAAACGGGCGCTGGAATTGGGCGAGATCGATGTGGTGTTCAACAATGCGGGCTATGGGCTGGTAGGTCCGATGGAAGGCTACAGCGACGCAGAGATCGCGCGGCAGATCGATACCAACTTGATGGGGGTGTTGCGGGTCACGAAGGCATTCATCCCCCACTTCAGGGCACGGAGACAGGGGCTGTTTATCACGACTACCTCGATGGGAGGATTGTTTTCATTTCCGCTGAGCTCGATCTACCACGCTACAAAGTGGGCACTGGAAGGATGGAGCGAAAGCATGTCGTTTGAGCTGGGATTGTATAACATCGGCATCAAGACCGTGGCGCCGGGCGGGATCGTGACCGACTTCATGAACCGCTCACTCGAAGTGATCGCGCACCCGGCTTATGAAGAAGCCAGCCGGAAAATGATGGCGCTTTTTAACGCCGACAACTTTGCCACGGCCGACCAGATCGCCACCGTGGTGTATGAAGCAGCAACCGATGGAAAAGACCAGGTGCGCTATGTGGCTGGAGAAGATGCCAGGGCACTCTATGCGAGACGCAACGCACTGGGCAATGAAGCGTTCAGGGGCGAGATGCGAAAAATGGTTTTCGGGGATTAAGGTATTAACTTTGCAACGTGAAAAAGGAAGAACACACACCCATCAGGATCCATTCCATATCCGAGCTACACCGGATGCTGGGGCTGCCCAAGCCCCTGCATCCACTGGTGAGCCTGGTGGACAATACCATCATGAACATAGACCACGATAGCCTGCCGGGCACGTTCGTATTCGACTTCTATAAAATTTCCTACAAGAAAACAAAGCATGGGAGAATCGGGTATGGACAGGGCTTCTATGATTTCGACGAAGGCGGCATGATCTTTACGGGGCCCAACCAGGTGATCCACATCACGGACGATGAGGAATACTCCGGCATGTCGCTGTTCTTTCATCCGGATTTTTTGAGGAACCACACCCTGGGAGCGGGCATCAAGCGATTCGGCTACTTTTCATACGACGCGAACGAAGCGTTGCATCTTTCCGAGAAAGAAAAGAACATTATCTTCAATGTGTTTGAGAACATCCG
>CBIHQM010000117.1:0-15317 GCA_966211885.1 uncultured Chryseolinea sp.
ATGCCACACATGAAAAATACAAGGACGTTACCCAGTAGTTGTCGTGCGTGAAAAGGTTGGCGATGCTGGTGATCTTGGCCATGAACAACGCGCGGGGCTCCTGCAGGTTCAGGTTGTTCCACACCGGGAATGATTCGTCGCCGCTCCAAAGGAATTGGAGGTAGGTGGCCGGATCGGTACGGGCCAACGCCGCGAGGTGTGTGCCGTCGGCGAAATAGGCCAGCGTATCGCCCAGACCATAGTGATATTTATAGAGCGCGCCCAGCGCCATTCCGGCGAGGCATTTCACGATGAGCCCAGGCCAGAAGAAAGGCTTCAAGATGGCGGGCTCATTTCGCCACAGGCGGAACGCCACGAAGAGCAGGAATCCTACATTGATGATGGCAAAGAAAACGTCCATTTCGTCTCGTAAAAATAAATCGCGCTACCCGCCACGCCATCCCGACCGTTGTGGCCCGGAGGTTGTTCACACCGCTCGCCCCGGCTTCACCAGCGACGCCCCGATGCTGCACTCCAAACACCGCCGCTTCAGGCAGAAGTTGTTGTAGAGTTCCACGAGCGCCTGCGAATCGAATGCTGTCTTACAGGCCATCCCGACGTTCTTCCATTGCCGGATGATCTGGTTGGCTTCTGCGTGAACCTGCTGCAAGATAGCGACTGCCCGGTCAACATACAGGTTTTCATCTTTTGATTTTCCATAGGCCACCAGCAGTGGCGCCACCGTGTTGATGATGATGTTGCCCACGCTCGCCTCGCCGATGTTGGCCACGACATCCTTCGAGGGCTTGAAGAACTGATAGTGGCGTTGCCAATAGTCGGATTGGGGTACTGAAAAAATTTCGGCCAATTGCTTCGCGGTCTCTGCTTCCATGAGGTTGGAGAAAAGCTTGGGTCGCTGATGAATGAGCGAGGCACATTGCGCAATTCGCAAGGTCGGGAAATTCGCAGGCCTCAGACGCATGAACTTCCATTGGGCTTTCTGCATCTGCTTGCCCCACAACTGGTATTTGTGGCACAGCAAATGGTATTCACGTTTCAATTTTAAAAAGTAGTCGTCGGTCTCGTCGGCCTCCAAAAAGCCGGCTTGTCCAAACAACAGGGCCTCAACCTGGAGGAGTTGGTCGCCGTGTTTCAGCAGCAGGCGATAGGGCAACGCCCTGGCCAGTTGCTGAAAAGGATCCACGTTCACTTTAAACCCAAAATTGCGTGCGAGCCATTGATAGCAGGTCTCTTCCCAATTGTTCCGGTTGCGTTTCAGCAGGTCGTTGATCACGGCGGTCTTGGCTTCGAGGCGGTGCATGAGGGCCCGGTCCAGCATGGAGATCTTCACCAGGTCGGTTACGTTGGCAAGCTGCGGCGCACAGGGAATCGTGCCTGGTGTTTGGAGCAGCAATCTGAAATCGGTCAACAATTTGTGATCCACGCGATGTT
This sequence comes from uncultured Chryseolinea sp., assembly GCA_966211885.1. GTDB lineage: Bacteria > Bacteroidota > Bacteroidia > Cytophagales > Cyclobacteriaceae > Chryseolinea. The sequence goes on from CBIHQM010000117.1 coordinate 1,432, forward strand.
TCAGCTCCAGCGCAGGTAGCGGCGAGCCGTCGTTGCGACACACGGGCTTGTCGTTGCTCCACACCACGTGCAGCACCACATTTTCATAGGCCGCATCCTCGTGGTGATGATGGTCCATCCAACTGCCGGCCTGGATGTGGATCTCCACATTGCCCACCCATTCGGTGGCGCCGATCTTCAAACGGGCATTGAAGAAGTCCGGGCCTGCGTGGGTATTTTTTTGGCCGGGATGAAAGATCTGCAAGACGTCGCCTTGCGTGGTGCGGAGTTCGTTCTTATTGAAATACTGGAACTGCCAGAGGTAGTGTAAAAATGATTCGGTCACGACACAACGATTTAGAAACGAGTATACTATTTTCTCGTTCCAAAAACAACGGTATGGCCACTGTTTATTTGTAGTAGTCCTGCAGATGTCGCGCCATTTCGTCTTTCACGTTGACCGCCTCTTCGCGGGCGCGTCGGGCAAAGTCAGGGCCGCCGGAGGCATAGATGATGGCGCGCGCAGAATTCACCAGCAGTCCGCATTGTGCATTCATGCCGTGTTGCGACACCATTTTCAGATCGCCGCCTTGCGCACCAATGCCCGGCACCAAAAAGAAGTGCTCCGGAGCCTGGGCGCGGATGCTTTTCATTTTTTCGGCTTGGGTGGCGCCTACCACAAACATGAGCTGGTCGGGCGTGGCCCATCGCTGCGATTTCTGCAGCACCTCTTCATACAATTTGCGGCCGGTCACCACGGACTCCAGCAGTTGAAAATCGGAGCTCCCCGGGTTAGAGGTGTGGGCCAGGAGGATCACCCATTTGTCTTTGTATAAGAACGGTTTCACGGAGTCTTCGCCCATGTAAGGCGCCACCGTCACGGAGTCGAAGTGGAAGTATTCAAAAAATGTCCGCGCGTATAGGGCCGAGGTGTTGCCGATGTCGCCGCGTTTGGCGTCGGCGATGGTGAAGATGCCTTTGGGGATGTAGTCCATCGTTTTTTGAAGACTCTCCCACCCCTTGGGGCCCAGCGCTTCGTAGAATGCGATGTTGGGCTTGTAGGCAACGCAGTATTCGTGCGTAGCGTCGATAATCTGTTTGTTGAATTCGAAGATGGGGTCGGCGGTGGAACGCAGGTGCGCCGGAATCTTTTCCATGTCCGTGTCGAGGCCGATGCAGAGGTAGGAGTTTTTCTTTTTGATCTGTTGGAAAAGGGCTTCGCGATCCATAGCAAGTTAGTCTTGAGTCTTTAGTCCTGAGTCCTGAGTATTTCATTCATGACGAAGGACGCAGGGGTTAGCGGGTTGAACGGCGCTAAATTAAGAAAGTTAGAGTTGTTTTAAACAAAAGAAGCCATCTGACGATGGCTTCTTTTGTTGACCCCTTAGTCTTGAGTCCTTAGTCCTGAGCATTTACTCAAGACTTACGACTATGGACTTACGACTCACCGAAGGTCGATCACTTCCACACCGGGGTATTTTTTGGGGTCAAAGGTGAAGAGGTTGTCTTCTACTTTGGCGTTGGGAACAAATTTGGTGATGGTGTATTTGTATTTGTTGCCACCCTTGTCGAACATGGTCCAGCTTTGGATGTTCTTGTCTTTTTTGTTGATGAACATTTTCACCTTGAAATATTGTGCATCTTTTTTCTCGGGCACCAGGTCGATCTCTTCGCAGAGCACACCGCCTTCGGTCTTGTCCTGGAGGTAGAGATATTTAAAGCCTTTTTTATAGATCTCGTAGATTTTGGACGGGTTCACATCGTCGGAGTTCTTGTCGTAGTTGTCGATGTTCACTTCTTTGGCTTCGGGCAGGTAGGTCCAGATGGTGGCGCCGTTGTTGATCACTTCCTGTTCGGGCAATACCATGCGGAACTTGTCGCCTTTCACGGTGAGTTTGCCTTTGAATTCTTCATTCACTTTTTCTACGTCGTTGGTGAGCACATACGAGAAGTTGGCTTCAAAGGCGGGGATGGACTTGTATTTTTTACTCATTGCCTCCAGGATCTCCAGCGCTTTGGGATCGTACTGGGCGAAGACATTTACGGTTAAAAGGAGGCAAAAGCCTGCAAAAATCAAATTTTTCATTTCTTTTAAAACTTAAAAAACTGCGTAAAGTTAAGATTGACTGTGTTTTTCTTTCAATGTGTTCAATAATTGTTCCAAACTGAGCTCGTCCTTGATCAAAACTTCGCGGGCTTTGCTGCCTTCGAAGGGTCCCACCACCCCTGCGGCTTCCAATTGATCGATCAAGCGGCCTGCGCGGTTATAGCCAAGCTTTAATTTCCGCTGAATGAGGGAGGTACTGCCCTGCTGATGGCCAACAATGAGTTTCGCCGCTTCTTCAAACAGCGCGTCGCGCTCCGAGAGGTCTACGCTGGAAGGTCCCGATTCTTCGTCGCCTTCGTATTCCGGCAGCATATAGGCCGAGTCATAACCGCGCTGGGACCCGATAAATTCCACTACTTTCTCAATTTCAGGAGTATCCACAAAAGGACACTGGAGACGGATCACATCCGAACCCGACGACAACAGCATGTCGCCCTGCCCCACCAACTGATCGGCACCCCCGGCATCGAGGATGGTTCGCGAGTCAACTTTCGACGTTACGCGGAACGACAAGCGGGCCGGGAAGTTGGCCTTGATCACGCCGGTGATCACGTTCACGGAAGGCCGCTGCGTGGCCACCACCAGGTGGATACCAATGGCGCGCGCCAACTGGGCGAGGCGCGCAATGGGTGTTTCCACTTCCTTGCCGGCCGTCATCATCAAATCGGCGAGTTCGTCGATCACCAGCACGATGTAGGGCAGGAAGCGGTGGCCTTCTTTCGGGTTGAGCTTGCGCGACACGAATTTGGCGTTGTATTCTTTCAGGTTCCGGGCCCCGGCATCCTTCAGGATCTCGTAGCGGTTTTCCATTTCGATGCAGAGCGAATTCAGGGTGTGCACCACCTTGCGCGTGTCGGTGATGATGGCCTCTTCGCTGTTGGGCAACTTGGCGAGATAATGGCGCTCCAGCTTGCTGTAGACCGACATTTCCACCTTCTTCGGATCCACCAACACAAATTTCAACTGCGACGGGTGGCGCTTGTAGATCAGCGAGGTCAGGATCACGTTCAATCCCACCGATTTTCCCTGACCTGTAGCACCGGCCACCAGCAAGTGGGGCATTTTGGCCAGGTCGATCACCAGCACTTCGTTGGAGATGGTTTTTCCCAAGGCAATGGGCAGTTCCTTGTCGGTTTTGGCAAACCCCGGGGTGCCGAACACGGAGCGGATGCCCACCATTTCGCGGTTCTTATTTGGCACTTCGATACCGATCGTGCCCTTGCCGGGAATGGGCGCAATGATCCGGATGCCGAGGGCCGACAAGCTCAAAGCGATATCGTCTTCGAGATTTTTGATGCGCGAGATCTTGATGCCGGCGTCGGGCACAATTTCATAGAGCGTCACCGTCGGGCCGATGGTGGCCTTGATGCTTTGGATGCCGATCTTGAAGTTGACCAGCGTGGCAACGATGCGATCTTTATTTTGATTGAGTTCTTCCTGGGTCACACCCGCTTTCCCGGTGTCGTATTCGTTCAGCAACTCGAGGGGCGGGAATTTGAAGCCGCTCAGGTCCAGGGTCGGGTCGTAAAGGCCTTGCTCCTGCACCAGTTGTTCGGCAAGCTTTTCGGTGTCGGTGGTTTCTTCTACCGTAAAGACCGGTTCGGCAGCTTTGGTTTCTTTTTTGGGAGGCGTGGGCGTATCGAGGTCCAGCTTCACCTGGTTCACCGCAAGGATCTCTTCTACCGGTGGCTTTGGAGCAACCACGGGTTTGGGAGCCGGCTCCGCTTTGGTGGGCTCGGTTTGGTCAGGCCAGTTGTCTTTATCATCGATATAGGCCGAAAACAGCGGTTCCGCGCCTTCTTTCTCTTCGTCCAGGATGGCATCGTTGCCCATGGGCTTGGGATCTTTGACAAAGAGGGGGATGGCGGTGACGTTGAAATAGAAGATGATAAAAATGAAAAGGCTGAGGATCAGGATCAGGAAGGTGCCCCAGCCAAACATGCCATCGCTCCACACGGCCAGGTAATAGCCCATGCCTCCCCCCAGGAAGCTCCATTCGCTCACGCCATCGTTGATCATGGTCATGTAGCCCAGCAACAGGCTCAGCCAGAGGCCCGTGAAGATCGATAAAATAGAAAAGGAAAAGATCCGCAGCAGTTCGCGGTTGAAAACGATCTTAAAACCGATGATGAACAACAGCGGCGGAATGAAAAATGCGGAAATGCCGAACCACCGGAAGATAAAGTAATGCGAGGTGATGGCACCATACAGGCCCAGCCAGTTGGCGGCCTCCTTGCCCGACTCGATCACAGGCGCATCGTGCGCCTCCACAACACTTTGGTCGGCTTGCCCGGTGAAAAGATATGAGAACAGCGCCAGGAACAGGTAGATACCGGCGATCATAAGGAAAAATCCGGTCGCCAGTTTGAAGCGGGGATCTTTCAGAAATCCGAGTGATATTTTACTTTTCGAGGACGATTTCCCCTTCTTTTCCTTCTCCGGCTTTTTAAATGTATTTGACTTATAGGTGTTTTGTGCCATTTATTATCAGTGTCGCAAAACTAAAGAAAAAACTCCCATATCCCTATCCCGGGTGCGGGCTATTCTGCCGCGGGGCGACGCATAAAAAAATGGGCCGACGGTCCCGACCGACGGGGCGGGATTTCGCCGGGCGATTTCCCTGGAAGGGCGCGTCCCTCCGATTCAATGTCCATCCCAATTCAAAAAGTTTCAGGTATTCCGGAGAAAACGCGGTGTGCTCTAGCAATTCCGTTTCAGGAAATGCAACGAAACGTACACTGGCCGAAATTATTTCGCGCCGCCGCCAATTTTTTTTAACTTTCAAACTGTTTTAAACCCTTTCCGAATGATTGCCGCTACACCCACGTCAAGAAGGCTCGTCACTTTTTTGGCCGCGTTGTTTTTCACCTTTCGCCTGTTGGCCCAATCCGGTGAACACCTCCAGGACAACTGGATCCCCGACAATAGCATCAGCCGCGTTGAACATTCCAACGGCTATACTATGCTCTCCGGCTACTTCAACCAGGTCGGCCCCTACCAGGGTGGTGGTGTGACTACCAATCCAACAACGGGAGCGATCGATACGGCGATGCCGAAAATACACGGCTCCGTGCAAGAGGTTATTTCGGATGGAAGCGGGGGCTGGTATGTCGCCGGATATTTTGAAGCGATCGACACCGTACGCATTCAAAATCTGGCGCACATTAAGAGCGACAAGACGGTGGACCGGACGTGGAAGCCCAACCCCGATGATGTCGTGTCGATGCTCACGCTCAATGGCAGTACTTTATATGCCGCAGGAAATTTCTCCCTGATCGCCGGACAAAGCCGGAAATTTCTTGCATCGTTCAACACGAGTACAGGCGCCCTTAACGCCTGGGATCCCGCACCCGACAATCAGGTCTATACCGTTGCCGTCGCAGGCACCACGGTATACGTGGGCGGATACTTCTCCAAGATTGGCGGAGCCAACCGGAGTGGTGTAGCCGCTATTGACGCCACCACTGGAGTCGCCACAAGTTGGGCGCCTGCGCTGGCTGGTTCATCAACAGCCTATGCGACCGCCATCAAAACCGATGCGAATTTTATTTATGTCGCGGGCTATTTTCTCACCGTAGGTGGCGTGGCACGCGGCTCCCTGGCCCAGTTTAACATTACTACCGGCGCCCTCACGCCCTGGGATGCTAAGATCACGGACACGCCTTATACAGTTTATATCAATGACATCGAGGTCACTAACAACGTGGTATTTGTTTCCGGTTCTTTCAGCGGCGTCAACACCTCCCCCAGAACTACACTGGTGGCGCTCGACAAAGGCAAAGCTTCCCTGCTGAACTGGGATCCCGCGATGACGGGTTCGTCTGTCTATAAACTCTCACTTTCCGGCAATATCCTCTACCTGGCAGGCTATTTTGACCAGGTGGGCGGGATACAACGTTATGGCGCCGCCAGTGTAGACATTTCTGATATGAGCACGGTCGCCGTCACAGAATGGGCGCCAAAACCCAGCTCATCCTATGCCCAAGTAATAGCGCCCACCGCGGCGACCGTTTTCGTGGGAGGCTACATGAATGGCATCAATTGGCTTGATCGTTCCAATTTCGCGCTTCTGAGCGACGCCACCCATGAGCCGTGGCCGTTTACGGTTGATCTCAGCGGCGGTGGCAACATCAACACGATCGCCGTCAAGGGCAACGTGCTCTACATCGGGGGGCATTTCAATCTCATCGGCAGGAGTTCGCGCCATAACCTGGCGGCGTTCGATCTCACCACCGGCGATTTGCTGGCATGGAATCCGTCGATAGACGGTGTGAATGCGCAAGACGTTACCGCAGAAGTGTACAACATCCGGATCAAAGACAACCTGCTTTACGTGGCAGGAAGATTTTACACCGTAAACGCAAACACAACGCCCGTTACGCGCCCCGGTCTGGCCGCCATCGACCTTACCTCGGGCACAGCCAATGCGTGGAACCCTTCCGTTGGCGATGGGAAGACCACCGATCAATATGTGAATTCCATCGACCTTGTGAACAACACGGTTTATGCAGCGGGAAGCTTTAGCCTGATCGGAGGCAACAACGCACGGGGCAATCTTGCTGCCATCGATGCCACCAGTGGTGCGGTATTGCCCTGGGCACCGATGAGCAATGGCGCCGTGTACAAGATCAGAGTCGCTCCCAATGCGGCCTACGTCGTGGGCGATTTTGCCAATGGCATCGGCGGACAGATTCGAGACGCTCGTATTGCCGCGCTGGATCTCAGCGGAGGAAAAACACTCCCCTGGGATACTCTTTTTGGCGGCCAGGTTGCCGATATAGCCTTGAGCGCCACCGATCTTTACGTAGCAGGGAATTTCAGTTACGTTGGAAAGTCGCTTGCCAACCGGCCTGGATTGTGTTCCTTTTCTTTGGCGACCGGCGCACTCAGCAGCTGGGTGCCAGATAATGGCGATGGCGGTGAGGGTGGCTATGAGGTACAGACCATCACCATCTCGCCCACCAAACTTTACATCGGCGGATACATCAACTTCTTCGGCCTTGAGAACCGCGAGAACTATGGCGAATACGGCATCTGCCCCGCTCCACCAACGATCAATTCGTCACAAGACGGAACTTCCCTCACCACGCCAACACCGCTCGCGGGAAGCACCATACAGTGGTATCGAAACAATGTCGCCGTCAGCGGTGCGACAACGGCCACGCTACCGATCAACATGTTTGAAAACGCCACGTACGCTGTCGAAGTAACATACTTTAGCTGTGTGGGACGTTCCACCGATTATACCTATCTGATCACAGGCACGGAAAAACAGAGCAACATCTTGGCCCTGTACCCGAACCCGGTACGCGATGAATTGAACATACACCTGAAAGAAGCTGCATCTTCCGTAACGTTCACCATCAACGACATTACCGGCCGGCCGATGAAAGTTGTTCAAGGCAGCGGCCAGGAACACGTGTTGTCTGTCCGCGACTTGCCTGCGGGTCCGTATGTGCTCATGATCGACAACGGGGCACAGAAGCAGGCCCACAAAATCATCAAGATCAACTAATCCAGCAGTTCACACAGCCAATTATCACGATATGAAATCTATCCTTGCCAAAATAACTGTCCTTGTCTTCCTGGTCCTCGAAGTGTCGTGCGGGGGAGATATTCCCGATTGCCCCAGCAAGATGTGCGTGCTGTCGGGCGAGTGGCGGCTCACACAGATCTACGCCAACGGTGTGCTCGATACGTCAATCGACCTGGAGAAATATAAGCTCACGCTCATCATGCCCAGCCCCACCACAGCGACCACGGCCAATTTCAACCGCGTCAACCTGTCGGGTGTGGCCGACACCGGTACGTGGACCATCGGCAACAACAACACGGTACTGACGCTCACTCCGCAGACGGGTATCGGAGAGCCTTACATCATCAAGTCCTATACGCCGCGCAAGATCGTGCTCGTCATCGAGCGCGATGTGAACAAGACCGGCCCCGATGAATTCGAATATGTTTTAGAACCCTTTTAAGCCACGACCATGAGAATAGCATTCCTGATCCTTTTTCTTTTTTCCGCCTCGCTGGCCTCGGCGCAGATCTGGTATATCGGTGTGAAAGCCGGACCGACCTTCTCCAACTATAAAACAAAAACACCATGGAAGGAAGCCTCGAATATCGGCTACACGTTTGGCTTCACGTCGTTCAAGCAGATGGGGCCGCACTTTGGTCTTGCCCTGGATCTTCACTATATCCAAAAGGGTTATTATCACAAAGTGTGCAACACCATCACCGACAAACTGGAGGCACATTACCTGGAGGTACCGATCATGGTTGATTATACTTTCATTATGCCGGGGCTAAAGAATTTTAAACTCCATGCCAACGTGGGGGTTTACACGGCGTATTGGCTGAATGGTATTTATAAAACCAAAGGGTACGATCCGGGTGGGGCGTCGGATAACGTCGACTTTAGCCAAACCGGTACGAAGCGCTTTGACTTTGGACCGAACGTGGGTGGACGGTTGGAGTATTTTTTGAAGAATGGAAGTTTGTCGTTGGACCTGCGGTATGAGTTGGGGATTTTGGACCTTCAGTCGAATGCGCATGATAATACGAACAATACTAACCGGGCTTTTATTGTTGGGATTAGTTATATGAAGCCTTTGGGGAACTAGGATGCTCGATCTTCCCATCGGCGGATATCGATTTCACCGCAAAGTCGCAAAGGGCGCAAAGTTGACGCAAAGCTTTAGACTCAGTTTTTTCCGGGTCTTGTTGCAAGCATGAGAGAACCAGCGAGCTTCCTAAATCAGAATCGGGAAGTGATGGTGGTGATGTCGGCGTTTTTCCAGGAGGCGGAGAAGCGTTTGACGGTGCTGAGGACGGCGTCTTTTTTCCCTTGTTCGTGTTGGGCGCGGTGGAGGCCTGCCAGGGACCAGCCGTTTTCGCGGTTGCGTTTTAAATCTTCATTGTATACTTGTTCGGCTTCGGCAAACCGGGCGGCTTCCAGCAGGGCGGCGCCGAGGAAATGGCGCGTGGGCAATTTCCAGTCGGGGGGCTCGTTGTAGCGCATGCCGTCTTCGGCTTTCACGGCTTTCTGAAAGAACGTGATGGCCTCGTCAAACTTCTTTTCTTTTAAGGCGATCTCGCCGTGCAACAGGTCGGAGGCAATGCCTGCGGCCATGGAAACGGGATTGAAGGAGATGTACATCGACTTCAGGGCATCCAGCTTGGCCAGCGAGTCGAGTTTAGAGAGTTCATACTTTGCCTCCAACGCAAAGCCTGTACGCAGCAGGGCCATGCCGCGGGTGAAGCGCCACATCACTAGCGGATAGGGTTCCTTGCCAGGATCGGGCAAGGCCAGAATGTCGTTCCATTTGCCAAAGCGGGTGTAGGCGATCATGGGTTCGACCTGCATGTACTGCGAGAAGCCTGGCGCGCTCGACAAAATAAAATTGGCTTTATAGGCCAGCTTCAACGCCGACTGAATGCCCAGGTTGCTCCGGCCTTCCATGTAGGAGCTATAGCAAATAAAATCGATGTTGTGCGGATAGTACATGAGGCGATACATGCCCTGGTTCTCTGAACGCGCCAAATATTTTTCGTCCACTTCCGCAGCTTTCACATTGGTGATCACCGCGCGGGTGTAGTCGCCCGTGCGGATGTAGATGTGGGAAGGCATGTGCACGATGTGCCCCGCACCCGGCATGGCGGCTTCCAAAAACTTGGCGCTGTTCAAGCCCAATTCGGGTGTGGGCGAGGCTTCGATGAGGTGAATGTAGAGGTGGTGTGCGCCGGGATGCCGGGGAAATTTTGCCAGTGTTGACTCCAGCACGCGTTTCGCTTCCTGGGTTTGAAGTTTGGCTTTGCCGTCGGGCAGCCAGTAGTCCCACGGCATGGTGTTCATCACGGCGTCGGCGTAAAGAATTTGCACTTCAGGATCTTCCGGGTAGCGTTGGGCGATGCTGCCCATGGCGCCGGCGTATACCTGGTTGAGCGAGTCGCGCACCTCGTAGGCTTTGCCGTTATAACGGGTGGCCAGCGCATCGATCATATCTTTTTCTACCTGCGAGATCCGGGCCTTTCTTTTTTGGGCCTGCTGGATCGCATCGAGCGCCAGGCGTTCGCGGTCTTTCGGATTCACGTCGTTGAGATTGGGTCCATAGGCAAGGGCCAGTCCCCAATAGGCCATGGCACACTCGGGATCGAGGCGCGTGGCCTCCCGGAACGATTGGATGGCTTCCCAATGATTGAAGGCATAGACAAGTCTTAAGCCCTGTTCAAAAAACTTTTGTGCTTCCAGCGAAGTGGTGGTGACGGGGTAGTGCAGATCGCCGAGACCATTGAGCAACCGCGGTTGAGCGAGCAAGGTGTCGGCCATGTCCCACGAGATGGCGCCACACAAGGCGACGGGTGTGTTGGGTAATTTTCCATATCCCTTTGCCTTGGGGCGTTCCCAGGTTTTCCAGGAGATGAGGAGCACACTACAAAGCAGAAAGAGACAAGCAGGAAGCAGGGTTCTTGTTTTCATGAGAGGGTCGAATGTATAGTCGTGAGTATTTAGTCCTGAGTAATTAGTAAGTAAATCGCGAGTATACTAAGATAATGAAGAAATGTGCAACGAACAATGCATTATGCTGTAACAGCGCTTCTATTATCCGTTCGTCCTGCGGATGGGAACAGACGGGCAGAAATTGCGTTACTAGTATATACCTTTGTCGAACGTATAACGAAAACATCATGAACCCCCGCATTATCACGTTTTTCCTTAGTCTAAGTCTCATCATCCTGCTATCGTGCAAGGACGACGACAAGTCCTATCCTTCCGTCACCGGAAAATGGCAGGGCACCTTGCTCACGGCCGAGATCACGGTCTATGGCGTTACCCTCCCCAACAAACAAACCGACGACACCTTTGATGCCGTGGTGGAATTCAAGTCCGATGGCACGGCGACGCTAACGGACGACAATCAGACCTCCACGGGCACGTGGTCGCAGAACAATGATAAACTCACGCTGTCGGTCACCTTTGGCACGGAATTTATCGACTTGTCGGGCACTTATACCATCCAGGAAATCACCGACAAGAAACTCACGCTGTACATTGAAAAAGACGGCAGCTATACCGATCCGGACACGAAAGTCGAAGTGCAAGGCACGGTGAAGGCAACATTGAATTTCGATAAGAAATCATAAGCTGAGGCCGGTCACCGGCACTCAAATCTTTTGCTTCACAAGGCTCTTGTTGATCCTTTTGGCCAAGGCGGGACCCTCATAAATAAACCCGGTATAAAGCTGCAACAGGTCGGCGCCTGCATTTATTTTATCGATCGCGTCTGCTGGCGAAAAGATGCCGCCAACAGCGATGATGGGAAAATTTGGACCAAGGGAGGTGCGCAAGTAGCGGATCACTTCGGTGGAGCGCGCCGTCAGCGGTTTGCCACTAAGCCCCCCGTTGCCGATGCGGTCGAGTTCTTCTTTACTGGCGCGCAGGCCATCGCGGGAAATGGTGGTGTTGGTGGCGATGACGCCGTCGGTTCCCGTTTCGCGGAGGATGTCGACGATGTCGTTGAGTTGTTCGGGCGTGAGGTCAGGGGCGATCTTCAGGAGTACGGGTTTGGGATGAGGCTTGGCCAGGCTGCGTTGTTTGATGGACTGCAACAATTTTCCAAGCGGTTCCTTCTCCTGCAACGCGCGCAACCCCGGAGTGTTGGGTGAGCTGACGTTGATGACAAAATAATCCACGTGATCAAACAAGGCGTCAAAGGCGCGCACGTAGTCGTCCATCGCGTTTTCGTTGGGCGTGACTTTGTTCTTTCCGATGTTGCCACCGACGATGACCCGCGACGTCCTTTTTCTCAATCGCTGCACCGCGGCCTCCACCCCTTCATTGTTAAAACCCATGCGGTTGATAAGCGCCTGATCCTGTGGCAAACGAAAAAGACGGGGCCTGTCGTTGCCGGGTTGCGGCAGCGGCGTGAGCGTTCCGATCTCGATGCTGCCAAAACCCAGGCAGGCCAGCTCGTCGATAAGCCGCGCATCTTTGTCTAACCCGGCAGCAAGGCCAATGGGGTTTTTGAAGCGGATGCCAAACAGCTCGCGCTCCAGGCTGGGGTGCTCATAGTGATAGGCCCACCGCAGCAACGTTTTTCCTCCGGGGACACGGCCGACGAAGCGGAGAAAGCCAAAAACAATGTGGTGGATTTTTTCAGGATCGACAGCAAACAGCAGGGGACGGATCAGGGAGTACATGCAGGGCGTTACGACTTTTTCTTTTTATTTCGTTTGGGAAATTTCTTGAAGGCTTTATACACGGAAGCATCCAACGCACGGTGCAGGTCGGCGCCGTTGAGCACCAGGTTGGCGTTGGCTTTCCAGAGTTCTTTTTTGGAGCGCGCGTCGTCGATCTCGATCATCATCATCCCTTCGCGGGTTTCGCGCGACCAGGTGCGCGACTGGTCCATGTCCACCGGGTTGTCGGCGGGGCGTTGTCCAAGGGGACCGTTGGAGCCGCCGTCGGTAAAGTTGTAGCCCCCGGCGACGTAGCTCACCACCATTTGGGCAGAGTCGTCCACGTAGGTGTAGCCGCGCATTTCCAGTTCTTTAATGATCGATTTTTTTATGGTCGCGAACAGGGCGTCTTCGGAGGCATTCTTTTCGTCGGCAGGGGTCATGAACTCCCCTTTGGTGACAGTGAAGGTCTTGTATTCGGTGAGGTCTACGCCTTTTTGAGTGTGGGTTTCAACGCTTTGGGCGTAGGAAAGGCTGAACCCAAAGAAGAACGCACACAAGGCTACACACGTGATTCGATTCATGGGGCGAAGGTACGAAAGATATTTTTATGGAAAATTTTTTAAAGAGGGAAGGCTACATAACGGTTATTCAAACAGCATAACGCCAAAATTCTTGTAGTCGTGAAAATTGGTTTTCACTTTGTTCCACGACCATGCGCTTCTGCCATCGTCGAAGTCGACCCGATACATGTTCATGCGCCAGCGGGTCCCTTTTTGAGGCGGAACGTGCTGGAGGGGTTGAAGCAATTTGTAGGGAACGAAGATCTCTGCCGTCCAGGAAGCGATCTTTCCAGCTGCATCCTTGCCGGTGGTGACGAGGTGTTTTACTTTCCGGTCGCCATCGTAATGCCAGGGCCGCCATCCCAGGAATTGCCCGTCATAATTGGGGATCAGCAACGCGAGTTCGTAATTGAGGGGTGAGATCTCGTATTCAAAATAGAGCGATGAAGATTCATCGGTCCAGAAAAAAACTTCCATTACATCTTCCTTCCACAAGTCGGCGAAATCTTGCGTGTTGGTTGCCGTTATCTTTTCATCGTCGCAATGGAAGAGCACATAGATCCCTTGTTCGCTGTAAAGCAGTTTGGCTTTTGTTGCATAGGATTTGTTTCCTTGGCGCTGGGTTAGGGTGAGCCAGTCGGCATCCTTCCACGCCGCGGCATTGCCGGCTCCGGTGACCTCAAAATCTTTGGTAGACTTGATGTGAAAGGTTTCGTATGCATCGGGGGCTACTTGACCCAGCAACGGGGAAACCAGCAAAAAAAACATCAGTGCTGTCGTGCAAGAAAATTTCATATAACCAGGGTGTTGTTGGTAAAAATAATGTTTTTTTCTTACCTGACTTAGGTCGTCACGATTCAAACAACCAAAGGCTCATAGGATCGCAGCTAAAAAATCAGCTGGCCTTCTGAGATGGTCCAGCATAAAAGGCCAGGCCAAACTCAAAAGAGCCAGCATCGAGCATGTTACATCACCTGTTCCTGCGAAGTGATGCTGCCGGGACTGTATCAACCCCCTATAACTTGGACAGAATCGTTATTTAAGTTGTGTAGTAATTC
>CBIHQM010000118.1:0-15296 GCA_966211885.1 uncultured Chryseolinea sp.
TCTCGTTCTACTTTTTCTTTTTACCAAAATTTTTCAACAGTCAGCATGGTCTCGCGCTCGATGAGATTGGTGTGCCCATCATGATCATCTATATTATGTCCGACCTGGGAAGCATGGCAGGCGGCTGGTTCTCTTCACACCTCATCCGCCGCGGATGGTCGGTCACCAAGAGCAGAAAGTTCACCATGTTGCTGGCGGCCATTACCGTGACGCCCGTGTACCTGGCATCACAAACCACAGACCTGTGGGTAGCGGTGGGGTTGATCGGCCTGGCCCTGGCTGCACACCAGGCGTGGTCTGCCAACTTGTTGACCCTGCCTTCCGACATGTTCCCCAGGCAAGCGGTAGGTTCTGTGGTCGGCATCGGCAGCACGGTCGGCGCCATTGGCGGAATGTTCGGTGCAACCACCGCGGGATTCCTGTTGCAGTCAACCCATTCCTACGCACCACTTTTTGTGGTGGCCGGCTCGGCTTACCTGGTGGCGCTGGCCATCCTTCACGGCCTGACGCCGCGTTTGCAAGCCCCTATTTCTTGATTTTTTCAGTCAACAAAAAATCATCACCCGGAAAAGGGTGGAACATAAAAGTTTGCATACCACATTTTCGGCTTGCGCAAAGTTTTTACTTACTTCGCTTCCGTCAAATCATCAAAGAAAAACATGGTTATTGGAGTTGATGTAGGAGGAACAAACATCCGGGCTGGCCTCGAACGCGGCGGCGAGATCATTCATCCACGAAATGCCCCGTTCAACACGCGGGGCAGCCTGCGCGAAACGCTCGACGAGCTGATGCACTTTATCCGCCCCCTCTTCGACCACGACGTGACGGGCATCGGCATCGGCGTGCCCTCGGTGGTGGACGTCGACAAGGGTGTCGTGCTCAATGCGGCCAACATTCCGTCGTGGGAGCGTGTGCCCATAAAAGATATTTTGCACGAGGCCTTCAATGTTCCGGTATATGTAAACAACGACGTGAATTGTTTTGCGCTTGGCGAGCACCGCTTCGGACAATTAAAGGGCGTGAAGAACGGTGTCGGTGTTTCTTCGGGCACGGGGCTGGGCTGCGGCCTCATCATCAACCACCAGCTTTTTTCGGGCACCAACTGTGGCGCGGGTGAGATCGGCTTGTTGCCCTATCTCGATCATAACATGGAGTATTATGCCAGCGGCAATTTCTTCCGCGTAAACTATAACCTCAGCGGCGAGGAAGCCAGCCGCCTTGCACAACAAGGCGACCGCGAGGCTTTAAAATATTGGGAGGCGTTCGGCGTCCACATGGGGCAGGCCATCAAGAGCGTGATGTATGCTTATGATCCGGAAGCCATCGTGTTGGGCGGATCGCTGTCGAAGGCATTTGATCTGTACAGGGCATCCCTCTATGCTTCCCTTCAGGATTTTATTTATCCCGAGTCGGTGAAGCGGCTCAAGCTCTATCAATCGAAAAATCCGAATATTGCTTTGCTGGGCGCAGCGGCGTTGGTGCCAGACCCGTCGTAAGTTCAAACGCGTTCGCTGCGGCGAATCACGTTCGATCTGCGGATAGGCTTATTCATATTTTAACGTGTCTGCCGGGTTTGTCTTCGCCGTTTTAAAGATCTGGAAGCTGATGGTCGCAAACGCGATAACCAGTATGGTCACCGCGGGCAACAGAAAAAGCGTCCATTGCAAGGCGATCTTGTACGGATAGTTCGACAGCCATTGCTCCATCGCCATATAGGCCAGCGGAAACGACAACACAATGGCCACCGCCACCAGCTTAATAAAGTCGGCCGACAAAAGCGAAACGATGCCCAAACGCGATGCACCCAAGGCTTTGCGGATGCCGATCTCTTTCGTGCGCTGAATGGCCGTGTAGGAGGAGAGTCCAATCAAACCCAGACAAGAAATGATGATGCCCAGCAGCGTGAAAATGGTCACCACTTTTGCGAAGCGGTCTTCGTCATTGTATTGGCGGTTATAACGATCTTCCAGGAATGAATATTGAAAGGCATTGTTTGGGAAAAACTTTTTGAAGACGGCCTCTACCTGTGCGATCACCGGTTTAGGATCGGAAGTTTTGATCTTGATGGACGTTTCTGCATAGGTGCTGTAGGTGGGAACGAACACGATGGGCTCCATCGGTTTCTTTAACGACTCCTGGTGGAAATTGCCCACCACACCGACGATGTGCACTTTCAAGTCCCCATCCAATATTTCTTTTCCGATGGCTTCCTGCGCGTTGGCGATCCCCAACAGCTCCACGGCATTCTGATTTATGATCACACTGTTGATGGCACCAAAATTGAATTTGTGGTCGGTCGGTAAAAATTTGCGTCCCGCCACCAGCGGCACATCATAGGTGTCCATGAAGTTATGGTCGGCGCCAAAAAAACTCATGGTGTAGTGCGTGTCGGAAGGTTGCTCTGCGAGCCGGAGCCCGAATGTGCGACCAAGCCGGTTGCCAGGGATCCGGCTCGACGTTGCCGCGCTCACTACGCCATTGATTTTGGTGAGTTCATCCTTATAATTTTCCACACGGGTCATAAAGGTCGAGTCCCAGGCGGTGAGTTCGGGTGGATCTACGAGCATGATGTTGCGAATGGCAATGCCCAGGTCGGCTTCGTTCATGAATTTTAATTGCTTGGAGACAATAAGCGTTCCCGTGATGAGTGTAGCCGAAGCCGTGAACTGAAAAACCACCAAAGCCTTTCGCATGAATTTCCCACCCGACGAATGCTGGAACTTGCCCTTCAAGACCGTTGCTGGCTGGTAAGAAGAAAGCACGAAGGCCGGATAAAATCCCGCCAACAGCACACCCGATACCAGCACCATGACGGCGATAACGATCGAAGGAGCTTGCATCTCACCCAACACTTTTAGCATCGACAACGGGCTGCCGACAATATCGTTGAACGACGATTGCGAAGCCCAGGTGATCACCACGGCCACCACAAAAGCAATCAAACTGATGAGAATGGATTCGAAAATAAACTGCCGCACCAATTGTGTTTTCAGCGCGCCCATCACTTTTCGCAAGCCCACTTCCTTCGCGCGGTCCAGTGCCCGGGAGGTGGTGAGGTTGATGTAATTGATCCATGCGATCACCAAAATAAAAATGGCCACGATCAACATCGCCCATACCGCCTTGCCACTGGCCGTGCGCGCGATGTCGTATTCATAGTCGGAGTACAAGTGCGCCTTTTTCAACGGCTGCAAATAAAATTTCTCGACGCTGCCCGACACCTTGTCGCCTTTAAAATAGCGGTCGCTGAAAGCGGGAAACTTGCTTTCGAATGCCTTGTAATCTATGCCCGGTTTTAATACGACGTAATGCCGGAAATCCGACCACGTCCAACTGTCGTCGGCACCGTGTTCTTCGGGGCGGATGAGCGTGGCATACGACACCAGCACATCGAAAGTGATATGCGAATTGTCAGGGTTGTCGGCACACACACCGGTGATTTTATAGGGCTGCTTGTCAAGCCCCCAATACAATGTTTTGCCCAGGATGCTGGTGTAGTCACCGCCCGTAACACCATAATATTTTTTAGCCACGCTTTCGGTCAGCACCAGCGCATATGGTTCCTTCAAAGCCGACGTGCGATCGCCGGCCAGCAGCGGAAAGCTGAAGACCGACAGGAAGTGCTCGTCCACAAAATGACACTCATCGCCGCGGAATATCTTGTCGTCGATCTTCAGGTTCATTTCGCCACCGGGCATAAGACGCGTGTATCTTTCGATCTCTGGATAGTCTTTGGCCATGGTCGGGCCGACGGTGGGATACGTAATGGTGCCATGCTGGATGAGCTTGCCGTTTTGAAAACGGTCGTTGGTGACGCGGTAGATGCGATCGGCGTTATCAAAAAATGTATCAAAACTCAATTCGTGCGACACAAACTGAAAGATCAGCAAACAAACCGCCAGCCCCGTGCCCAACCCAAAAATGTTGATGAGCGAAAAGACCTTGTTCTTGGTCACATTCCGAAACGCGATGATGAGATAGTTGCGCAGCATAATGGTGTTGATAAGTGAATAGGTTAATTTATTTCGAAGCACGATGCCCGGTCTGAAATACCGCATCGCATTCCATTCAAATCGCCGCCGGGCCCGTGACAAGCCCAACCGCCTGACGTCCGATTCGAACCTCTGGATCAGGTCGCCCTCGATCTCTTCGGCCAAATGATCGGGGCAAATCGATCGCAGAAAACGAAGCGCCCAGGCAGGTGGTGGAGGTTTGGAGGTCATACCGACATTTTTAATTGGGGGATGAGCTTCCAGAGATCCATCCGGGTCTCTTTCATCGTGCGCAACAGGGCCAGGCCCGCGCTCGTGATGGTGTAGATCCGTTTGCGCCGGCCGCCGCGTTCGTTGGTGGCCCCGCCTACTTTGGATTTGATCAGGCCCTTGTCCTCCAACCGGTACAAGGTTACGTGCACCGCGCTAAGGTTCACATCGCGCTTCAGGCGCTTTTCGATCTCCTCGGCAATCGCCGCCCCATACGCCTCTTCCTGCAGCACACCCACCATGGTCAGGATCAATTCTTCGAATTCGCCGAGATATTCTTTGCCCATTTGCTTATGTTTTGTTAAGTAAATAAAGCCAATGCCTTTCAGAAAAAAAAGCGTTTTGAGGATTTACTCGAAAAGGACGGGAAGGTTACAGATTTTCCTGGTGGTTCTGGTCGAGGGGGTTTGAAAGAAATATGTATCTTTCACTGGAACTGATTTCTTTTAAAAACAACGATGCTACGGGTAGCCATCAAACTTTGCATTTGCCCATCTCCCTAAATCAAAATAAAAATGAAAGAGACCCTTGCCCTTCGCGGAGGACCCCGGACCGTGACCCGGAACTTTACCTGGCCGGTTTTTGATGAAAGCGATGTTGCCGCCATTACCCAGGTAGCCCAAAGTGGCCAGTGGGGCAACCCGGATTGCAGCGGCCTGGTGGAAAAGTTTGAAAACGAATTTGCCACCTTTTGTGGCAGCAAATACGCCATCGCATGTGCCAATGGTTCTGTCGCGCTTCGGCTGGCGCTCATTGCATCGGGTGTGAAGCCCGGCGATGAAGTGATCGTGCCGCCTTACACTTTCATTGCTACGGCCTCTATCGTGGTGGAGGCCAACTGTGTTCCCGTTTTTGTAGACATCGAGCCGGATACCTACAACCTCGATCCCAACCAGATCGAAGCCGCGATTACCCCGCGCACAAAAGCCATCATTCCCGTGCACTTTGCCGGGCAGGCCTGCGACATGGACCGCATCATGGCCATCGCGAAAAAACATAACCTCACCGTCATCGAAGATGCCGCACATGCCCATGGCGGGGCATATAAAGGAAAGAAGCTGGGATCGATCGGCCACGCAGGTTGCTTTAGTTTTCAGTCATCAAAAAATCTCAACGCCGGCGAGGGCGGGTTGGTGGTGACCGACGACGAGGCACTCTATAATATGATGAATTCGCTGCG
Source organism: uncultured Chryseolinea sp. (assembly GCA_966211885.1). GTDB lineage: Bacteria > Bacteroidota > Bacteroidia > Cytophagales > Cyclobacteriaceae > Chryseolinea. The sequence goes on from CBIHQM010000118.1 coordinate 5,443, forward strand.
CAACGTCGGCCGGGTGAAGGGCGGTCAATGGTATGAGCATCATTACCTGGGCTGCAACTATCGCATCACGCAATTCCAGGCGGCACTCCTTTCACAACAACTTGCCCGCCTCGAGGAACAAACGCAGGTGCGCGACACCAATGGAAAGTATTTGAGCAGCTTGCTGGCTCCCATCGACGGCATCACCCCGCTCACCCGTGGACATGGCGAAACGGTGCACACCTATCACATCTTTATTTTCCGCTACGACAAATCGAAATTCGGAGGACTGTCAAAAAAGGAATTTGCCGAAATGCTGGCCGCCGAAGGTGTCCCCGCGTTCATGGGCTATCCCAAACCGATTTATGAACAGCCCGTATTTCAACAAAAGAACTTCATGTGCTATGCCCTTCCGGACGCGGTGGACTACACGCGGGTGCATTGCCCCGTGACCGAACGCGCTTGCTATGAGGAAGCGGTGTGGATCCTGCAACATGCCATGCTTGGCTCAAAAGAAGACATGGAACAGTTTGCCGCGGCCATAAAAAAAATACAACACGCCGTCCGACTCGGCTAACGGACCAAGCGCCGTCTTGAAACAAACCTATGAAACGCAACACAGTCATCGTCCTGCTCGTCTTTCTCATCTTCTCGGTCATTTCGTTTCTTACCAACATTCTCGGACCCCTGGTGCCCGACATTATCGACAGCTTTCAATTGAGCATTGGGCTGGCGGGGTTCCTGCCGTTCTCGTTTTTTGTGGCCTATGGTGTGATGTCCATTCCGTCGGGCGTGTTGATCGAGAAGTATTCGGGGAAAACGGTGATCATCGTGGCCTTTGTCCTGGCGATGGTGGCGGCGTTGGTGTTTGCTATCTTTCCACGCTTTGCCATCGCGTTGCTTTCATTGTTCTCCATCGGCATCGGCATGGCCATGTTGCAGGTGGTGATCAATCCCTTGCTGCGGCAAGCGGGAGGGGAGGAGCACTTCGCGTTCAACTCCGTGTTGGCCAATTTCTTTTTTGGAGCAGCGTCGTTTCTCAGCCCTTTACTATATAGCTACCTGGTCGGCAACATTCACACCGATCATGCGAACGGCATCGCCTCCCTGTTCAATGGCCTGGTGACACCGGAGTTGAAATGGGTCTCTCTGTATTGGGTGTTTGCCGTCACCTGTCTAATAATGATTGTAGTGATCGCAGCCATCACCTTTCCGAAAGTGGAATGGACGGACGAAGACCGCATCGATACGGGTGAAACGCTGCGTGAACTGCTGCGCAACAAAACGGTGCTGCGTTTCTTTGTGGGCATTTTTTGTTATGTGGGCACCGAGCAAGGCATTGCAAACTGGATGTCAAAATTTTTACAACTCTATCATGGCGTGGATCCCGCCACCGTAGGCGCCACCAGCATTTCGTATTTTTGGGGTCTTCTCACCTTTGGTTGTTTTGTGGGTTTGTTGTTGCTCAAGCTTTTCGACAGCCGTCATATCCTCATCGTCTTTGCCTTGGGCGCGATGCTCAGTCTTTCGTTGGGATTGTTTGGCGATGTGCATATAGCGTTGATTGCGTTTCCGGTCAGCGGATTTTTTCTTTCCATTATGTGGTCCATTGTTTTTTCGCTGGGCATGAATTCGCTCCCGAAACACCACGGCACGTTGTCGGGGATCTTGTGCACAGGCATTGTTGGCGGCGCCGTGATGCCGCTCATCATTGGAGGTCTTGCCGAAAGCGTTGGGCTGAGGTTGGCGATGTTGGTTTTGTTTATGACGCTGGGATACATTTTCAGCGTGGGCATTTGGGCCCGGCCGCTGGTGACCAACGCCAGGGTTAAGCGCTGGCGCGATCTTTTTTCGAAAGCCGCTGTGGAATAAAGTCTACAACTATCCTGCGCTATGCTGACTAGGTCTGACAGTCTTTAAGACCTCCCGCGAAGAGGGTAGTTTTTCCTGGCAAATGAAAAATTATCGTGTTGCAACAGGCACCAATTGAAACGGTCCATTTAAATTGGAACTCAGCCTCATCCATTCAACCTCAACACCATGGCCATTACTCAACTCAATCCCGAAGGCGTTTTTCCACCGTATCGCAACTACAGCCACGCCGTGGAGATCAGCGGCGATTCAAAACTGTTGATCATCAGCGGTCTCAACGGCTATCAACCCGACGGTCAAACCATGCCCGAATCGTTTGAGGAGCAAGGTGAACTCATCTGGAAGCACATCGGCACCATTCTGCGGTCGGCCGGCATGAGCTATGCAAACATCGTTTCCTTGCGGACCTATTTAAGCGATCCGTCATTTGACGAAGCCAACGTCCGGTTGCGCATGAAATACCTGGGCGACAACAAGCCGGCGTCGACGGTGATTTGTTGTCAGCTGTTGGAGACGAAATGGAAGTTGGAGATCGAGGTCATAGCGGCCAAGAGTGCAGGTTAAGGGAGGAGCGGCACAAATTTCAATTGAATGGTAGGTGATCACGCGCAGGCGCCGAGCAGCACCATTGCTATAATAAAGAATATAAGATGGTCGAGCCGCAGGCGAAGTTTCTTCAATGCCTGGCTGATGTGATATTCAACCGCCTTTCCCGACACATGGAGACGGGAAGCGATCTCTTCGTTCGTATAGCGATCGAAGCGGCTGAGGCGGAAGATGGTCTTGGTTGTATCGGGAAGCTTGTCGATCTCACTGTTTAACAGCTCCAGCGTTTCGTCGTAAGCCACCGCTTCCTCCGTGGTGTGAGTCTCCTCCGAAAAAGTCTGCCGGGCTTGGCGGACCAGCTTTTCCTGGCTCGCGATTTTATCGAAATGATCGTAGATGCGGTTCTTCATAGACCGGAACAAGTAGGCGCTCAAATCTTCAACGTGTCCCAGGTTTTCGCGCTTCATCCAGAAATTCACAAACACATCCTGCACCAATTCCTGCGCGGTGGTCTTGTCGCGAAAATAATTATACGCCAGGCTATAAAGCTTGGCCCAGAATAGATCGTAGATCTCTTCAAATTCCCCTTCTGTCATACCTTTTGAGCTGATCTTCAACATGCATCGAATTAGGATGGGCGTAGAAAGGTAGTAAAAATGCAATCGTTTTAAAAAATATTACAATCGATTTAGGGTCGCGGCGGGTTACAACCTTCTTACATATATACCAAGCCTGAAAAAAGTGCGATGAATAAATATGTATTGGCGGATTTGATCCGGCGTCTTCGGGCAGGCCAAGCGTCGGCTGAAGACAAATATCTGTTGGAACAGATTTGGCAGGAAGCAATGCGCGACACATCCTATCTCGACAGCCTGTCGGACGCGGAACGCGAGTTATTAAAAAAGAAGATGTTTGCGGCCACACAAGAAGAGATCGGCTGTCGCACGCAACCGCGCAAAGTCGTGGCCTGGCGCCCCTGGGTGTTGCGCGCTGCTGCAGCATTTGCCCCACTGCTCGCCGTTTCAGCCGTACTATATTGGAATGCCAACCGCTACACGGAAGTGCACACCGGCTATGGCGAACGCCTCGCCGTCACGCTCCCCGACCATTCGACGGTTACGCTCAACGGCAACTCTGTGCTTCGCTACCACAAGGGGTGGGATAATGAACATACACGCGAAGTGTGGATCGACGGCGAAGGTTTCTTTGCCGTGCAACACACCGTGAACCACCAAAAATTTGTGGTGCACGCTTCCGACCAACTCAACGTGGAAGTGCTCGGCACAAAATTCAATGTGAAGAGCCGCGAAGAGAAATCCGAAGTCATGTTGACCGAAGGGAAAGTGAAGTTGGACATGCAAAACACCCAGGCAAAGGCCAGTTCAGTTTTCCTCGCACCAGGAGAACTGGCCACCCTGGGTACTGACCGCCATCTTTCCAAACGCACCGTAAAACAAAAGCAATACACCTCGTGGCTGCAATACACTTTGTATTTCGACCGCACCACGTTGCGCGACGTCGCTGTCCTCTTAAAAGATACGTATGGGCTCGACGTTGTATTTGACGACGCCACGCTGCAAGATCGCGAATTGTCGGGCGAGATCTCGTCCGCCAGCATCAATGATATTTTATATGCCATTGCTGAAACGTTCAACCTGAACGTCACCCGCGATGGCACGAGTGTATATATTTCTTCCAAATAACTAACCGCAAACCCGTATGCTCAAACAGTACCGTAATTACTACACCGTATGGAGGAGTTGTTTATGTCTGGTGATGCTAAGTTTTCCAGCGCTCCTGTTGGCGCAGGACCAACTTTTTGCCAACGCCCTCCAAATGAACCGCACCACGCCGCGTCGTGCCGAAGTGCGTTCGTTGCGCGAAGCACTCGAAGAGGTGCAGGATCATTTTAACGTATCGTTCTTATATGAATCTACCGTGCTGGAAGGAAAAGAAGTTTCCGCCAAGATTGCCATCAAAGGAAAGATCGAAAACACACTGACCAATTTGCTGGAACCGCTCGGCCTGCGGTTCAAGAAGATCAACGACCGAACGTATTCCATTTTGCCAAAGGTTGCCCCAAAAGCTTTCCGCGATCAGCGCGGTGCGGCCGCCACTGAAAAAGATGGCTCTGCAGACCTCAATCCTTCTCCTGCAGATGCAGAAGCGTTGTTCGAAGCAGCTGCCGGGAACCAGTTTGTCGAGATCGTCGTGCAAGGCACCATCACCGACGAGAACAATGGTCCCATCCCGGGAGCAAACGTGCTGGTGAAGGGAACCACGAAAGGCACCACCACCGACGCGGACGGTAAATTCTCCATCAGCGTACCCGACGAAAATGCCGTGCTCATCGTGAGCTTCATCGGCTATACGTCCGAAGAAGTGCCCGTGGGCAGCCGCACGACTATCGATGTGAAATTGACCCCCGACATCCAGCAACTCAGCGAAGTGGTTGTCGTGGGATATGGCACACAGAAGCGCTCTTCCGTGACGGGAGCCGTGGCCACCGTGGGCTCCAAAGAAGTATCAGCGTTGCCGGTCGTGAGCGTGGAGTCGGCCATTCAAGGTCGTGTACCCGGCGTGCAGGTGACCAGCAATGGTAGCCCTGGAACAACGCCTACGGTGCGCATCCGCGGGATTGGCTCCATCACCGGTGCCTCTCAACCACTGTACGTGATCGATGGTTTTCCTGCGGCTGGAAACCTGAACAACATCGACACGAAAGATATAGAGTCCGTGGAAGTGTTGAAAGATGCGGCGGCGTCGGCGATCTATGGATCGAGAGCGGCAAACGGTGTGATCATCATCACCACCAAGAGCGGTTCGCGCGACAGCAAGGTGCATGTGGATGTTGATACCTACTATGGTGTACAGAAAGCCTGGAAGCAATTGGATTTACTGGGCACCGACGATTACTTGAAATATGGCACGGCCTTGTTGACGAATGCCGGTAACGCTTTGCCCCCTCGGTTTTCGACGATGAATGATCCGATCTACCCCGGAGCAACCCAAACCTACGCGCAAACCAACAGCGATTGGCAAGGAGCGATGTTCCGGACAGCCCCGATTTCTCAAACGCAAGTGGCGTTGTCGGTAGGTTCGGAAAAATCCAAGTTGTATACCTCCGTGAGCAAATTCAACCAGGAGGGTATTATGCTCGGCACGAACTTCGACCGGTACAGCTACCGGTTGAATTATGAAAATAAGATCAGCAACCGGTTCACGTTTGGCGAGAACTTTAATATCTCGTACTCCAGCACACGGAACCAGGCAGAAAGCGGCGGACGAACCGTTCTTCAGCACATTATTCACTCGGTTCCTTACATTCCGATCTATGATCCTACCTTGCTTGGAGGCTTTCGGGCGCCCAGCGGAAATGACGGATCGGATCCCGAAAATCCAGTGCGCATCGTGAGCATGGACTCCAACAAAGACAATGTGATGAACATTATCGGAAGCGGCTACCTGGAAGCCAAGATCGTCGATGGCTTGAAATACAAATTCACCGCCGGCGTGAATTATGCCGTGCGCCGTCACTTGGAGGATTATCCGATGTACAACGATGGCTTTGTGTCGCGGAACCAGCATAACCTGGTCGACAACCGGAATACAAGCTTCTCGCCCTATCTGTCGAATCAACTCACCTACGATAAGACGTTTGGATCGCATGCGCTCAACGTGATTGCCGTAGCAGAAAAGCAGAACTACACCGGGTCAAACCTCAACACCAGTGCGCAACAGGCTCGCAACGATATCGACCAGATGACAGGATCGTCCAATCCCACCCTGAGTGGCGACAAATCGGAAACGACGTTGTTGTCTTACCTGGCGCGTGTGAACTATGAATACAAAGGAAAATATCTGTTGAGCGCCTCCATTCGCAGGGACGGCTTCTCCGGATTTGCTCCGAATCACAAGTGGGGTAATTTCCCTGGTTTGTCCGTAGGCTGGCGCATGAACGAAGAGAACTTCATGAAGCAGGTGCCCACGATCTCCGAATTGAAGCTGCGGGCCAGCTATGGTTCATTGGGTTCCATTGCCAACGTAGGGGCGTATGACTATCAATCGTTCATCAACACCAACACGTCTTACGATTTCAACAACGCCGCTGCCGCCGGGGCTGCCTATTTTGACAAGATCCAAAACCTGAACCTGACGTGGGAAAAAACAAAAATGTCAAACTTCGGTATCGACCTGGGTCTGTTTGAGAACCGCGTGACGTTTACCGCCGAATACTTTGTACGGAACGTCAGCGATTTATTGTTGGATGTCGTCCCCGCCAACTCGCTGGGGTATACGTCGGCCACCAAACAGAACGTAGCTTCGATGAAGAACTGGGGATATGAATTTATTGCGGGCTATGCAAAATCAAATGGTCCGATCACGTTCAACATCAGCGCCAACATCGGCATCATTCGCAATACCGTGAAACAACTGAACGCACCCAACGCGGTTTTATACAGTGGCAAGAACGACGACTTCGGTGGTTTCCAAATTACACGTACCATCGCCGGCAGCTCGATCCAGGAATTTTATGGCTACAAGACCGATGGCATTTTCCAAAACCAGGCCGAGATCGATGCAGCTAACGCGGCGGACGGCAATCCGTCCACGAAATATCAGGCCAACGCAGCACCCGGTGACATTCGTTTCAAGGATATTAACGGCGACGGTGTGATCGATGCTTCGGATCAAGTGAGTCTCGGCAGCTACCTCCCCAAGTTCAACTATGGCATAAACTTCACGGCAAACTATAAGAACTTCGACATGACACTCTTCTTCCAGGGTGTGCAAGGCAACAAGATCTACAACGGCACGAAGGTGCTCGGTCAGGGCATGTTGCGGCTGTTTGGCGCCGAGAAAGAAGTGATGAACGCCTGGACTCCCGACAACACCAACACCAATGTTCCCCGTGCAGTCAACGGCGATCCCAATCAAAATTCACGGACATCGGACCGGTTTATTGAAGACGGTTCCTACTTTCGGTTAAAGAATATCAGCATCGGTTATTCGATACCTTCGACGAGCATACAAGATCTGACCAAGGGCACGCTTAAAAAGCTCCGGATCTATGTCTCTTCGCAAAACCTGTTCACCGTGACGAAGTATACGGGGTACGATCCGGAAATTGGTAATCGCTATCAGAACAGTACGGGCAACACGCTGATCAATGGTATTGACTATGGCCAGTTCCCCTCGCCAAGAACCTTCATGGCCGGTCTTCAAGTTGGGTTTTAAGGAGTAGCAACAAAAAATGAAAACCATGAAAACGAAAATTATATTTTTTACTATCGTATCGAGCCTGATCGCCAGCTCTTGCGGCGAAAACGTTCTGGACAGGCAAAGCACGACCAACGTGAAGACGGAGAACTATTACAAAACCGTCGACGAACTGAATTCCGCATTGACCGGTTCGTATGCCATCCTGCAAGGCACGGACCTCGGGGGCCGCGAGTATTTCTTCCTTCATGACCTGCGCTCCGATGACGTTGCCAGTGGTGGTGGTCAGTTGGAAACCGCGCGGAACCAGATCCTGATCGGTTCCCTGGGCGCAACAAATTCTGTGATGACATCCGTGTGGAACGGCTTCTACCGGTTGATCCATCGTGTCAATGCCATCATTGAAAATGCACCGGCTGCTACGGGCGACGCGGGCGTGAAAGCCAGAATTGTAGGCGAGGCCCGGTTCTTAAGGGCATGGGCCTATTTTCAACTGGCCGCCTTCTGGGGAGACGTTCCCCTGTATGACACCTACGCAAAAGGTTTCGAAGACGTGAAAGCCCGCAGCCCGCAAAACGATGTTTTTAATTTCGTGATCACCGAATTGAACAGCCTGCAGGCCGACTTGCCGGTTTCGTATTCCGGCAACGACCTGGGACGTGCTTCCCGCGGGGCAGCGCTCACCTTGCTGGCCAAAGTTTACATTTTCAAGGGCGACTACACGAACGCGAAAACGCAACTCGAAGCGGTGAAAGGTATGGGCTATGCGCTGGTGGATAACTACTTTGATAACTTCAAAGAAGAAACGGAATACAACAAGGAATCGATCTTCGAACTTTCCTATACTTCCAGCGGCAATTTTAACTGGGATGCCGATGGCAACGGAACCAGCGTAAACGAATCGTGGATCCGCTCGCAAGAATACTCCGCCGTGGGGTGGCGCAACCTGATCCCCTCCGACAACCTGCTCAACGAATATGAAGCGAACGATCCCCGCCTGAAAGACAACTTCTTTTTTATCGGCGATAAGTATGGCGACCCGGCCGCCCCGGTGACGCTGACCGCCGACAAAGTGCAAGGGAACTCCAGCAATTTTCACAGTGTGAGCCAAAAGATCAGCTGGCGGAAATACTCGGTCATGTATAAGCTCGATCCGGGCGGATACTACGACAAGATCGGTATCAACTACCGCATGTACCGCTATGCCGACGTGTTGTTGATGCTGGCCGAATGCGAGAACGAAGTGGGCACATCCTCCGCCGCGATGGCCTATATGAACCAGATCCGCAATCGCCCCAGTGTGAGCATGCCGAATTATCCCACCGCCGATTTCCCCTGCAATTCCAAGGACGAGATCACGCGGGCCATTATTCACGAACGGCAGGTGGAATTGGCGGGCGAGGAAGTGCGCAACTTCGACATCCTCCGCTGGAGGAAGAACAACAAGTTGAAGACCGAGCCCATTTCCTATTTCGAAGCCAACAAATTTGAGCTGCTGCCTATACCGCAGGACGAGATCAATACCAACAAAGAGATTCCGCAAAGCGAGCAGAACCCCGGATATTGATTGACCGTCTGAATTAAACTGGTGACAGGGCGATGTTTCATCGCCCTGTTTTTTTTACTTTTCAGATGAATTCATCAGAACCTATGTCCAAAAATACCCTCCCGCTATTCGCCCTCGTTCTTTTTCTCGTAGTGGGATGCCACACACAACCCACCCGCTTCGAGCTTTTGCCCTCCGGCACTACCGGCATTGCGTTCAACAACCTGTTGACGGAGAGCGATACCCTCAACATCCTGTCGTTCGAGTACATGTACAATGGGGGAGGGGTTGGCGTGGGCGATTTTAACAACGATGGGCTGACGGACATCTTCTTTGCCGGGAACATGGTGAGCAGCAAACTCTACCTCAACAAAGGCAACTTTCGTTTCGACGACATCACCGAACAAGCGAAAGTGACCACGAAATACTGGTGCACCGGCATTTCGGTGATCGACATCGATCAGGATGGTTGGATGGATATCTATGTGTGCACCGTGAACCCCCACGACGACAAATCGACGCCCAACTTACTTTTCCACAACAAGGGTGTCGACGACAAAGGCGTTCCTATATTCGAGGAAGTGGCCGCCGCCGTCGGCCTGGCCGATCGCAGCTACTCCACCCAGGCCGCATTCCTGGACTATGATCTCGACGGCGATCTCGACATGTACCAGCTCACCAACCCGCAGGA
>CBIHQM010000119.1:0-15239 GCA_966211885.1 uncultured Chryseolinea sp.
GGTCTTCGCTCACCCAAGATCATCAGCGGCGTCATTGTGACCGGCGATGTGTTTGTGTCTTCCGAGAAAGCCACACAGGAACTTCAAAAGCAAATGCACGCCGAGGCCACCGAGATGGAAGGTGCGGCGGTGGCGCAAGTCAGCTATCAGCAACACATCCCTTTCCTGGTGATCCGGAGCATGAGCGACAACGCCAGCAGCACAGCCCCTACGGATATTGAAACGTTTTACCAGGTAGCCGCCCGCAACTCCGCGAACCTGGTCATGGCCATTCTGACGGCCCAGGGCAAACCGAAAAAGTGATTCATTTCCAAAAAAAATCTATCTTTAGCTCTGTTAGCTGCCGCTGACCCCGTAACAGCCGGCAGCACTGATCACAGGTTTTTTTCACTATCGATTCGCTATGAAAAAATTATTCTATGCGGGGATGATCCTCCTTGCCGTATTCGAGATCCTGAAAGTTTATTTTATTATGCCCATGCCGGGCAGCCAGGAGATCCAAAGTCTTGACATTGCCTATTTGCTACACTCCCACCGCTGGTGGTTCAGGGCTGCTTTTGGCCTGATGATCATTGCCGGGTTCCGCGATGCTTTCCGGGGCAAGCGCCCCTGGGTGCCCGCCGCCGTTGGCGCATTGGCCATGCTGGTCGTCTACTACTTCAATTTTAAAATGACGGCCGACAGCATTTTTTCGCAGCCCGAAAAAGTCACGTTCAAACCGCAGAACGAAAGCCAGGTGAACGACAGCAGCCTCGTGATCGCCGTCGAATACAAAGGCATTGCCAAAGCGTATCCCATCCGCTACCTCTCCTACCACCACCAGGTGCAGGACACGATCGGGGGAAAAAATATCATCGTCACCTATTGCAATGTGTGTCGCACCGGTCGTGTGTTCGAGCCCGTGGTGAACGGACAACATGAAAAATTCAGGCTGGTGGGCATGGACCACTTCAATGCCATGTTCGAGGATGCGACCACCAAAAGCTGGTGGCGCCAAGCCACGGGCGAAGCGGTAGCAGGATCGTTGAAAGGACAGTCGCTGCCCGAAGTGGAATCCTTCCAAACCAACCTGCGCAAGTTTTTTGAATTATATCCAAAAGCCGTAGTTATGCAACTGGACGCCGTGTCGCGCACGAAATATGACTCCACTGGCCGGTTTGAGAAGGGAAAAAGCAAAGGTAAACTCACGCGCACCGACAGTCTTTCCTGGAAAGACAAATCGTGGGTGGTGGGCATCCAGGCCGGAAATGCCAGCAAGGCTTACGATTGGATCCAACTCACCGAGAAACGCATCATCAACGACAACGTGGGTGGCAAACCCGTGGTGTTGGCCCTTTCGGGCGATGCACAAACCTTCGTGGTGTTCGAGCGTCCATCCCAAACCGAAGAGTTCACCATCCGACAAGACACCCTCTTTGCGGGCGACAAACCCTACGACCTCTCTGGACGCAACCTCTCCACCCCAGACCAGCGCCTGGCGCGCGTGAAAGCCTACCAGGAGTTCTGGCATAGCTGGCGCACGTTCCATCCCGACACGGAGAAGTTCGAATAAAAAAACAGTCGTCTTTTAGTATTTACCGCCCGACAAACCGGCCGGGAAAATTTCCCGTGGCCTTCTGATTTTCATAGACGGCCTGACCATTGACCCACACCTTCAGGATGCCGGTGGACAGCGCCATGGGGTCGGTCATGGTGGCATTGTCTTTCACCGTAGCGGGATCGAACAATACCAGGTCGGCGAAGTTGCCGGGCGTGATCAGCCCACGATCGTGAAGCCCGAGGTGCTCAGCGGTGAGACCGGTCATTTTAAAAATAGCAGTCTCCAACGGCATGATCTTTTGATCGCGGACGTAAGGACCCAGCACGCGTGTGAACGCCCCATGTCCGCGGGGGTGGCCATCGGGTGCGCCGTCGGAACAGATGTTGGTGTGAGGCCATTGCAGAAAACTCACGATGTCTTCTTCTGCCATGGAGTGACCGGCGATGCCTGCCGAGCCTTTCTTTTCATCGGCTTCGCGGATCAATCGCATCAAGGCTTTCGGCGGCGTTTCATGATTCAGCGTCGCGATCTCGGAAACGGTTTTTCCCTCATACGAGCGGTTTGCTGAAAAGTAGAGCATCACCGATTTGGACGGATCGAACAATTCTTGCGTGGCAAAGACGGCGCTTTGCTCGTTGTCAAAATCTTTCTTGGGAAACAAGACGCGCGGCGTGGACATCCACATGGCGTAGGGATACACGTCGGCCGTGATGTCGACACCTTGCGCGCGGGCTTTCTCCAACTGGTTCAAAACATTCGGAGCCGTACCCCATTTACTGTGCAGGGCAATTTTTAAATGCGAGATCTGCACGGGCAGCTTTGCCTCACGGCCGATGTTGATGATCTCGGTCACGGCCTCATCCAGGTGAATGTCTTCGCTGCGGATGTGGCTGATGTAGCGGCCACCTTTGGCCGCAGCCACTTTAGCCAGGGCGATCACTTCGTCGGTGTTTGAAAAAAATGCGGCTTCATATTCCAAGCCGGTGGCAAGGCCGAGCGATCCTTTGTCCATCTCCTTTTCCAACAATGCTTTCATCGAATCTACTTCCGCGAGTCGTGCCGCACGATACAGGCGTTGCTTCATAATTTGCTGCCGCAAGGTGGCGTGGCCGGTGTAGGTCGCCACATTCACACTGACCGGAGTTTTCTTCATGCTGCTTTTCAACGAGTCCACCGGATCTGAGTCGCCATCCTGGCCGATCACAATGGTGGTGATGCCTTGACTGACGGCCGCCAAAAAATGGGGCTCATCTTTCAGGCCGCGGTCGTGGTGACTGTGGCTGTCGATAAACCCGGGAGCCAGCACGGCGCCTTTGCCGTCGGTTACTTTCTCGTTCGGGTAAGGCGTCAACCTTCCGATGTCGCGAATGCGATCGTTCATGATGCGCACCGAAGTTTTTTGCGCCACCAAGCCATTACCTGCGATCAAATTGACATTGGTGATCAATTCCGTCTGTGGCAATTGAATGGGCTTGCCTTCCCAAATATCCCGCACGTATTGCCGGGCAGTGGAGCGCGAGGAATTGCTCAGCCAGATGAGTGTCTGGTCTTTGTCGGTGTATCGTATGATCTGCGTAAAGAAGCCTACCCACGAACCGGTGTGCTCCACCCTGGTCCCGCGATCGTCAACAAACCATCCAAAACCATAGCCGGTGGACTTCCCGTTCAAAAGTTTACCCGATGTAAAGGCTTCCTGGAGCGTCGATTTTTTCACCAGCTTTTCCGTATACAACGCCCGGTCCCATTTCAAAAGGTCCTCCACGGACGAGTATACATTACCATCACCCACAATGCCGTCGAATGCCATCAGGTCATTCAACACGGGCTGGCCGCCTTCATGCTGGAAGCCGATGACACGGGAGGCCGGCGAGGTTTTCATTTTCAGATGATACACATAACTATTCGTCATTTTCAACGGCCCGGCGATGCGCTGCTGAAAAAATTTATCGGCCGTCATCCCGGATACTTTTTCGATGACAGAAGCGAGGGTGGTGTAGTTTGTATTGCAATATTCCCATCGCTCGCCCGGCGTAAACAGCAAAGGCGGTTTCTTATACGCCAACAGATCCAGCATCGAAGCATTGGTCAGTGTATCAAGTAAATTCAAATTTGCGGCGGCGATGTCAAAATATTCGGGTAGGCCCGAGGTTTGATTCATCAGGTGACGGATCGTGACGCCGGGGTAGGGAAAGATGGGGAGATATTTTTGCACCGGGTCATCGTATTGCAGTTTGCCGCCTTCGTGCAGCATCATCGTCATCATCGCATAAAACTGCTTGGAGACAGAAGCCAGATTAAACGCCGAGGCCGTGGTGAGGGGCGCGCGTGTTTTCGGATTGGCTATGCCAAATGCATTTTTGTATAAAACCTTTCCTTTCTCGGCCACCAACACCGTGCCATTGTACATCTCCCTTTCGTTCATCCAACGAAGTACGGAGTCGATGCGTGCAATTTTTGATGGCTGTTGGGAGAAGGCGCCGGAAGAAAGCAATAGGGCGCAGAAGGTGAAGAGGTGACTTGTCCGCATACAATTATCTTGTGGGTTTAGGTAGGTCGTTCATTCCGGCCCATAAGCAAGATAATCTTTCTTCGCGAAAGGATGCTGTTATTGCTTCAGGATATAACCGATACCCCGCACGTTCTCAATCCTCAAGGTATCATCGCTGCGAAGGTATTTCCGCAACTTGGAAACAAACACATCCATGCTGCGGGCCACGAAGAAACCGTCGTCTTCCCAAACGGTCTTCAAAAAAACATCGCGTTCGATGACTTTGCCACCGTGGCGGAAAAAAATTTGCAATACTTTACACTCCTTGTAGGTGAGGCGCGTGGTGACACCGTTGGCACAGAGGGAGAGATTGTGCACGTCTAACGTAGAACGGCCCGCTTTCAAAACCGGCGTACGGTCGGCCGTGCCCATGGAGCGTTTCAGGATCGCTTCGATGCGGTATTTGAATTCTTCGATGCTGAAAGGCTTGCACACATAATCGTCGGCGCCCACCTGGAAGCCGCGGATGCGGTCGGCGGTTTGGTTCTTGGCGGTGAGAAAAACAATAGGGACTTGTTGGTTATACTTGCGAATCTCAAGGGCCAGGTCGAAACCATCTTTCCGGGGCAACATGATGTCGAGGATACAGAGATCGAAGGTGTGGCTGTGAAAGGCCGAGAGTCCTTGTTCGCCGTTGGGGCAGAGGCGAACACTCCATCCGTGCCCCTCCAGGGTATCTTTCAAAAGGAAGCCGAGACTTTCGTCGTCTTCCACCAACAGGATCTCAGGGGTCCCCTTCATGCTCTCGGCAAAAAGATCCGCACGTCCGTTCCCTTGTCAAGCTCACTGATCAGGCTCACTTCACCGTGGTGCGAGCGGATCACGCTTTTCACAAAGCTCAGTCCTAAACCAAAGCCCTTCACATGAACATCGCCGGAGCGTACGCGGAAAAATTTTTCAAACACTTTTTGTTTCATCTGGGGTGCAATGCCGATGCCGTTGTCGATGATGTCGATGGCAATGCCTTTGCCGCTGTCGCGGGTTTGCACGACGATGTGGGGTGCGTGCGGGGAATATTTCTCGGCATTGTCGATCACATTGTTGATGGCCTGCGTTAACAGCTCGCGGTCGCCCAGGATCAACGTCGATTCCGCTTCAAACTTCAGGTGGAGCTGGCCTTGGCGTTCCTGCACTTTTAGTTGAAAGGCCTCGGCACAACCGGCGATGAGCTGGTGCACGTCCACTCGTTCCAACGTGGGCTGCAAGTGGTCTACCGACGCACCCAGCAACACCTGATCGATCTTCTCACGCAACTTTTCATTCTCCTTTAACAGGATGTCGATGTACACCTGCGTGCCGTTTTGTTCCGGCATTTTATGTTTCAACATTTCGCCCGCGATCTTGATATTCGTTACGGGGGTTTTGAACTCGTGCGTCATGTTGTTGATGAAATCGTTTTTCAGTTCGGCGAACTTGCGTTCCCGCAGCAGGGACACGATGGCATAGGCAAAGAAACCCATCATGAGCAACAACATGAAGGTGGAGAAGATCCAGATGTCGAGTTGTGCCGCGACGTAGCTTTCCTTTTTCGGAAAGTATACGGCAAAATTCTTTTCCATCGCATTTTGTTGCGCGGTCGCGTGGTCTTCCGTCAGCCGCGGTTGCGTGGCCTTGACGTAGTTGCCATAGACGAGCGTGTCGTCATCGGCGTTATACACGCCCAGTTCATAATCGAGATCGAGGCTGCGCGACTGGAATTCCTTTTTTAGCAAACGATCCAAGGCGGTGTTGTTCAATACACTTTCGGTGGAAACAAAAAAGAAATTGGACGACAGCTTCTTCACTTGCGGCGCGGGCGAAACGGAATCGGCCACGTGCTTCAGCGCCAATTGCACGCGGTGATCAAATTGTTGTTCGGCCGCATCGAAGGCGCGCTTGAACCAATACACCTGCACCACCAGCAGGCAGGTGAGCACGACCGTGCCCAGTAAAATGATCCTTCCTAAATGCTTGCGCTTCATCTTATAAAAATAAGGCTTTAAACGCTAATCGCCTTTTGTCGCCCGGTTTTTAACACTCCTTTAACACTTCTTTACACTCCTTAACCATGCCCCTTTGCGCCGGTGCGTAGCCTTGTAAAAAACAACACCATGCCCACCGCAAACTTCCGCTTTTCCCAAAACTACAGCTACTTCCTCGCCGCCCTGGCGCTCCTGCTCCTGGGATTCATCTTGATGGCCGTGGACCCTGCCGACAACGGCTTTGGCGTCCTGACGCTTTGGATTGCACCGCCCATTTTATTGGCAGGCTTTGCATTGCCGGTGGTGGGCATCCTGGGAGCAGACCATTTCCGCACACCGCACCTGACGCAGGCCTGGAAGACCAACCCAGTCCAGCACGCCGGCGGCCTTGTGGCTTTCCTGGCAGCGTTCGTGACCTACTTGGTCACCCTGGAACCAACGGCCAGTCTTTGGGATTGTTCGGAATTTATTGCGTCGGCCTACAAGCTGCAGGTGCCCCACACGCCGGGCACCCCGCTTTCATTGCTGTTTGGCAGGATGTTTACCATGCTTTCGTTTGGAAACGTGAAGCTGGTGGCCTGGACAGTCAATATGATGAGCGGCTTGTTTTCAGCGCTCGCGGTGTGGGTGGTCTATCACATTTTATGCTACCTCATCCAAACCCTGCGGCCGGCCAACACGCCCGCGGCCCTGGTGGCGATCGCCGCCCTCGGGGGCAGTTTGTGTATGGCGTTTTCCGATTCGTTCTGGTATTCGGCAGTGGAAGCGGAGACCTATGGCGGGGCCTGTTTCTTCCTGGTACTCTTGCTTTGGCTGATCCTGAAAGGGAAAGACCAACCAGAATCACAACGGTGGCGCTGGATCATCTTGATCGCCTATGTCGCCGGCCTGGCCTATTGCGTTCATCCCATGTGTTTGCTGGTGCTGCCCGTGCTGCCGTTCTCGTGGTATGCCCATCAACGGCCGCTCACGTTCTGGATGATCGTGGCCACCGTGGGCAGCGGGTTTCTTACGGTGTTCCTTATCAACCGCCTGGTGGCCATCGGCCTTTTTGAGCTGGCGTTTTCCATGGACTTCTTTTTTGTCAACACCCTGCATTTTCCTTTTTACTCGGGTGCCTTGGCGCTGATCATTCTGATGATTGCGGTCTTTTATTTTGTATTAAAAAAATACGCGGGCCTCTCGACCTACACCTGGGCCTTCATCTTTCTGTTGGTTGGATTTTCACCGTATGCCTTGCTCTTTATCCGGTCGGGACACAATCCACCAATCGACGAAACCAACCCGGAAAATCTATACATGATCAAGGCGTATATGAATCGCGAATCATACCCTTCCAGCCCGATGTTGTATGGACCTTATTTCGATGCCAACATCGAGGAGTTTAAGGTGAAGAGCAAGGCCTATACGAAAGGCAATACGGCCTATGAACTTTCCGGACCCCTCATCGAATATGAATACGAACCGGCGCGCCAAACCATTTTGCCCCGTCTCTACAGTCGCGATCCGGATCACATCGAAGCCTATCGGAGTTGGCTGGATCTGAAGCCCGGTGAAAAACCGCGCTTTGCCGACAACCTGAAATTCATGTTCAGCGCGCAGTTGGGTCACATGTACCTGCGTTACTTCTTTTTCAATTTCGCGGGGCGCGAGAGCGATGTGCAAGGCGCAGATTGGCTCAAGCCCTGGCAAAGCCTGCACGCGGCCGGCGACCATCCTAACCCAGGCCGGAACCAATATTGGCTGCTGCCCTTCGCGGCCGGCGCGTTGGGAATGGTCTTCCAATTTCAAAAGGACCGGAAAGGCTTCCTGGCCGTGACTGTATTTTTCCTGCTCACCGGTCTCATCCTGGCCCTCTATCTCAATTCCCCTCCCGTCGAGCCGCGCGAACGCGACTATATTTATGTGGGGTCGTATATCGCCTTCTGTCTGTGGATTGGGATCGGTTTTTTCCACGCTGCGCATTTCATGTTCACAAAAACAAAAAGCCTCGTGTTGTGCGGCGCGCTGTGTGTCCTTGTTCCGCTGTGGATGTTCTATCAAAACTTTGATGACCATAACCGCGCCGGCAGAACGTTCCAGGTCGACAACGCCCGCAATACTTTAAAAAGCTGCGCACCCAACGCCATCCTGTTCACCGGTGGCGACAACGACACGTTCCCTTTTTGGTATATCCAGGAAGTGGAGGGCTTCCGCACCGACGTGCGTGTGATGGTGCTCAGCTATTTTAATACCGACTGGTATATTCAGCAATTAAGAAGGCCCTACTATCAATCGCCACCCTTTGCCTTTACGCTGGATGAAAAAGCTTACCGTCAATACGGCCCCAACGATGTGCTCTACATCCAGGAAAGCATCAAAGAAGGCATAGACGCAAAAAAATACTTGCAACTGCTCAAAGAGGAGCACAGCGCCCTTCGTGTGTTGACTGCGCAAGGTGATGCCTACAATATTGTTCCGTCGCGCACTTTGAAGATCAACCTGGAGCCGCCGGTGTCAAAAAATAAATTGACCGCCAACGATACGGCCCCCGTCAAAGGACAGGTCATGAATCTAAAGCTGACCGAGAACTATTTGCAAAAAAATGCTTTGGCATTGGTCGATCTCATCGTGAGCAACCATGGCGACCGGCCGATCTATTTTAACTTCACCTCCATCAGCACCATCGGGCTGGATTTGAAACCTTATGCCGTGCAGGAAGGCGTGTTGTTCAGGCTTACACCAACGTTGCACGACGAAAAAGATATCGCTGTCGACAAGGCCCTTACCTACAAATATCTTATCGAAGAAGCCGACTATGCGAATCTCGCCAACCCGCGCGTCTATTTTAACTATGAGGATTTTCACGCGCGCATGATCGTACCCATCCGCCAATCGTTCAATGCACTCGCGGGAGCCTACCTGGAGGAAGGCAATACGGAGATGGCCGAAAAAGTGCTGGTCCAGGCGGTAGAAAAACTATATCCGCCCCACCTGCTTCCATCCTACACCAACCTCCAGGCGGCCGACATGCTCATGGCCTTGGGACGAGATGAAATGGCGCAACGCCTTACAACGTCTGTTTATGAATATGCGTCGGATATGGTGTTGCAAGATCGCGAGACTGGCGTGCGCAGCAGCGACCTGAATCTTTTTCTGCTTCAAAAATCAAACGATCTTTTGAAGGAATGGCGAAAGTCCGATGCTGCTTCGGTATTGGATAGCCAAGGCCGGTAAAAAGGAAATCGGGATGAAGTCTTCCGGATGACGATCATTTCTGAAGAATTATTATCTTGGGGTAAAGTTGTATGTTTTCTGAAACCTTAACCAACCTGTCCCCTGATGTACTCGTCCCAACGTCCGTTGAGATCAGCGCTTGTTTTCCTGATCCTCTTTCAACTTCTTGTTCTTTCTCCTTGCATCGCCCAACGCAACTTTGCGGAAGGTTCGATCGTGCTGACATCCGGCGAAACTATAAAAGGCTGGATCGACCGGAGCAAGACTAAAAAGAATTACACGCGGTGCATTTTTAAAAGCGATAAAAAGGGACCGTCAAGGGAGTACCTGCCCGGGGAACTCCGCTCCTACAGTTTCAACGATGGCAAGCACTTCACGGCGTTCACCGGCACTGCCGACAGCGCTAATTATTTTGCCGAACAAATGTTGGAGAGCAAACTTTCGCTCTATACCAACGGTCGCTATTTCCTATACTCGAAAGGCGGCCATTTCGGGTACTTGCCCGAACCGTACGACAAGTCATTCACCGCTAAGGGTAAGGACAATACCCGGTACTCGCGAAGAATCCGACCATATGTCGATACATTGATGCAGATCATGAACGATTGCCAGACCATGCTGATGCCGATCAAATCATCGTCGTATTCGAAAAGGTCGTTGTTTTCCGTATTCCGAAAATACAACGCCTGCGTTGGCGCGCCTATAAAGGTGTTTGACAGCCAGCCTTGGCTGCGTGTTAATTTCAAGATTGGGGCAGGCGTGGCATTGACGAAGTTCACGGTCACGCCCGAATGGTTCCCGCTGTTCAGCCAAGCCGCCGTCGACAATTCCCAGGCGGTCACGTTTGGCGGTGGGATCTCCATATTTTCTCCACGCATCACCAACCAGGTCAAACTCACGCTCGAAGGTTGGTATGTTCAAAACAAGTTTCACGGTCGCTCTATGACAGCCTCCAGTGTGAACAAATATTACTACGAATTCTTCACGAACGTGACGTCGTTTAAAATTACAAACGGCTTTCAATTCAATTTAAGCAACGCACCCTTCTCGCCATTCATCGGCGGAGGTCTTATGGATGAGATCATCACCAAGACATCCTCCTCGGGCTCACTCGACGTCGCCACGGGGAAACTTGTGACGGTATCCAACGACCCTGAAATTTCCGGGTTTCGCAAAAACATGATCGGGTACTGGCTTTCTGCGGGTGTTAATCAACGCATCTCCGGCCGTCTCACCGCCGTGGTCATGGTGCGCTATGAGCAGATGAACGGCTACATCGGATCGGGCGTAAACATGTCATCTAAAGTCGATGCCATTTCCGCCGTATTTGAACTTCAATTTTAAATCGTACGCATTATGAAACTGAACTATATTTTCATCGCCCTCTGTCTTTTCTGCCTGAGTTGTGACGATAGCGATCAGGCGCTCGACAGTCGTGACTACCCCCGCATCGAGACTTTCGCACCGCAGGTCACCAGCGACGGCGTGCAATTTAGCGGCACCTTCAATGTACCGGGCAAAAACAAGATCACCGACCACGGCTTTATCTGGGACCGCAGCTTTCCTGATGTGGCCACGGCGCCGAAATATTCCATGGGGCCTCTCGAAACTACCGGGCCCTTTCAAGCCCTGGTCCAATATAATTTTGAGAAGGGAAAAGAATACAACGTTCGCGCGTATGCGATCACGTCGGACTATACCGTTTTGGGGCAGTCGTTCAGCTTTACGGTTGAGTAGACAGAAATTTACTCATATCGCAACGTCCGTACCGGATTTGCCCTCGACGCTCGCGCTACCTGGAAGCTGATGGAAAGCAACGCCAACAAAACCGTGAGGCACACCGGCACCAGCGCCATCCACCACGAAAGGTCAACCCGGTAGGCGTAGCTCTTCAGCCATTGGCGCATCAGCAAATATCCCAGCGGAATGGCTACGACATTGGCCAGGAGGATCAGACGAACGTAGTCGCGTGTCAGCAACACCATGATCTCGCGGAGTGAAGCACCCAGTACTTTTCGAACGCCGATCTCTTTCGTGCGTTGGGTCACCATGAAGGCGGACAATCCGAACAGACCCAGACACGAAGTAAAGATCAGCACTTGCGAGCCGCTCAGCAGGGCCGCATTCATTTTCTGATCCGATTCATAGAGCCGCATCAGGCGCTCGTCCAGGAATTGGTAGGTCAGTGGCTCGTTGTTCATGACCGCCTTATAGGTTTGTTCGATGCGGCTAACCATTTCCTTCGGATGTTGTCCATCGGTCTTCACGTATAAAAAACTGGCGTATGGCGTGAGGCCCATCACCAGCGGCGCCACCTTTTGTTTCAGCGAAAACAAGTTGACATCCTTTACCACGCCAATCACCTGACCCTTTTTGCCATAGTTGAAGCCCTCGATCTTGCGGCCCAGTGCTCCTTGTGGTGTTTTATCCCAGCCATAGGCCTTTACCGCTGCCTCGTTCACCAGGTAAGCGGCTTTGTAGTCGGCTTCGTTCGTGGGATCGAAGTTCCTTCCCTGGATCACTTCAAGACCCAATACGCGCAAGTAGTCTTTATCAAAATGCAATCGTGATACCGTGCTGGATTTCATCTCGCCGTTTGCCCGTTCCACATAATGTTCATCCACCATGTCGGAATAGCCCGGCACATAATCGCAAACTGCTGCGCCCGATACACCGGTCACGGCCAAAAGCTTTTCCTTCAACACCAACAGGTCCTTCATATACGCATCCGGGATCGTGATGATCATAACATTCTCCTTGTTGAAGCCCAGATCTTTCTGGCTGAGATACCGCATTTGTGCACTCACTACCATAACGGCCACGATCATGATCGCCGAAATAGCAAACTGTGTCATCAACAGTGTTTTTCTAAAATGCGCCTTGCCCGGGCCACCGTTAAACTTGCTTTTCAATATTTGTATGGGATTGATCCAGGACAGATAGAACGCCGGATAAAATCCCGAGAGCAACGACAAGATCACCACCACGCCCGTCGCGGTCGCTAAAAACTCGCTTTGGCGGAAGATGCTCATGTCGAGTTTATATTCCATCAACACATTGAAGCGAGGGATCAACAAATAAAAGAACCCCGCGCCGATCGCCGCCGCGATGAACGTGATGAGGACCGCTTCGATCATGAATTGCTTCTGGATCTGGTGACGCAGAGCGCCAATTACCTTTCTCACGCCGATCTCCTTGAAGCGATGAGCCGACGCCGCGATGGCCAGGTTTGTATAGTTGATGCCGGAAGAAAAAAGAAAGAACACCGCCAGCACGGAGAACGCATAAATATATCCAACGCTGCCACCCGGAGAAAGCTCATACATTTTGTCGGAATGAAGATGAATGTCCGTCAAGGGCTGAATGAACACCGACACCTTTGCGCCAAAGGCCTCCGCTACCTTTTTTATATTTTCATTGGCGGCAATAAAATTGCTCATTCGTTTTTGCAATGCCTGCGGATCGGTCCCCGCGTTGACGCGTATGTAGGTATACGCATGCGAGTCGTCCCACACATTGTCATTACCCCGACCCTGCCAGCCGACCATCGCTTCCGGACGCCAGTGACTGCTATTAGGCATGTCATCCACCACGCCGCCCACGGCAAATTCTTGTTTGTCGATGCGGATCATGGTTTGCAAAAGGTCGCGCCGTTGCAAATAATCCGGGCCAAAAATCTTTGTCGCCAGGGTATGCGATAGCACCACCCTGTCCGGCTGGCGCAAAGCCGCGGCATTGCCAGCCAGAAAACGGAACGTGATCACCTTGAAGACGGTGGAGTCGGCTATAAATATGTTTTGTTGATAGAAAGATTTGTCCTGGTAGCTGACAGAAGAATTGCCCGTGGTATACGACCAGGTCATAAAGCGGGCCATGTCGTTGATCTCGGGAAGGGCTTCTTTCAATGCCAGGCCGATCGCCGGCGGAATGGGTGCGAATTGTGTCTCTTTTGTATCGATCACCGTACTGCAGCTAACGCGATATACCGACGACGGATCGTCCACATAACGGTCGTAGGAAAGTTCGGTATAGACGTAGGCGATCAGCAGCAATGAGCATCCTATTCCCAGTGCCAACCCCAAGGTGTTGACCACGAGAAATTGTTTGTCGCGCTTCATGCTTCGAAACGCGCTTTTCAGGTAATGGCCGAAAAGCATCCGGAAAGGTGTTTGAGAAAAACCGTGCTTTCTTCTCCGGAGAATATAGGGCCTAAAAAAAGAAAACACATCGAGCACAAAATGAAAGCGTGCTGCGCGAACACCGTTGTCGCGGATGCGTTCATAGAACCGTTCGTGCAGGTCGCCCTGGAGATCGTGGAGCAAATGCGGGGCGCAAAACCATGCAAAGAAGCGATCCGCCCAAACCGGTGGTTTATGTTTCATAGGTATACCTTATATATTTTTGAAAACAACTTTCGGCATCAGGCTCCACAAAGCATCCCGCTGTGTTTTGCTGCGCAGCAAAGCCTTTTTCCCCGCGGCAGAGATCGTGAAGATCCGTTTGCTCCGTCCGCCCCGTTCCTGGGTCGCGCCGCCGAGCTTGGAATCGACATATCCCTTTTCTTCCAGGCGGTTTAAAGCAGAATGTACCACCGCAAAGATGACCTGGCGCTTGGTGACGCGTTTGATCTCTTTTGCGATGGCAATGCTGTAGGCCTCTTCCTGCAAGATGCCTACCGTGAGCAGCACCAACTCTTCAAATTCGCCGAGGTTTGTTCCTTTCATGAACGCTTATTTGTTCACTAAATGTATAGCTAATAAACGCGAATGTCAACGGTCATATTTTATTTGTTATGCAAATAATGATGAAATGCCCCCCCACCGAGGTGCGGGGTTAACGAAAATTTGTCAGTCCCATCCACCCCCCAAAGCTTTATACAAGGCAATCAACGAATGAAACTGTTCCTTCCGCGTATCGGCCAGCGCCAATTCGGCTTCCAGTACGCCGCGTTGGGCTGCTACTACCTCGAGGTAGTTGGCATAGCCTGTTTTAAAAAGATCGCGCGACGTGGCGACCGCATTTTGCAGCACAGCTACCTCCTGCTCTTTCAGGTTGGAAGTGGCCTTCAAATTTTCAATCCGGTTCATGTTGCTCACCACCTCGCTGTAGCCATTGAAAACGGTGCGGCGGTATTGATGAAACGCCTCATTTTGAAATGCCGTAGCGGCCTTGTAGTCGGCGCGAATGGTATTGCGATCGAACAACGGCGCCGTTAGCCCGCCCAAAACGTTATAGGCAATAGAACCCGGTGTACTAAAAAAATAGGCCGAACTAAACGACTGCAAGCCAACCGAAGAAGTGATGGTAAGGGATGGGAAGAATGCTGCATAGGCTGCCTTCACATCGGCGTGCGAGGCCAGCAACGCCAACTCGGCTTGCTGAATATCCGGACGCCGCCTTAGCATTTGCATGGGAATACCGACGGTGACCTCGGATGGAAGCACGTGCGTCAGTATGGGCTGGCCTCTTTCCACGGGGTTGCCCATACTTCCACGCAAGACATTCAGCGCGTTTTCGGCGTCGACGATCTCTTGCCGCACGCGATACTCCAGGCCTTGCGTATTGATCAGCTGGGCAGTGAATTGTTGCACTGCAAGTTCGTTGGCTCTGCCCGCCTGCTTTTGGACCAGGATCACCTCCACGGCCTTTTGCTGGAGCCGGATGTTTTCTTGGATGATCTGCAACTCGTTGTCGAGGGCGAGCAGTTCATAATATAACACGGCCACCTCGGCAACCAGCGTGGTCGTGACCCAGTGCTTTCCTTTTTCGCTTGCCAGCAGGCGCGCGAAGGCGTCCTTCTTGCGATTTCGGAGTTTTCTCCAGAGATCGATCTCCCATGAGCTTTGCAAACCAACATAATATTCCGGGAGGTGTTCGGGGATACGTTTGTCTTCGGTGATGTTGTCGGAAAAATTGGTATCAAAATTTCCAACACCGTCCATGGTATGATCACCAAACTTGCGTTGACCCCGGG
>CBIHQM010000120.1:0-15197 GCA_966211885.1 uncultured Chryseolinea sp.
GGCCTGCTAAACGGTTGGTGGGCGCGTAGTAGGTTGTCAAGGCATCTCCAAAAACAGCTTTTCCCGATGCCAATTGGTTTAGTGTTGAATAGGGATCGATCGCCGTGCTACCGGTCTCACCATATCCGCCACGGATCTTGAGGTTGGAGATCACGCGAATGTTCTGCATAAACTCCTCTTCCGACACGCGCCAAGCCAGTGAGGCAGAGGGGAAATTTCCCCACTTTTGCCCTTCGGTATAGCGCGAAGAACCGTCGGCGCGGAAGCTGACCGTGGCCAGGTATTTTCCTTTAAAACCATAGTTCACCCGTGCCAGGTAGGACAACAAGGTCCATTCGGTGAAAGATGAAAAAGGAACACCCTGTGTGGCGCCTGCACCGATGTCGTATGATTGCTGAACGTCGCTCACGAACCCGCTGGCGGAAGTGTTGAGTTGTGTGGCCTTGTAGTTCTGATAGGTAAATCCTGCCACCGCTGAGATGGAGTGATTATTAAACTCCTTCACATAACTGATCGTGTTCTCGTTCAGCACGCTGGTGGCCTGCTGCGTATTGACCGTAGCCGAACCGGTGGAGTTCACATATTTCTTGGTCGTATACAAATCATTGCGGTCGTCTGTATTTTCAATGCCGCCAGAGATCTTGATAGAAAGACCATCCAAAACCTTGTACGTGACCGCACCATTGGCCAGCACTTTATTCGAGCGAATGAAGTCGGATTGTTGTTCGATAAAGTTCAGCGGGTTGGTGATCACATTCGAACCCCAGGAGTAGGCCGTGGAAAGGTTTGTGTATGTGCCGTCGGCGTTGTACGGTGAAAAAGTAGGATAGCCCGACAACATGGCCGAGATCAATGAACCGCCCCGGTTACCCTTGCCTGAATTTTTGCGATCCGAATCGATGCGGCTCAGGATGGTGCTGAGATCCAACTTGAATTTCTTGCTGATGTCGGTGCTGATGTTGGCGCGAAGCGAGTTGCGCACATAGTCGCTGCCGATGATGATGCCGGATTGGTTAAAGTTGCTTCCGGAAATGGAGAACTTTGTGCTCTCTCCCCCGCCGTTTACGGTGATGGAATGGTTTTGTATGGGCGCTGTGCGCAGGGCTACGTCCTGCCAGTCGGTGCCTTTTCCGAAGCCGTTGATCTGGTCCTGGGTGAAGTGCGGAGCCAGCCCATCGTTGGCTGCTTGTTCATTGTAGAATTGCGCATACTCCTGCGCGTTCATCATGTCGATCTTCTTCCGGATCTTCTGGAACCCATAGTAGCCATCATAATCCACCGTGGTCTTGCCGGCCTTGCCGCGCTTGGTGGTGATGAGCACCACACCGTTGGCACCGCGCGAACCGTAGATGGCGGTGGCCGACGCATCTTTCAAAATCTCGATGGACTCGATGTCGGAGTTGTTCAGGAGCGTGGGGTTGCTGGAATAGGGAAATCCATCCACTACATACAGGGGTTCGTTGGAGCCCTGCACGGAGTTGGTTCCCCGCACGCGCACGCTTATCGACGCACCCGGCGCACCTGTAGTTTGTGAAACTTGTACACCGGTAGCGCGGCCGGAGAGCGACTGCATCATGTTGTTCGATGGGTAAGCATTCAATTCTTCACCTTTCACCGAAGAAAGAGAACCGGTGACATCCGATTTTTTTATTTCACCATATCCCACCACCACAATTTCCGACAACGACGTAACGTCGGGCATCATCTGCACGCTGAGGTTGGTGCGTTGCCCTACTTGCACTTCCTGTGATAAGAAGCCAATGAAGGTAAACACCAGTACAGAATTCTCATCCGCAACCGAAAGCGAAAATTTTCCCTCGGCATCAGAAGTCGTTCCCAGCGTTGTTCCCTTCACGAGAATATTTACACCGGGTAAAGGTTGACCCAGGTCGTCGGTGATCGTACCGCTGATCTGGACTTCAAAGGGTTGTTTGTTATCCTGCGACCCGGGCTCTACTTCCAGCGCGCCGCGCGGTTGCTTCATGAGCACGATCTGGTTGCCTTCCGATTCAAACCGGATGGCCAGCGGATCCAGGAGTTTTTTCAGCACGTCGGCCAGGCGTTCGTCTGTGAACGTGAGGTTCACTTTTTCGGAAGCGGCGATGATCTGGGGCTGGTATAAGAATTTTACGTCGGAGACGCTTTCGATCTTCTGGAGCGCTTCGCGGAGAGAAACGTTCTCCAGGCGAACGGAAACCTTGCGTTCCAGCACTTGTGCATTGCCATCGGCGGCGTGGGCCATGCCGAAGAAGGCGATTACGGAGAATAGATAAAGACAGGAGACCCTCATAATGAACAATAGCTGTCCATGAACATGACGTTCTTTTTTCATACTTTTGAATGTTTGTCTTGATGTGTTTACGACGGATAGACAATGCCCCCTTTCATCCCTCGGATGACGGTGGTGGCTTTTTGAACCGGTGGTGTTCGAGCACCGCCGGTTTCTTTTTTTGGGAAGTATCTATATTTTCATAGGCATTCTTTTCTGGTTTAGGATGGGTAGTATTTTTTTAAGGATTGGCACATCCTTTTCCGTAGATCACAATGTGCGAATCGATGATGGCATAGGTGGCATTGATGGCCTTGCAGATGAGCGATAGCTTGTCGTGCAGGGAAACATCGGTGAGCGACGCGGTGAGGTGGCAATCGGCCAGCACCTGCTCGTCGTAGACGATCTCTACGCCATAGGCATCTTTGATGGACTGAAACACCGCCGCCACCGAGGCATCCGTAAATTCAAATTCCTGCTTCGCCACCGGGGTCAGCACGTTGGGGTCTTCCACCAACGACTTGGTCATCTTTTTTTCCTGACGGGCATACACGACCTGCTGGTTTGGGGTGAGGATCACGCCCTCGACGGTGCCATTGGCTTCCTGGGGATCGCCGCTATTCGAATCTTTTAACACCGACACCTTTCCGGTCTTCACACTCACCCGCACATCGGCCGGGTAGTTTCGAACCGTGAAGCTTGTTCCCAGCACGCGCGTGACGATCTCGTCGGTATACACCAGGAAAGGCCGGTCCGGATCTTTCTTTACTTCAAAAAATGCTTCTCCTACCAGGTCTACCTCGCGCACACCCTTTTTGAAGTGCTCCGGATATTGAAGTTGACTTCCCGGTTGCAACACGACAATGCTTTGGTCATCCAGCTCGATGGTGATCGGAAGCGAGGTGTCGTTCTCTTTCGTTTTGAGCACCACGCCATCGCCCTGGGCTATTTTGACGTTCGTCATGTGAAAGGTGCGTGAATGGTGCGATACCCACCATCCCAGTCCAAGAAAGATGTCGACTGCTGCCGCTTTGCTGTACCAATGACTCCACAGACTTACCGGCTGGGGTGCCGGTTCGGGAACTTGCGCGGTTTGGCGGATGCGCTGCCAGACCTTGTCTTGCAAGTCCTGGCCCGGCAGGAATTGGGGCTCTTCCATCACGGCCTGGATCATGAGGCGCGCTTCTTCGATCTCGTCCATCTGTGCCGGGTGCGTGGCAATCCATTCCTTCCAGAACTTGTCCAGGTCCGGGCGCGTCCCCGGGGCCGTTACCCAACGGATGAAGTCGTCATCGCTGGCAAATTCGTCGGCTGTATATCCTTCGTAGTGTTTCATTTTGATAAAAAACCGTTCCCTTTTCAAACGATTTATATACCAAAAGCAACGATTGCGGGATTTAACTCACTTTCCGCTGAAAATAATTTTGAGGCCTGGGATGGCCATTAAATGATGAAAAAGCCGGCTTGCGGCAACGGGAAAGATGGATTTGAAAAGAAGGGATTCAAAAAAGAAACAGGCAACAAAGCGAGATCACGTATTTGGCATACTGCTTCATCTGCGCCAGGCCGCGCTGCACGAGGTTGCGCGCCGATTGTTCATTCACCTGCAAGATAGACCCGATGTCCTCGAACGACAGCTCATCATAGAACCGCAGCACCAGGGCTTCATATTGGCGGGGCGTTAAATCGTTCAGGAGTTTCTTGAGCCGGTTGAGACGCTGGTTTTGCTTTTCTTCATCGATCAGGTTTTCTTCCAGCGAGGGTGTGGATATTTGCAGGGCATCTTCGATCACAATGCCGTCGGCCGTAAAGAAAGAACGCGACGTGTCGTTTCGAACCAGTCGCCGGCGAATGGAACGATAGAGGTAGAAGCGAACGGAAGTGGTTTCGGAAAGATTATCACGGAAGCGCCACAGGTCCACAAACAGATCGTGGATGGCATCTTGCAACGCAGCATCGCCGGCTCCGATCTTTCTCCCGTAGTTGTAGAGCAGCTTAAAATATTTTGCATAGAGCCAGGCAAAAGCCTCTCCGTCACCGCCGCGCATCGCGTCCCATTTCTTCAGCTCCATATCCATCCGTTGGCTCTTTTGATTGACTTTGAAGCGCTTAAGTAAAGAAATTTATTCTACAGATACCAACATCATCCTAAATTAAATCGATTGAAACGCCGTCAAATGCGTAAAACAAACTAATGAGACCACTTGAAGCAGCTTGTGCCCGCTCGTGATTTTTCTTCGGGCTTGCGTCGCAAATTACTTTTACTGCGCTTCCGCCAAAGCTTTGATCTGAACCAGGATTGGGTTCCAGCCCTCGCCATTGTTGTAGGTTTCTTTGTAGCGCCGCTCGCTCTCGGCGACGTTCGCGAAGTCGCCTTGGGTCACCGTGAGTAACATTTCATCCTCGCGCGGCTGCAGGGCATACGTCACGGTGGTGTAGTTCGCGGGGACGTCCTCCATTGGCGTGTTGGGATCGAACGTTGTGTAGGCCAGGAGCCTGTCGTCGTCCTTTGTCACGAGCGTGCCTTTCACGGCCACCAATTCCTTTCCATCGAATACGCCTTTCCAAAGAAAGGGGCCGCCGATCTTCCAGTCGGAGTCTATGGTGCAACCGAACATGTACTGCTCAGTATATTCCGGCTTGGTCAATACATCCCAAACCTTGGTGGCGGAAGCGTGAATGGTGATCGAACTTTTTACAATCAGGGGAGCGCTCATGGTGATCAGGTTAAAATGAAAATTATGTAGAAGGCTGTTCGTTCAATTTACGACATTAACGCTTTAACCCTTCAGGACGTTTTCTGTTCACGAATAAATTCCCACTTTTTGCGTCACCATAGTTTTACAAGTGTGCCTTCCCCAGGAGATTCACCTCCATCCCATTGCCCCATCCCAAACCGTGATCGCTGACGTTGTTCCGGATATGACCCGGGTGAATGGTGTGCTCGCCATACGCCAGCAGCGCGAGAATGTTTCCCGGGCGCAAATGCCAACTGGCCCAACTCAACGGCGACTCGCCGTGCATGTCTTTCACCATTTTATCGGCGCCGGCATCCAGCAACATTTGGATCACGGTAGCGTCTCCGAATGCTGCTGCGCGGTGCAACGGTGTCTCCTCCTTCGTCCACACGTCGCGCATGAAGCAACCGGTTTCCGCGCGGGGCTTTGTGCGCCGGTTAGGATCTGCTCCCTTCGACAGCAACACCTCCACCACGATGTTGTAGGCTTGCCGGTTGGCTTTACACAAAGCGGCGTGTAGCGGTGTCTCGCCGGTGTCGGGCAGCGGATGGTTTGCCTCCGCGCCTTGTTCCAATAAAAATTGGCAGAGTCTCCAATGACCGTGAAAGGCCGCGCCGTTCAAATCATAGTTCGGTCCAAGGTCTGACAAGGATGCTCCTTTCGATAGCAGAAATTTTATAGCACTCACATCACCATAGTAGGCGCACCATGCCATAAGCGAGGTGCCACGACTGTCCGCGAACGTGGCAGCGTGATCTTGTGCAACGAAATCGAACACTAAGTCTGTACGACCGTCGGCAATTTTGGTCAGCATGTCCATAGGTAGTTTCGGGTTTGGCCGGAGATAGGATCCATTCCACGAAGATACGCATACACAATCTCGCCCGCACGACATCGGTCAGGAACACAACGTTGTTTGTGCGGCGCGAGAAAATAAAAAAAGGCTCCGAACTTTCGTTCGAAGCCCCGGATGAATGTATCATCCAACCTAAACTAATCGCTGAACACCTCCATTCAAGATGCATGCCAATTCATGAATGGCCGTACAGCACGCGAAATCCCGTCTCTATCTCACCCGCTGCACGCCGTCGTGTTCTTTTCGGACGTTCGGAGTCCATGAATGGACACCTGGCGTCTAAAACTTTTTGACGGATCGCATCATCTCTCGTTTATAGATCAACCTAAACCCCCGATCCCATGAAAGCCTCATCGTTTTTTAAGAAACTCACCTTCCTATTCATCGGCCTGCTCATGGCACTCACCACCAGCGCGCAGCCCAGTGCCGCTAAATCCGGCTTCGCCCGGGTGGAGTACATCCTAAGCCAGCTTCCGGAAACCCGCCAAATAGAGTCCACCTTGCAGTCGTTGCAAAAGCAGCTGGAGAATCAGATCCAGGCTAAGAATGAAGAGTTGAAAAAGAAATACGCCGACTTTATAAAAGTAGGTCCAACCGCTCCCGAAGCCGTCCGCAACAATACGCAACGCGAATTGCAACAATTGCAGGAAAACCTGGAGATCCTTCAGCAAGATGCGCAGACGACACTGGAAAAGAAGCAGACGCAATTGATCGAGCCCGTATATGCAAAAATCGGCAAAACCATCGAGGAGGTTGCCAAGGAAAACGGCTTCCAACTTATTTTCAGCGATCAAACCGGTGGAGGGCGTATGTTGTTGTATGGTGATCCGGTCCTGGATATTTCAGATCTGGTTTTGAAAAAAATGGGGGTTGTTAAGGCGCCGGGTAATGGAACGGGGAACTAGGTTCGATCGCTATCCCAAAGTAAAGTACAGCCGGTAGATGAAAACGATTTGATAGATGATCACGATAATAACAAACGCTCCATGAAATCTCTCATCGCTCACCTTCATCGCCAACAGGCAGCCGACGACATGCAAGAAAATATAGGCGAGATACTCGTAGCCCAAATGGGTCAGGTGATTAACACCTTTTAACAACGTATCGATAATGTCCAACAAAAAAGTAAAACCAAGCGCACCAAAAAACCACCGGCGACGCGAATAGAAATAGTCCTCGTACCCTGTATAGTCGTTGATCTGCTCCGGGAACAGCAAAGAGGCATTGACAAAAAAGAACGCCGTGTAGACGATGAGGTAGAAGTAACTGAGAAAATTCCAGTTCGTGATCGTGTGCAACGAAAACTCCCACCACCAGAAATGCGTGATGAGAAGGAACAAATAAAAGACCCACAACAAATGGATCCAGTATGCCTTCACCTTCCCAGGATGCTCCACAAATTTGACGAGGCCTTTCAACAAATGCGTAATGCTCAACCCGAGGAGGATGCCCATGAGCATCCGGATGTGAAAAAATTTGTCCATAACTGCAACTGGGTTTAGGGTGGAGAACGTATGATCACCAAGTTAATGAACAATCGCAACTTTTGGAATGGTGAGTCGGTGGGTTTTGATTGGGTTAATGGAAGGGCGCAGCGAAGGACTGTCAGGGCTAAAGCCCTTCTTGGCTGGATGGTATAACCCCGGCCTAAAGGCCGGGGTTAGTTTATCAAACGCTTTTTAAGAAATAAAAAATCAGGGCGACAATGTCACCCTGATTCAAAGCAAACCTAGATGAAGGACAAGGGGCTACCAACAACTCCAATCTAAATTCCCGCTATCTCAGTCCCTCAATCTTCTTACTTCCAGATTCCGACGCCCAAGCGCTTTCAAAAATCCATCCCCTCAAAGAAAACCCTCCGCCCCTTTGTTGGTGTCCCACCAACAAAGCCCTCTCAGCAGCCAGTCCCCCAATTCCAACCCCAGAACTCTGACTCACAAAAATTCTGACTCCTGGCTCCTGGATTCTGGCTCCTAATCCCTCACTTCCCCCAAAACCTATCCTCCTGAAAAATATCCTCCGAATAAATCCTGGCGTGTGTGATCTTTCCATTCTCCACGGTGTAGATATCGACATTGCTGACATCAAGCACTTTTCCAGTAGGCTGCGCTGCCGTCCAACGGAGGCGTACGGCCACGGTGTTGCCGTTTGTGCCGCATTGTTCGATGGAGGTGAGCCGCAGCGTTCGCTCGGACCATTCGCCCATGATGCGGCCCATCTCCATGACTTCATCCGCCGATTTTTTGGTTCCGGATAGACGGTTGTTGCCGGGTTGTTCCCATTGCACCTGGGGATGCAGCATGGACTTTACTTTTTCCCGATCGTGTTGTTGTACGCCAAAGAGAAATTCGCGAACCACTTGATCAGGTTGGGGAGGTGTTGCCGGTTGCTGGGCATAGTTCTGAAATACCACACAGGTCATCAGGAAAATAAAGGCATTTATCTTTTTCATGGCCGGTGGGATTAAGCGGTGATTTGTTTCAACCCTCTGAATTGCAGGATCGCCATACCCGCAACCCACAGCGCTACGGCTGCGATGAGCAAGTTGCCGATCACCGTGATCGCCACGGGCTGCAGGCCCAGCAACGCGACACTGGCCACGACCCAGATCGTGTCCAGGGCGATGATGAGGCGGATGCGGCTGATGTTTATACTGCTCCGGCGGCCTTCATAAAAAACAAAACCGGCAAAGGCCAACAGGAAGATCCCCGTTTCCAAAAAGGGCGATACGCTTTCGATGCCAAAGAGGCCGGCAAAGAAATCAGAAAACAAAACCAGAAGAAGGCCGGTGGCGCCGGAGCTTACGGCATTGATGAGGAGAACATTTCTAAGTGTTAACATAGTCGTATTATTTTTTGGTGATTGAAAAATTTATAAGACAAAAGTATGGCGCCACGTCAACGCGGCGTTTACCTTTAGGCGCCATTCGGTTACCCTTTCGCGCCATATTGAAAAACACTAAAAGGGATGTTGATTCGGAAGATTACTTTTACAGCATGGAAGCACATCAACGACAATTTATTCTCGGCTTGCTTGGCTATGCCGTGCAGAAAGGTGTATCGCCACAGGCCTTGTGCAAACTCGCGCACGTGAACCTGGAGGCTTTGCAAAAAGGAAAAGCAGTGGCATTGACACCCAAACAAACCAGCGATCTCTGGCTGCACGCCAGCCGGCTTTGCAACGACCCGCTGTTTGGTTTGCATTTTGGTGAATCGCTACAACTTGCCGCACTCGGCGTGGTGGGACAGATCATCCAGGCCAGCAACACCGTGGGCGACGCGTTGACGATCGCCAATTCACTCAGCCATCTCGTCACCGATCTGTTCACCATGAACGTGAAGCACGGTCCAAAAACATTTAGCATCGAACTCGTGCCGCGGCCTCAAGCCGAACAAGAGTGGCCCTTCCTCTTCACCCAACTGCGCGACATGCTCATGGTCTTCATCATACATGAACTGGACGGCTTGCTGCTGGTGAAGATCCAGCCTGCTGCTGCAAAATTTCCCTATCCAAATGGTACTGATCTGGCGGAATATGAAAGGGTGTTGCGTTGCAAGCCGTCGCGCAAGGGCGAGACCTATGCTTTGGAATTTGACAAACGCTATTGGAGTGAACCGATCTTAACAGCGAACTACGAATTGCAAAGTCTTTTGCTCAAAACGGTGAATCGCGGCGCACCGGCATTGAAATCAAGGCCCAGTTTGCAAAATCGAATTCACGAATATCTCATGGCCAACGCCTACCTCGGCATTCTTTCGCTGGACGATGTGGCCGCGAATTTCAACGTAAGCACGCGCAGCCTGCAACGAAAATTAAAAGAAGAAAATGTTACGTTCCAGGAGCTGGCCGATGCCGTGCGGAAGGCGCTGGCCGTGGAATATGTAAAGAAGGGTGATCATCCCATCAAAGAGATCTCGCACATGCTGGGCTATAACGAACTGAGTGCGTTTTCGCGGGCGTTTAAGCGATGGACGGGTAAAACGCCTTCCCACCTGGCGTGAGCGATGATGATTTATTTATGCGGAATATGTTGATCCAAAAAACGTTTACGCGTAACCTCCCAGTTCTGCATCACCTTGTCGCGTCCTTTGTTTAGCTCGTCGTTCACTTTGTTATACTCCGCTATGCCTTTGTTCATAGCATCGAGACTTTTGTTGTAAGCATCTACATCAGCTTGTTTCCTGCTGGCGGCGGGCTTGGCATCGAAGGCCTTTTTAATTTTTTCAAATTCGTCGCGCTTCAACATATAGTCGGACAAGACGGAGAAACGCGATGCTTCATTCTTCTGAAACTCCAGGACCTTGCGACAGGCGGTGACCAGGGACCCGTCGCCGTTATAAGGCTTCAACGTATCGAGACGGGTCAGACCTTCTTCCGAATACATCTTCAACGCATTCTTGCTTTGCTCCATGCCGTTCAAATCGGCCTTGTTCAGGGCATCGATCATGTTGCTTTCCTGCACGCTGCTCTTGAAGCTAATGAGGAAAAGTTGCCGGGCATAGTTGTTGACCTTGCTGGTTTCGTTGAGCTTGCGATCCAACTTCGTGCTCTGGCCTTGCGTGAGCTGCACGTTGTGGCTTGCCGCAAATGTCTGGTAGGCTTCGGGCACTTTGTTGTAGGCTTCTTTCAGTTTCTCGTCCACCTTGTCTTGCAGCAGCAAATAGCTTTCCATCGCGTCGTAAGAGCGCTCGGCCACTTCTTCCATGTCGATGATCTTGCCATAGTCTTCATTGAAAATTGAAAGCAACACCGTCCAGTAGTTTACATATGCATTGCGGAGGGACGCATCACCATCGAACGGTCTGAGCTTGTTGCCTTCGCGGATGGCGGAGCGCACGGCGGCGATCAGTTCCTGGCGTCGCTTTTCCATCTTGCGGGCCCGCGCACCATGGGCGACCTCGCGCATATAACTCAGGTATTTTAACGACAAGGTTTCTTCCTGTCCCGAAAGGAACGTCATGTGTTCGACGGCCGTCATGGCCAGCGTTTTTCCGGAGCCCAGACAAAGACTCAGGCCTAGAAGCGCGGTAGCTAACATTTTATTCATCACTATTTTTTGAAGGTGGTTATGTAGTCGCAAAGAATATGAAAAGCTTCTTCCAAAGAAATATCCTGCTGCAATTTTTTTATCCAGGCGGCATAAAGGTTGCGCGTATACTCGTCCATGGCGAGGCGTTCCTGCTCGAAGCCGGTGCTGTTCACGGTATAGGGCGCCGGCGCCTCCCGCTCCTTCTCCAAATTTTGGATGATGTGCAGGTGCTTATCACGCAAGGCTACGAAGTCGGCCCAGAACAGCGGAATCGGATCGTCATTCTCTAATAACTCGCTATAGCTGGTCAATGTTTTGAATGCCTCCACGGTGGCCACGCGTTTCTGGCTTTTGGCTTCCAGGTAGGCGATGGGCAATAACGCCAGGGGTTGGTAGTAGGTTTTCTTTTGCACCGAATCGGAAGGCAATGTCTGGGTCTGATCTTCTTCGCGAAGTCCCAGGACGTCGAGCACGTCGGGGAGGGCGATGTCTGGCGTGACGCCCATGCGCTGCGCGGTCTTGCCGGTGACGCGATAGATCTTTTGTTGGGTCACCGAGGCATAGCCATACAGGTTTTTTACAGAGGCAAAATTCGCCGCGGTGCTTTTCGGGTCGAGCGAAAATATTTCCTGCGCCGTGGCTTTCCCATAGGTGCGGCTTCCCACAACGATCGCGCGGCGATAGTCCTGCAGGGCTGCCGCCAAAAAATCCGATGCCGACGCGCTCAAGGCATTCACCATGAGCACCAGGGGCCCGTCATAGATCGTGCCGCGGTTCACGTCTTTCACCGACACGATCTCCCCCGCACGGTTCTTCATCACGCCAATGGGTCCCGCATCAATAAAAATCCCGGCAAGGGCCACAGCCTCATCCAGCGAACCACCGCCATTGAAGCGCACATCGAGAATGAGGCCGTTGATGTTTTCTTTTTTGAGCTTGATGATGGCTTTCGCCACGTCGTTGGCGCATCGCGAGCCGCCGGCATCGCCCCAGTTGGAATAAAATCCCGGGAGGAAAATGTAGCCGATCTTTTTTTCTCCATCGATCACAAAACTGCGAACCACATTTTCTTCGTCCGATATTTTTTCTTTGCGCAGCGTCACTGTTTTTTGTTCGCCGCTCACATTCTTCAATTCAAAATCCAGGCTCAGGTGGTTGGACTCGTCCATGATGGCGCCGACTTCGTCGAGGTCCATACCGCTGAGATCGATCCAGTCGCCCCCATCCCAACGCAGCCGTTGAATGATGTCGCCCACGAATACCTGCCCCGACTTCCACGCAGGTCCTCCGGGTGCAAGACGGTCGATAACGGCATCACCCCATTCGTTGTCTTTCAGCGTCACGCCAAAATAAAGTCCTTGTGTACTCAGCGAAGCCATGAAGGTCTCCATGTCTTTGGGCGACATATAGCTCGTGTGCGCATCGGCGCTGCCGGCCATCGCGTGCAGGAAGGCTACGCCCATATAATTCTCATAGCCGGAAGGATGAAAGAGGATGCGTTTGCCACGGGCGATGTTGTTCGCTTTCACTTTGGTGCGCACTTCTGGTTCGTGTTTCTTTAAAAATTCTTCGGGCCGCTCGTTGGGGAATTTGGTTTTCATTTCCGCCAGGCGTGCGAGGGTTTCATACTTCAGGGCCAGGCGCCACCGGTAGCTCAACGCGGTTTCGTCTTTTGCCCAGAGCGTGTCGTTCACATAATATTCTTTCGTACTGAAATCAAACGGCCCCTGCGTATACTGCAGAATATGGGACGATGAGCGGGCGAGGCATTTCTTATAGGTTTGCGCAACAGTGGAAAGAAAGATCCAGTTCTTGCCGTTCAACTCGTCGTCGATCTTGTCGCGGAACGGTTTGAGGGTTTGGATGTCGGCTTCCGTGAAGAGCATGCGATCGGGATCGAGGTCGTCGAGAAAATTGTCGAACACCACGGCGGAGAACGCATCGTTGATGACGGGTGGGCTGAAATGTTTTTGTTGAATAACGTTCTTTAACAGGAACGCTTCGGTCTTGAAATTTGTGGCGGACTGCGCCGCGGCAGTGAGGGCGCACATCCATCCCAAGGCCATCGCGCCGGGGCCAAGCACAATTCGGAAAAAGTAACGGGACATTGCTGGTCGATTATAAGCTCATGACAGTTCATACACCCACTACCACGAAGAGAGGATCGGCCGGGGGATGCTGTGAAAATACAGACGCATTTTTCAAAAACCTAATGAAACTGTGGCGATCCATGGGCCGGGATAAATTAACGGTCTTTCCTTGCACCCGTTTGAAACGTCACCACCCGAAACCTGCCGCATTCTTTGGCAGACGCCGTTCTATTTTAAAAAGTAACTCCTTACTTTCACAGCTTAAACCACCTTTAACCGGATGACATCGCCGCCTGTACGGTCCTTAAAACATGCACACCCGTGGACAGAGATCGTGGCCGGCGCGTCGTCGTTTATGGCCACGGCCTATATCATTGTGGTCAACCCTTCGGTACTGAGCCAGGCCGGGATGCCTTTTGCGGCTGTGCTCACTGCCACCGTGCTGGTATCTTTCTTTAGCAGCCTGATGATGGGTCTCTATGCGCGCAACCCCATCCTGGTGGCGCCGGGTATGGGGCTGAATGCGTTCTTCACTTTCTCGGTGGTGATGGGCATGCACGTCGCGTGGCCGGTGGCGTTGGGCGCTGTGTTCTGGGCTGGGGTGATCTTCTTTTTGCTTTCGGTGTTTAATATCCGTACGCATATCGTGAAGGCGATCCCGCTGCCGTTGCGCTATGCCATCACGGCCGGCATTGGGTTGTTCATTGCGTTGATCGGATTTGTGAACGCCGGTTTCATCGTACATCACCCCGCCACGGTGATCGGCGTGGGAAAGCTCAATCCTTCCCTCCTCATTTTTCTTTTGGGTTTATTGGTCACCGCGGCGCTCATCATCCGCCAGGTGAAAGGCGCGGTGCTGTTGGGTATGCTCGTCACCACCCTGGCGGCCTTTACGCTGGGAAGATGGTGGGGCGGCCCGGACCCCGTCGTGCATTGGAACGGTCTTTTTTCCGCGCCCGACTTCAGTTTACTTTTATCGCTCGACCTGGTTCACTCCCTGCAATGGGCCTTGGCACCTGTCGTGTTTGCTTTTGTTTTTACGGGGATGTTCGATGGACTTTCTACGTTTGTTGCGCTTTCCGAAGCCGCGCATCTCACCGACGAGAACGGCGAACCCCGGAACATAAAACGTTCGCTGATCACCGACGCGACGTCAACGCTGCTCGCCGGCTTGTTCGGTTCCAGCCCGGGGACAGCCTACATTGAGTCGGCCGTGGGTATCGAGGCCGGTGGGCGCACGGGCCTGACCGCCGTCACGGGCGCGCTATTGTTTTTGCCTTTCTTATTTCTGTCGCCGCTGCTCACCGCCATTCCCGCGATCGCTACGGCGCCGGCGTTGGTTTTGGTTGGTGCATACATGATCCGCCCGGTCACTAAAATTCGCTGGCAACATATGGACGAGGCCATTCCCGCATTTCTCGCGATGGTGCTCATCCCGTTCACCTATTCGATCACCCAGGGCATCATTTGGGGATTTCTCAGTTGGACGGTGTTGAAAGTCAGTCATGGCAAAACAAAAGACGTACCGCTCGCCCTTTGGATCATCGATGCCTTTGCCTTGGTGGCGCTTACGCTGGAATAAAAAATAGTACTATGCTTAGAACGATCATTTTCTTTTCCGTTGCCCTCTGTTCCACCGTATCGCTCTGTGGACAAGGCATTGTCGAGATCAAACCCGCTGCACGTATCGATACGGTAGTGACGGATATTACCGGCATCCTCGGCGCATTTCCCGAGGAAGTAAAATTCCTGGCCACACAAATGCAGGACAAGACCGAATTTGTCATTCAGCATTTAACCTTCACCGAAGGAAGGCTCAACGGACAACACGTGGTGTTGGCGCAGACCGGCATCGGCAAAGTGAACGCGTCGCTCACCACCATCTTGTTGATCGAGCATTTTCATCCCAAAGCCATTGTCTTCACCGGCATTGCGGGGGCGATCAACCCAACCCTGGCACCCGGCGACCTGGTGATCGGCACCACCCTGGCCCACCACGATTACGGGGCCCTAACCCCGACGGGCATTCAACGCCGTCCCACGCGCGACCCGGCCACCATGCGGGAGAACCCTATCTATTTTCCCTGCGACACCAGCCTCATCCACCTGGCCCAGCGGGCGGGCAAGAATTTAATATTGGAAAAGATCAAAAGCCCACAAGGTCTTCGCTCACCCAAGATCATCAGCGGCGTCATTGTGACCGGCGATGTGTTTG
>CBIHQM010000121.1:0-15177 GCA_966211885.1 uncultured Chryseolinea sp.
GGAAAGACCACCTTCACGCTGCTTCACACCTACCCGTTCTGTGCCACCTCGGGCACATTAGGGCCCAAGCGCAAAGAA
The DNA here is from genome assembly GCA_966211885.1 of uncultured Chryseolinea sp. Lineage (GTDB taxonomy): Bacteria > Bacteroidota > Bacteroidia > Cytophagales > Cyclobacteriaceae > Chryseolinea. The sequence goes on from CBIHQM010000121.1 coordinate 79, forward strand.
GGCGACCTGCAAATTCCGGAGGGCCTATACGTCATCGAACATTTTAATCCTTCCAGCAACTTTCATTTATCCCTGGGGATTGACTATCCCAATGCATCCGATAAAATCCTTGGCGATCGCAAACATCCGGGTAGCGAGATCTATCTTCATGGAAACTGCGTCACCGTGGGTTGTATTCCGTTGACGGACGATAAAATAAAGGAGTTGTACGTGTTGGCTGTAGAAGCGCGCCATGCGGGTCAGGACAAAATTCCGGTACACATCTTTCCCACTAAACTTTCGGACGCCTCGCTACAAGGCTTGAAACAAGAATTCGACAACGCCGCTACGCAGTCGTTCTGGGACAATCTAAAAATGATGTACGACGATTTCGAGAAAACAAAAAAACTTAAAACGACGCACGTCACGCCCGCCGGCCGGTACTCTTTTTAGTTGTTTATTACATCCGGCACCGCCGCCAAAAAATTTGCCTCCCAGAAACAAACAGCATACAACTCCGTCGCTAAGGGCCAAAATTCCTAGACCTGCCAACCTCAGCCGGCCCGATTTTCCAAAATAAAACCTGTTTTCATACAGCTCCCCCAAAGACCTGATTTTCCGGTCTACTTTTAACCGGGCATCCCTCCGGAACGGCCGACACGGTCTATAAGGGCCATCGCGTTCCCGCTCATCGTTTTTTCCTGATGTGTTCTACCAAAAAAAATTATTCCTATGAGCTTCCTGGCGAAGATATTCGTAGACGGCGAAGAGAGAAACATTCTCAACGCGGACTATCTTTTTTATCAGTACAAGGATCTGACAGGGCTCCCCTACTCCGGCGCGCAGGGCGGGCAGTTGGATATCGAACTGGAAAGCACATCCAACGACCGGCTGTGGTATGATTGGATGCTGTCCTACGCCCTGATGAAGAAGGGTTACATCCGGTTCTATAACCGCGATGGCATGAGCAAGTTTTTTGACATCGAGTTTTGGGATTGTTACTGCACGGATCTAAAAGAAACGTTCCGGAGTGCCGGCACCCAGCCTATGAAGATGGGCATATCGCTTTCGGCAGGAATCTATAGAATAAGGGGATTGGTCTTTGAGAAGTCGTGGAAGGTGTCGGATCCGTTTTCCAAAACTGAATCTACGGAATCTAAAGAAAAGGAGAAACGTTGCATTATCGCTTTCAAGGCTCGCGACAATGATTTCAGCCAGGGAAATTTCGGATTTGATTTTATGCGTGGCAATTACGCTACCATCTGCGACAACTATGAGGCTTTGAAAGCGGAATATACTCCTCTCACGGTTTATGGGACGGAGTACTTCGTGCCCTGGCTTAGCATCAGAAAGGGACAGACTGTGACACTGAAACTTGACAAGACGATACGGGGAGATTTTGAGTGCATTACGCTGGATCACAATGAAGAGGAGTTTACGGTAAACGTTGACAATTTCGAAAACGCTAAGGAGGTTCAGATTACTTGTAACGCGGCGCTTGCGAAGCCGGTACAACTTCGTTTGATGGCAGATGGGACGGAGTTGGCGGGTGCGTTGAATATTTGGAGGAATACCACAAAGCAGATGTGTCTAAGATGGGTGTTTGTGAAGTTACAGGAAGGGGACGCCGACATTAAAAGTTTGAGCAGGAAAGTTAACAAGTTGATGCTTGAGCAATGTCTGCTTCAAGGGTTTAATCCGACATTGATTGATGTCGGATTGGCAAACGACGAGTATGAGGTGCTGGACATTACTGCGCTCCCCAAAACTTATGAAGAGAATGTCCAAAATAGTCTGAAGAAGGGAACATCCGATGAGGTACCTTCCGACGACATCAGTCTGGATATCTTCCTCGATAGCATTGTAACAGCCGATCAATACCGATACGACAATATTCCTGCCAACATGAGGATTGACATCGAACAAACCGGGGTTATCTATTTTGCGAACGTGAAATCCATTGGTGCAACCGGTCAGGTCACAGGCGTTTCTGGAATAACTCCAGGAACGAGTATCGTCTTTGCGAAAGATAACAAGTCAATAGCTTCAACAATAGTCCACGAGGTGATGCATGGACTTGGGTTAAAGCACAGTTTTACGGAACCCAAATACATAAAAAAACACACTTTCGCATCCGGAACGACGGACAATTTTATGGACTACGATAACAAGCCAGCCCACACCTGGAAATGGCAATGGGAAAAACTTCACGAATCCGGAATCGCCAAATGAAAATCGATATTTTCTTAGCACTTGTCCTTTCGTACGTTGGCATTTCTTGTCAGGGTCCTAAGACTATTTTGGCCAATCAAGCTATCTGCTGCTATGATACTACCATTGTGGATGAAGAAATTAGCTTCAATATTGCCAAGTATGACAGTCTGTTAACGTTTGAGTGGCGCACCATCGCCAGCACGAACGAGTATTACGACAGCAGCACAATTTCTCAATGGTCACATGACCATTCGATAGTCAACCGGCAAACTAACCGCAGCACCTCCATAGAGAAGTTCATTAGCTACACTCCAGAAGGAAAGCTTGTGGAGATCAGTTTCTTCTATGATGATGTTGAAATCGGGAAATCCATTCATTTCAATGAAAACGGATCTATCACAGAAATATTCGATCATGATAAAGGCTACAAAGTCTGTTGGGCACAGGCATTGGAAATTGCAAAAAAATTAGCCAGCAGAGATCTCGCCAGAGACAACTTACGCTATATCGATTTAAGCCGAAAGGAATGGAAAGACGTTCCCGATTTCAGGCCGCAATGGGAAGTCACCATCGCAACCGATAACCGTCAAGAGCCGCCAAATTTTAAAAAGAAACAAAAAGTCTACGTGCTTGATGGCGTCACAGGGAAGCTCATCAGGACATACACGTTTAAGACTATCCCATAATAATTTGTTGAAATACCGCTCATCGAACGGTGACAAAAAATAAAACGGAACCCAGAATGAAAAAAACGCAAAGACAAAGTGACTATGCCACTATCCTATTACTGTGCGCAATGTTATGGACAATCACCTCTTGCCAAAGCCATAAATCAATTTTAGCCAACAAGGACATCTGCTACTACGACACAGTAATCACAAGCCAAGAAATGTTCTTCGATGCCACCAAATACGACAGTCAGTTCTTGAAGGTTCGCCTGACCATCCCAAGTACACGTGATTATTTTGATAAAAATACTGTCAGTCGTCCATACCGCGACCGTAGGATCCTCAACTGGCAAACTAACAGCATCACATCGGTAAAAAAATACATCAAATATACCCCGGATGGAAAAATTATGGGCGTCAATTTCTACTACAGATACGCTCCTATTGGAAGATCATTCCGTTTCGATGAAAACGGAGCTATCACAGAAATAATCGATCACGATAAAGGTTACAAAGTTTGTTGGGCTCAGGCCATCGAAATTGCAAAAAAGCTAGACAGAAGACTGCTCTCCCGCGATAGCGTGGTTTACGTTCACCTGGACCGGGAAGAATGGAAAGACACCTCGACTTTCAAACCGCAGTGGGGAGTGCGTATCCAAATCCTCGATAAACAACCGCCAAATCATATAAAAAGAAATACATACTACGTCATCAACGGCATCACCGGGGAGTTGATCGAGTCCTTTAAATTACCGCTCGTGAATGACGATCTTGACATACGCCCTCGTTAAATTCTAGTGGGCGAACTTTTGAATTGCATCTTACCATCCTAAATAAAAAAACTCAAAACAGCATCGAACGACGCACGTTTTGAGTCTCTCTGCAGGAGCAGTACTCGCTACGATCTTTTCTCCAACACCAGCGTGATCTTATTAAAATCCGCCGCCGCGTTCACCACTTTCCGGAAATCCTCATAGCGCGACAGGGGCGCGTAAATCTCTTTGTAATATTCGACAATAGTAACTTCCACCACATCATCTTTCACCGTGTACTCGGACTTGAACATGTAGGGCACATAGTCACGGTCATGGTAAGCAATGTCAACTTTCAGATCGTCGAGGTTTTTCACCTGGTAGCCTTTCGGGATGTGGACGCGGATCTTGCGATCGTATTTGCGGTTGTATTCATTCTCCACCACGGTCGTGCGTTCGTCGTCGCGGTACATCTCGACCTGGGGGCCGATGAGTTCGCCCACTTTGAACAAAATGCGGGGACCGGCTTTTTCCACGAAGTGATTGGAGAGAAAATCGACGTCAACCAGGAAGTTGCCTGCATTTTCACCGGGCACGGGGGTGGCGGTCCAGGTCTTTATGGAAGCATCGGGGGCGGTTTGCTTGGTGAGCTCTTCGATCATTTTAATGCGATCGGCGGCCGGGATCAATTCATAATAAGGCGTGAAAAGCGCCGCGTTGTAGCCTCCAAAGTCACGCTTCTGACGAATTTGGTTGGCACCAAGGTCATCTGTGAACGTGACATCGATGTCGAGGTTATCCTGGTTGATGGCGTAGTCTGTCGGGGGAATTTCGCCAATCGATGACAGCGCTGACTTCACATCGCCCGTCACGAACGGTTCAAGGAACAGACCTTGGGTAGCCGTGAAGTCGGGTTGGATGAGCGGGTAGCGGAACTCGAACGTATAGGGCTCCAGAAACTTGCGGGTGTCGGGGAAGAACAACACGTAGTCATCCAGGAAAGACCAGGAATCGAACGAGCCGTCGAACTTGATGTTCTCGCGGCTGCAGGTGATGACGGGCTGGCAATTTATTTTCAGCCTGTCAAATACGGCCACGAAGAGGCGGGTCATGCCCTGGTGCGAGGCTAGTTTGTATTTCAGGATGCTCTCCACCTGGTTCAGCGATTCGTTGTCGCCTTCCTTGTTCACCTGGATGGACGTTTTGATCTTGGCTTCAACGTTACGGATACGCTCATCCAAACTGGTGGTGGGTTTGTCGCCGATGGTCTTCACGAATTTGTCGATGGCCTTATCGTCTTCCTTCGAGAGGGTGACGAGCAGTTTGTAGAAAGTCTTTGCGGCTTCGTCCCAGGTGTAGAGGCGTGCCGGTGAGCGGCCCACGTTGTAGGCCAGTTTGAATTCTATGCGCTTGCGGTTGGGTGAAAAATAAGAGAAGGGCTCCTTCTTCAACGCGGGCACGTCCTTGGCTTCTGCGCTGTATGTATTTTGATTTTCCTTCTCATCCTTTTTCACGTCCGGGAAACCGTTGTAGGATTTGAAATCGAACCGCAGGTGCCCGGGGCTGGTGAGCAAAAAGGAATTGTTTTTTACGGGCGCATCAAATTGCATGAAGGCGCGGTCGAAAAGGGTCGCCGTCATTTTGCGGGTGTAGTAGTATTCGATCTCGCTTCCCATTTCAATTCCCTCGATGGCAAAGATCTTGTAGGCATTGCCGCTGTTCTCGTCCTTCAGCTCTTTCAGGTTGGTCTTGTCAAAATACACCGCCTTGCCGGCCTTGTTGATGGCGCGGGCTTTCACATCCAGCAGCTCCAGGGTGTTGTTCATGGAGATGACAATGCGGTTGTGTTTCTGCACGGCCTCGTTGTTGTTCACATACACAATGCGGTGAACCGTGGAATACAATACGAATTCATTGTCCTTCAACACATAGTCGTATTGCGCATGTTGTTTGAGGATAAGCTCCGAAAGCGCTGCATCTTTTTCCTGCAACACATAGCGGGCGCGGTCCTTCTCCCATTCGTAGGGTTTATAATCGTTTGCCCGGGCGCCGAGGCTTACCAGGGTAAGAACCGTGAGGATACAGGTGCGGATCAATTTCATGTTTTCAGAGTTAACAAATCACAGGCCGAATTTACGACAGTCTCCCGTCAATTTCCTTCATAGGAACATACAAAAAAGGGGCTTTGTTGCGGTGATGCGGTCGTATTATTTTTCCGGGCCTATTTTTTCTTTAGAATAAGGGATTCTTTGTAAGCTTCGCTCAACGATTTCACGGCCTCATTCCATTTATCGAACTGGTTGGTCTGCATGAGCAGGTAGTTGATGTATAATTTTTTCGAGAATACGATCTTGCCGTCCTTTTTTTCATAGCGTGTTTCGAAACCCAGCAAGTCGCCGTCCTGTTTGGCGCCCGGGGGCAGGTATTCGATCACGTATCCGTCGGGGATGGTGAGTTCGCTATATTCCAACGACTCGTACCGGTAGTCGTTCTCTTTTGGCGTTTGCCGGAGGGCGGTGTTGATGAAGGCGTTGTAATAGTCTTTGTTGAGATTCAGGTTGATGTAGAGCTCGTCGCCAATTTTCTGAAAATAATCGCCGATGCGGAACGTGTAGTTGATCCGGGTGGGTTTGTCGCGGTCATTTTCATTGGCAACCTTGAAGTCGTCGAGGTAAAATTTATTGCTGCCTTTGCCGATGAGCCGGGTGACATAGCGTTTCACATCATCCTTTTCGGCGCGGTCCAGTTCATAGCCGCCGAATACTTTTGCATAGCCGGTCAACGCGCTCGCGCCTTTGCCCACAATCTGGTTGCCATCCAATTTGATTGCGATCGAATCCGTCATCAGGTTGCGCTCTTTCGGGATCTCTGGAACGGTCTTCACCACATAGTGATCCTTGTCCAACCCGATCAATGCCTCCTTGCCCTGGATCATTGACGAAGGCAGGCCGAACGGCGTGTGGTCGCTGGTGGCATCGAGATAATAATACTGACCATCGGGAGCGATGTAAGTGGCGATCATGTGATTGTCCACCAACGGTGTGGGCACCTGCGAATATTTGTAGGGCAAGTCGCGTGTGCCGATCCAGGTGCGGTAGGATTTTACGCCGGCGATATTGAGCATGCTCACAATAAGGCTGGCCATGTCTTTGCAATCGCCATAGCGCTTCTCACAAACATAGGTGCCGTTGTGCGGGATGAGCCCGCGCATGCCTTCCTCGAAGGCGATGTATTGAATATTCTCCTGCACCCAATAGAAAACGTTCCGGACGATCTCCGTTTCATTCTTGCTTTGGCTTTTTATTTTTTCCACTACGGCCTTGAGCTCAGGCGAAGGTGCGTCCTTGTCGAGACCGTCCACGAAGCTGTAGTACCAGTGATAGAGATCGTCGAGGTTGCTCAGCACGTTCACCTTTCCCTTTTTTGTCTCATACGACTTCACGTAGGTGATCACGTGCGGAACGTAGTAGCGAATGGACGGGCTGCTGTCTTCGCTCCGGCGGGAGGGCAGATTGGTGGCAGTCCACTCATAATATTTGAACCCTCCTTTTTCGAACTTCCGGAATTTTATGAGACCCGTGGCATCGTTCAGCACTTCATAGAACAAATCCACTTGCGGGCTGGTCTTGATCGTGTAGGATGTTTTTCCTTGTGGCAAGTAGGTGGAGAAGATGAAGCCGGGGATGAACTTCACATCCTTTTGAAAGGAACGATACTCCAGTTGGGTGCGATTGCCATTGGAGACCGACGGGTAGTTGAAGGAATAATAATAAGAGTCGTCGTAGAAAATGCCGGCATCGCGGTCGCTGTTCTTCTTGAAATCGGAGACGCTCATTTCCTTGTAGCGGCTCTTATCCCAGATCAACGTTTTTGCCTTGATGTCTTTCACCTGGTTGAAGTGCGAGCCGTACACGCGGCCCGAAGCATAGGCTTCGCTTTGTTCTTTCAAATGCAATATATCTTCCGACACATCGGTGAACACCTGCAGCGAGTCTTCCTTGAGCTGGATGGTGAGTACTTCCGAACGCTCCACAAATACAGCGGGGTCGTCGGGGAATTTCTGCTTCAATGTTTTATATAGATCACTTTGCGCGCTTGCCCCCGTGAAGCCGCAAACTGCGATGATCAGGCTTGCAAAAGAAATTTTAGTCATGTGGTAACCCTTCGTAAAAGTGATATGTTTTCGATTTCCCGTCTTTGCTGTAGTATGTGGCATCCCCGTTGAGCACTCCCATTTGATAGGTTTCACGGACAAACGGCGTGCCGTTCGGATAGAATTTCTCATAGACACCGTCCAACTCATCAAATTTATAGTTCCCCCGCTCTTCTACCTTACCATCGGGGAAATAAACCGTGTATGGCCCCTGATAATCGCCCAGCGCGAAATGGTATTCAACGTGGAGTTGGCCATTGCTGAAGTATATTTTTCGTGCACCGTCGATCACTCCGTTCACATGTTTCTCCTCATAGGCCGTTTTTCCGTTGGCATAGGTTGCCGTGATGGTTTGGTTTCCGGTGAAGGCCGTCCAATCCTCTTGTTTTTCGTGGGGAGCTATTTTGCGGAACGCGATGAGCTTGTTGTTGTAGTAGAGCTTTTCCACCAACGGCGTGCCGTCGGGCGCAAAGATGCGCACGACGCCATTTGCTTCATCGTTCTTGTATTCGCGGGTGTAGTATACATTCCCGTTGAAATAGTTGAAGGTCCAGGTGCTGTCGTGTTCATCCTGAAGGTAGAGGCCTGAATAATCGGCGGAGCCATCAGTCTCGAAGCCTTTCCACAGGCCCTCTGCTTTTCCGTCGCGGTAGTAGCCTTCCCTTGTCTGTTGTCCGTTCATGGCGTATTGTCTGAACAGGCCTTCACGCTTGCCACTGAGCGAAGACCAATCGTAGAACGTTTTTCCATCGGGAAACATTTTACTGATATAAGTATATTCACCACAATTCGTTTCAAAAACAATCTGAGGCTTGCCGTTCTTGTATCGTGACTCAAAGGTCACGCGACCGGTCTTGTCTTTCTCTACGCGTTTGGTCAAAGGTTTTTCGTCGGGACCCATATCAACGATGTCCGTCATCCGGTCGCCTTCGTAGGTAGACACCTCGGCCACTTTGCCATTGACGGCATATTCCGTGGCAGCACCCGAGAGGTCGCCATGGATGTAGTAGTAATCGGACGCCAGCTTGCCGTCGGGATGATAGGTGTACCAGTGTTGTTCGCGTTGGCCGGCCGCGTAGTAGCCGCGTTGCTTCAATTGGCCGTGTACAAAAAATTCCTCGAACACGCCTTCCCGTTCATCATCCACATAATGCGAAACATACATTTTCTGGCCTGTGTGAAAATACTCGATGGATTCTCCCTGCGTTTGGCCGTCCTTGTAGGTCAGCTCGCTTTCCACGGTCCCTTCCGGGTAATAGTATTTCCAGTGACCATCGCGACGACCTTTTTTATAGGCGCCCTCCGCGAAGCGTTGGCCGGTGGGATAATAGAATTTTACCGGAAATGTTCCATCGCTCTTCCCGGAACTGCCAACCACTTTGCCGCTTGGATCATAGTACGTTACTTTTATCAGCAGGTCGTTTTTGTAAGTTTCGGTGTAGTAAAGCTTGCCGTCGTGATAGGTGTTGTCTTCACCGGTGATGTTACCCTTTTCATTCAGGGTTCTTTTCCCATACAGGTTTCCCCGGACGTCGTAGAACGTCCATTCGCCGGTGGCCGTGCCGTTGGTGAAATTGCCGGTGCGGTTCAGCCTTCCGTTGGCGTGATAGTATTTCCAGATGCCGTTCACTTCACCGTTTTTGTAGCTGCCCGTGCTGCTCACTTTTCCGTTGGCAAAATATTCGACATAGACACCATCCGCTTTGCCTAGCGTATAGTTGACTTTGTTCCGGACGGTGCCGGTCTCATAATAGTTTGTGAACGTGCCGGAAAGCTGATCGGCATCGTAGTTGTATTCCTGCATCACTTTTCCACTGCTAAAGTAAGAGGCACCCTTGCCGTGGCGTTTGCCGTTGGCGTAGCCTAGTTTTTCCCGCAGCGCGCCGCAGGCATTATACAACTCCACGGGCCCCTCGATCTCGTCATTTTTCAGGAAGAAATATTCGGCTTGAACGCCATGTTTATAGAGCCTCGTTTCGCCAGACTCATAGTTCTCGGTGCTGGAGAGCGCGCCGTCGTTGCCATAGTATTTCCAGACGCCAATTTTTTTCCCGGCATCCGAATAGCTGCCTTCGGCTATGCGCACGGAGTTGGTGAAATACACCCAGTGTCCCTGCTTCCCTTTCGTTTCATCTTTTTTACCCAGCGCCTCCAGTCCATTGTTGTCGTTGTACCAGGCTTGTACGGGCTCCGGAAATCCCAGTTGGGGTGCCGTTACCAGCACGCGCTTCCTGGTCAACTCTGTATTGGTGGCCGAATAAAACACTTTCAGTCGATCGTCATTTTTCTTTGTCCACTTGCGCACCTGGTCGTTGTCGATCGAACCGAGGATATGATACACGAAGGGTTCGGACAGATCACGGTCTTTTAACATCTGATAGATGGGCATATAAAATGCATACCAGGGATCGTTCGGTTTGTTCTCGACTTTGGCGAGTTGCTCGAAGAACATCTGGTACTGTCGCACGATGGCGGCGTCGACGGGGATCTTCAGTTTGTAGTTTTTATCCATCGCGATGCCGGCCTTGAGGATCTGATCCGTTTTGTCAAAAGCATTCTCGCCCGCAAAGGGAAGGGATCCGTCGTCGGCGAATTGATTGGACATCACTTTTTCCAACAGCACCAGGCGGTCGTGGTCTTTGTTGTTCACCCCCATGTACATGCCCAGCGACAACAGGGCATGCGTTCTTTTGCCCTGGCCTGCCGCCAACCGGCCCAGGTTCAAATGGCTCCCGGGGTGAAACGGATCGATGGCCAGGATCTTGAAAAACTGTGTGGTGGCTTTGTCGTAGTCCTTGTGATTGTAGTAGGCAAGCCCCAGGTTGAACATGATCGCGTAATTGAACGGATAGGACTCGAGGGCTTTCTCAAAATATGAAACGGCCTTGTCGAAATCTCCTTTGCGTTCGTAGGCTACCCCCCGCAGCCGCATGAATTCCGGCTGGTAGATAGACGGCTTTTGCAAACCTTCTTCGCTGGCGGCAATGGCCTTGTCGTATTCCTTGTTGGCCACATAGGCTTGGGCCAGCTCGGCCAGTGCCAGGGTGTAGGCGGTGTCGCGTTTGGAGACGACCTGGTATTTTTCAATAGCCTTGTCATATTTCCCGGAGTCATACAATTCCTTTGCCTGGCTAAGCACGTCGGCTACGGGAACATAGGGAGGGGGGAGGGTTTGTGAATAGCTGGTGAGACTAATCAGCAGGCAGGTGGCCAACAGAAGACGAATCATATAACTTTTACCATTCAATTCATAAAGTAAAAAAAAACGCGTTACGCTTTTCGAATGAGAATAAAAAATAAAACCCCTCTGTAAGAAAAGAGGGGTTTTTGTTTAAAAAGCATATCGCAAAAGAAGTCTACACGCGTTCTTCCACCTTGTTCATCACCTTGGTCTGGATCTGGATGGACTCCTGGTGAATGAGTTTCAACAAGTCGCTGGTGAAGTCGGCATTGAGGCCCATGGCCTTGCCCAGCGTGATGCGGGTTTGGATGATCTCTTCCCACCGTGCCACTTGCAGGATGGTGACGCCGTTTTCTTTTTTGTATTGACCGATCTTCTCGGATATTTTCATGCGGGCCGCCATTTTGGACATGATCTCGTCGTCCAACTGGTCGATCTGCTCGCGCAAAATGCTGAGGGTATCCTTGAAAGTCTTGTTGTCGGACGACACCGTGCGCACCACCAGGCCGTCGATGATCTTGCCGAGGTTTGCGGGAGTCACTTGTTGTTTGGCATCGCTCCAGGCGGCGTCGGGGTTGATGTGGCTTTCGATCATGAGACCGGCCATGTCGAGGTCGAGTGCTTTCTGGGAGATGAACGAAATGAGCTCGCGGTTACCCGAGATGTGGCTGGGATCGCAGATGATGTCCAGTTCGGGGATGCGGGTCTTCAGTTCGATGGCCATGTCCCACATGGGGGCATTGCGGAAAGGTCCTTTTTCGAACGAGGAGAATCCGCGGTGAATGGCGGCCAGCTTGGTGAGGCCGGCTTTGTTGAGACGCTCGAGGGCGCCGATCCACAACTCCAGGTCGGGGTTGATGGGGTTCTTCACCATCACGGGAATGTCTACGCCTTTCAGGGAGTCGGCCACCTCCTGTACGGAGAAGGGGTTCACCGTGGTGCGCGCACCTACCCAGAGGATGTCGACACCGGCCTTGAGACAGGCTTCCACGTGGGCGGCGTTGGCCACTTCGGTGGTGACGGGCAGGCCTGTTTCTTTTTTAGCGGCGATGAGCCATTTCAATCCTTCTTCGCCGGCGCCTTCATATTGGCCGGGGCGTGTGCGGGGTTTCCAGATGCCGGCGCGCAAGGCGTGCACTTTGCCCGTGGCGGCCAGTTGCTTGGCGGTGGCGATGGTCTGTTCTTCGGTTTCCGCGCTGCAAGGTCCGCTAATGATGATGGGCTTACTGGCGGTGGGGAGCCATTTCGAAATTGATTCCAGTTGCAATGTATGCTTCATATGCGTGTGTTTTTATTTTGCGATCTGTTGTTTTGTTTGTTTGTGTTCTATTCCGTTTAAAATTTCTCTGATGCGGTTGGCGTCGGCCATGATGCGATGGAGTTCCTTGGCATCGCGTTTCATGAGGTAATACTGAAACTTTTGCAGGTGCATGATGTATTCCAGCAGGGCCTGGCTCAGGTATTCCGCATTTTGCTCGAAGATGGGCGCCCACATGTCGGGCGAGCTTTTCGCCAGACGCACCGTGGAAGCAAAACCGCTACCCGCCAGCGCGAAAATATTCTTCTCATCCCGTTCGATGTCCAACACCGTTTGCCCCAATAAAAAGGAACTCACGTGCGACAGGTGCGACACGTAGGCCACGTGTTTGTCGTGTTCTTCGGGTTCCATGAAGATGGTGTTCATGCCCAAGGCGTCGAACACCTGGCCCACCACATCCAATGCGTGTGCAGAGGACTTGTCGCGTTCGCAGATGATGTTGGTCTTGTTGCGGAACAGTCCTTCGAAGGCCGCTTCGGGTCCTGAGTTTTCCGTTCCGGCAATGGGGTGCGCGGCTACGAATTGGTTGCGTTTTGGGTGATGGGCGATAGCGCGGCAGATCAGACTTTTGGTCGAACCTGCATCCATCACCACGGCGTCCTTGTGCACTTTGTCCAACACCGAAGGCAGCAATTTGCCCAAGGCGTTTACCGGGATGGCCAGGATGATCAGATCGGACGTTGTCAGGGCCTCTTCTTTTTCTCCGATGCGATCGACCAATCCCAACTCCACGGCCCGGGCAGCGTGGGCGGCGTTTTGTTCCAGCCCGATCACCTCCGACGCGAGACCTGCTTTTTTCAGATCCAACGCGATGGAACCTCCAATCAACCCCAGACCGATAACCGTTGTCTTCATTTTCTTTTTTTAAAACTTATGCGTTTACCGAGGCCTTTGCCGAAACCGCGGCCTTATCGCCTAAAAACTTTTGAATGCGTTGCACGGCCTCTGTGAGCATCGTCGTGGTGCAGCAGAGGGAAATGCGGATATATCTTCTTCCGGCGTCACCAAAAATGAAACCGGGAGTGATGAACACTTTTGTGCCGTAGAGGATCTCGTCGATCCATTTCTCCACATCCTGAATATGATCGGGTGCTTTTGCCCAAACGAACAACCCGGATTGCTTGGTCGAATAGCTGCAACCGAGCAAGTCGAGCAACTGCATGGCTACGCGCTTTCGGTCGGCGTACACGGCGTTGAGCGACGTGAACCATTCCACTCCATTTTTCAACGCTTCCACGGCAGCGTGTTGCAGACCAAGGAACATGCCGGAGTCCATGTTGCTCTTCACTTTCAATACCGCTTCGATATATTCTTTGCGGCCGGCCACCCAACCGATGCGCCACCCGGCCATGTTGTGCGACTTGCTGAGGGAATTCAACTCCAGCGCCACCTCATCAGCTCCTTCGATGGAAAGAATGCTCATGGGTTCATCGTTCAGAATGAGGCTGTAGGGATTGTCGTTCACGATCAGGAATTGATGTTTGCGGGCCAGGTCTACCAGCTCCTTCAATTCTTCGCGCGACGCGGTCCGGCCGGTAGGCATGTGGGGGAAGTTCACCCACATGATCTTCACCTTCGAAAGATCGCGTTTCTTCAGCGCCTCCATATCGATGCCCCAATTGGAATCTTCACGCAAGGCGTAAGGACTAAGCTTTGCTCCCACCAGGTTGGCCACCGACGAATAGGTGGGATAGCCAGGGTTGGGGATGAGCACTTCGTCGCCTTCGTTCACAAAAGCCATCGCGATGTGCATGATGCCTTCTTTGGAACCCATGAGGGGAAGGATCTGCGTTTCGGGATTCAGCGAAACCTGGTATGTATTTTTATAAAAGTCCGCAATGGCATTGCGCAGTTGGGGAATGCCTTTGTAGTTCTGGTAGCCGTGATTGGCCGGATTCTTTGCAGAGGCCGTCAGCGCCTCTATGGTAGAAGCCGATGGTGCCTGGTCGGGGCTGCCGATGCCCAGGTTGATCACCCGCAATTCGGGGGTGTCGAGCCCGCGTACTTCGGCCAGCTTGCGGCTGAAGTAGTATTCTTCTACCTGGGCAATTCGGTTGGCTGTTGTGATCATCGCTCTCGTCTTTATTATTTGTATTCGATCTTTCCTTTTTTATACTCTCCCAACACGTTGAGATTTTTTACCTGCAGCAACACCTGGTGCATGGCATCGTCGTATTGCTTGCGGCGTTTCCATTCCACGTCGATGTGAATGGAATATTCGCTGGGCTTTCCAATGATCGGTATCGACTGGATCTTGGTCAGGTTGATGCTGTTGTTCTTGAAGGTCATGAGGGCGTCGGCCAGGCTGCCCACTTCGTTGGCCACCTCGAAACTGATGGAGGCTTTGTTGCTTTCCTTTTTGTCGTTGCTGCGCTTGGTGAGCACCAGGAAGCGGGTGAAGTTTTTCTTGTGGGTCTCGATGCGTTTCTCCAGGATCTGCAACCCATACTTCTTGGCGGCATGTTCATTGGCAATGGCCGCGGTGGTCTTCAGCTTCATTTCCTTTACGCGTTTGGCCGAGAGGGCCGTATCGTCGCTTTCGCGGATCTCGACGTTTTTCAGGGCGTGGAGGTATTCGGCGCACTGGCGGATGGCCATGGGATGCGACTCGATGGTAGTGATCTCGCTCAGCTTCACCCCCGGCAACGTGAGCAGGTGCATGTGGATGGGGAGGTAGAGCTCGCCAATGATACTGAAATGATATTCCTGTAAAAGAAAGTAGTTTGGCAAAATGCTCCCGGCAATGGAATTCTCGATGGCCATCACCGCATAGTCGGCCTCGCCATTCTTCAGGCTTTCGCAAAGACGGTGAAAGGACAGGCACTCGATGGTGT
>CBIHQM010000122.1:0-15123 GCA_966211885.1 uncultured Chryseolinea sp.
ATCGACATCCACGTGTATGCCTGTTACACCATTCCGACGAACTATGACTCGATGATCGCCAAACTGATCATCACCGGACAGTCGCGCGAGGAAGTGATCACGCGGATGAAACGCGCATTGCAAGAGTTTGTCATCGAAGGCATCAAGACAACGATCCCCTTCCACATCAGTTTGATGGACAACGCCACGTTCCGCTCCGGCAAGTTCACGACGAAGTTTCTGGAAACTTCATTCGATTTCAGTACGCTTTCCGAGTAAGCAAGCGCGATCCGCGAATAACCACTCATATAATCTATTGACAGAGGATACCTTTTTAGGTATCCTTTTTTGTTTCTTTGATTATTTTACAATGAATAACTCACAGGAATAACTCATTAACCTAAACCCATTACCCTTGAAAAGAAGAGAATTCGTTCAACTGGCCGGGCTCGGCATTGGCGGGATGCTGATGACGGTGCCCCTGATGGGCAACCCCATTCCCGTTGAAGCATTGTTGGATGTCCCCCTGGATGCGGTGCAAAAAAAGCAACTCGCCGATGTTGCGCTGAACACCGCCAAATCCCAGGGTGCCACCTATGCTGACATCCGGATCGGGCGTTACCTCAATCAATTTATCTCGACGCGCGAAAACAAAGTACAGAACATCGTAAACACCGAGTCGTTCGGCGTCGGCATCCGCGTGATCGTGAACGGCACCTGGGGTTTTGCTTCCACCAACACTGTCACGCCCGACGGCATCAAAAAAGCCACCCAACAAGCGGTAGCGATCGCGAAAGCAAATTCGAAATTCCAGAAGGAGCCTGTGAAATTGGCTCCTGTAAAATCCTACGGCGAAGTGACGTGGAAAACCCCGATCGAGAAAAACTCTTTCGAAGTCCCGGTTTCCGAAAAAGCTGACCTGCTGCTCAAGACCAACGCCGCCGCCCAGCAGAACGGCGCGAGCTTTGTGAGCTCAAACCTTTTCCAGGTGAATGAACAAAAATATTTCGCCTCCACGGAAGGTTCGTACATCGACCAGGACATTCATCGCATCTGGCCCACCTTCTCGGTGACCGCCGTCGACAAAGGTTCCGGCACGTTCAAGATCCGTCAGGCGTTGAGCGCACCCATGGGTATGGGCTATGAATACATGATCCCGAAAGCGATCGACAAACTTCACGGACCTGCCGACGTCATGTTGTATCGGAACAGCTACGACATGATCGAAGACGCCACCCTGGCCGCTAAGCAAGCCAAGGAAATGCTGACGGCAAAATCGGTGGAGCCCGGAAAATACAGCGTGGTCTTGGAACCCAATCACCTCGGCCTCACCATCCACGAATCGGTAGGCCACCCGTTGGAGTTGGATCGCGTGCTCGGCTACGAAGCCAACTACGCCGGCACAAGCTTCGCCACGCTGGACAAATGGAAGACCGGCAAATTCAACTATGGCAGCAAGCTTGTCAACATCTTTGCCGACAAGGTGCAACCCGGTTCGCTCGGCGCTGTGGGCTACGACGACGAAGGTGTACAATGCAAGCGTTGGGACCTGATCAAGGATGGCATTTTGGTGAACTATCAGGCGATCCGCGATCAGGTGCATATCCTGGGGCAAAACGAATCGCACGGTTGCTGCTATGCGCAGAGCTGGAGCGATGTTCAGTTTCAACGCATGGCCAACATCTCGCTGGCGCCGGGCAAAGACCCGTATTCGATCAACGAGATGATCAAGGATGTAGAGAAAGGCATCTACATCGCGGGACGGGGCTCCTACTCGATCGACCAGCAGCGGTATAATTTTCAATTCGGAGGTACCGTATTTTACGAGATCAAGAACGGCGCCATCGCCGGCATGCTCAACGATGTGGCCTATCAATCCAACACGCAAGAGTTCTGGAACAGCTGCACGAAGATCTGCGACGAAAAAGATTACCGCTTGTTCGGATCGTTTTTCGATGGCAAAGGCCAGCCCTCGCAGGTCAGCGCCGTATCGCACGGCAGCTCCACGTCGCGCTTCGACGGCATCAATGTGATCAATACAGGAAGAACCATTTAAACCGGCATACGTATGAAAAGAAGAGACTTTATTCAATTGGCCGGGATGGGCGCGGGCGCGCTGATGCTGCCCGTGTCTTCACTGGCAAACACCATCACCGCGGAGGAACTGCTCATCCCCGGTCTGGACGTTTCGCAGAAAAAACGCCTGGCAGATGTAGGCCTCAACACGGCCCGCTCCAATGGAGCAACCTATGCCGACGTTCGCATCGGCCGTTACCTCAACCAGTTTGTCATCACCCGTGAGAACAAAGTGCAGAGTGTACGCAATACTGAATCCTATGGTGTGGGCATCCGCGTGATTGCCAACGGCACCTGGGGCTTTGCAGCCACCAACGAAGTGACGCCCGATGGCATCAAGAAAGCCACCGAGCGCGCTGTAGGCATCGCGAAAGCGAATTCAAAATTCCAGAAAGAACCCGTGAAGCTCGCGGCCGAAAAAGGCTATGGCGAAGTGTCGTGGAAAACACCGATCCAGAAAAACGGCTTTGAGGTCCCTATCAAAGAAAAAGCCGACCTCCTGTTGAATGCCAACGCGAAAGCGATGGAAAAGGGAGCCAACTTTATCAACAGCATCATGTTCCTGGTGAATGAGCAAAAATATTTTGCCTCCACCGAAGGTTCCTACATCGACCAGGATATTCACCGCACCTGGCCCAACTTCCAGGTCACGATGATCGACAAGGCATCGGGCCAGTTCAAGACACGTTCTGCGTTCAGCGCCCCCGTGGGTATGGGTTATGAATACCTGGATGGAAAGGCACAGGATAAGATCCAAGGCCCCGGAGGCATCACGCTCTATAACAAGTCGTACGACATTGTTGAAGACGCTACGTTTGCTGCCGAGCAGGCCAAGCAGATGATCTCTGCAAAATCGGTGGAGCCCGGAAAATACGATCTCGTGCTGGAGCCCTCACATTTGTGGCTCACCATCCACGAATCGGTAGGTCACCCCTTGGAGCTGGATCGCGTGCTGGGTTATGAAGCCAACTATGCGGGAACCAGCTTTGCCACACTGGACAAATTGCAATCGAAGACGTTCCAATACGGCAGCAAGGCCGTGAACTTCGTAGCCGATAAAGTTCAGCCTGGATCGCTCGGTGCCGTAGGCTATGACGACGAAGGCGTGAAGACAAAGCAGTGGGACCTGGTGAAGGACGGCATCCTCGTGAACTATCAAGCCATCCGCGACCAGGTGCACATTCTCGGGCAAGGCGAATCTCACGGCTGCTGTTATTCACAAAGCTGGCGTGATGTGCAGTTCCAGCGCATGGCCAACGTGTCGCTGCAACCCGGCAAGACACAACTCACCCCAGACCAGATGATCGCGGGCGTGGAGAAGGGTATTTATATCGTGAAGGACGGATCGTTCTCGATCGACCAGCAGCGGTATAATTTCCAGTTCGGCGGTGTGTTGTTCTTCGAGATCAAGAACGGCAAGATCGCGGGCATGTTGAAAGACGTGGCCTATCAATCCAACACGCAGGAGTTCTGGAATTCGTGCGCGCAGGTTTGCGACGAACGCGACTACCGCATGAACGGGGCCTTCAACGATGGCAAGGGGCAACCCGCGCAGTCGAACGCCGTGTCGCACGGCTCGGCAACCGCCCGTTTCAACGGCGTGAATGTGATCAATACCGGAAGAACTCTTTAACCTAACCTATAACAACAGTATCATGGCTATATTTTCAAAAGAAGAATCGAAAAAAATATTGGAGAAGGTGATCGCCTTTTCCAAAGCAGACGCCTGCGAGGTGAACCTGAACGGCACCAACGGAGGCAATATACGCTACGCCCGCAACAGCGTTTCCACGGCGGGCGAGAACAGCGACGTTACGCTGATCGTGCAATCCAACTTCGGCAAGAAGTCGGGGGTGGCAACGATCAACGAATTTGATGACGCGTCGCTGGAAAAAGTAGTGCGCCGTTCGGAAGAACTGGCCAAGCTGGCGCCGGAGAACCCCGAGTTTATGGAGCCGCTTCCGCAACAAACCTATGGTGAATCGAAAACCTATTTCGAATCCACCGCGAAGATCACACCTGAATATCGCGCACAAGCCGCGGCAAACAGCATCAACCCGGCCGTTGCAAAAGACGTTACCGCGGCCGGGTTCCTTGAAGACAACTATAGCTTCGCCTCGATGATGAACACGAAAGGATTGTTTGCCTACAACCAATCCACGGGCGTGAACTTCACCGTGACCATGCGCAGCAACGACGGCACCGGTTCAGGCTGGGTGACGCGCAGCTTCAATGACGTGAACAAGCTCGACACAGCCGAAGCCTCGCGCATTGCCATTGACAAAGCTTTACAATCACGCCAGGCCAAAGCCATCGAGCCCGGAAAATACACCGTGATCCTGGAGCCCGCCGCCTCTGCGGAATTGATCCGCAACATGCTGTTCAACATGAATGCACGCCAGGCCGATGAAGGCCGCAGCTTTCTCGCCAAAAAAGGTGGTGGAACCAAGATGGGCGAAAAGATCATGGACGAGCGCGTAACGATCTACACCGATCCCTTCAACCTCGACGTTCCCGCCTCGCCCTGGTCTGGCGACGGACAAGCGCGTAAGAAAATGGACATCATCAAAAACGGAACGGTGGCCAACATGTTCTATGACCGCTATTGGGCATCGAATAAAAATGTTGCTCCCGTGCCTTTCCCCGGCAATGCCATTATGGAAGGCGGCAACGCTTCGTTGGAGGATCTCATCAAAGACACCAAGAAAGGTATCCTGGTCACACGCTTCTGGTATATCCGCGCCGTGGATCCCCAAACTCAACTTTACACCGGCCTCACGCGCGACGCCACGTTCTTTGTCGAGAATGGTAAAGTGAAGCATCCCATCAAGAACTTCCGCTTCAACGAAAGCCCCGTTATCATGCTGAACAACGTGGAGACGTTGGGCAAGCAAGTGAGGGTTGACGTGGACGGTGGTCCCGGGGGCGGCGCGAGCTTCCTCATCCCCTACATGAAGCTGCGCGACTTCACGTTTACCAGCTTGTCGGACGCTGTTTAGTCATCTAGTACTTCGATAGAAATCCCTGATAATCGTCAGGGATTTTTCTTTTTATACCGGACTTTGAGGTATTGTCCAAACAAAAAATTGTAAGGGGACCGGCCTAAAAGATTGAATTTTGCAAAACTTTTGGATATTGCTTTTCGATAAAGCTCATAACGAATAACTCTAAACCCTTAAACTTTGAAAAGAAGAGACTTCCTTTACCTGACCGGCATGGGCACAACAGCGGCCATGTTATCGGCCATTCCCGGCATGGGTCGCCCCATTGCCCCGGAAAGAGCGCTCGAAACGGTTGACGTGGCCCTGAAGAAGCAGATGGCCGACGTCGCGCTCAACGCAGCCCGCGCCAAAGGAGCGACCTACACCGACGTGCGGATCGGTCGCTACCTCAATCAATTCGTCATCACCCGTGAAGACAAGGTGCAAAACATCGTGAACACGGAATCCTACGGCCTCGGCGTTCGCGTGGTGGCCCAGGGCGGTTGGGGCTTTGCCGCCACCGACAAACTCGACAAAGACAGCATTGCCAAAGCCGCAGAACTGGCGGTGGCCATCGCCAAAGAAAACTCCCGCCTGTTGACAGAGCCGGTTCAACTCGCTCCTCAAAAAGGCTATGGCGAAGTGAGATGGAAAGCACCCATCGAAAAAAATGCCTTCGAAGTTCCCATCAAGGAAAAAGTCGACTTGCTGCTGGGCGTGAATGCTGAAGCCATGAAGGGCGGCGCAGACTACATCAACTCGTTCCTCTTTATGGTGAACGAACAGAAGTATTTCGCATCCTCCGATGGCTCCTACATCGACCAGGACATTCACCGCATCTGGCCCACGTTCTTCATCACGAAGATCGATGCCGCCACCGGAAAGTTCGAGACGCGCAATGCATTGAGTGCACCCATGGGCATGGGCTATGAATATTTGTATGCCCGTCCGCAAGATAAAATTCAAGGCGTGACCACGCTGTACAAAGGCCGCTACGACATGCTGGAAGATGCCAAGGCAGGCGCCAAGCAAGCGGGCGAAAAGATCAAAGCAAAATCGGTTGAGCCTGGCAAGTATGATTTGATCCTCGATCCTTCACACCTGTGGCTCACCATCCACGAATCCACAGGTCACCCGACTGAATTGGATCGCGTGCTCGGATATGAAGCCAACTTCGCCGGCACTTCCTTCCTGACCCTGGATAAATGGGAATCCAAAAAATTCAACTACGGCAGCAAGCTCGTCAACATTGTGGCTGACAAGACCCAGGTAGGTTCACTGGGCGCAGTCGGCTATGACGATGAAGGCGTGAAGTGCGGTCAGTGGGATGTTATCAAAGACGGCACGCTCGTGAGCTACCAGGCGATCCGCGACCAGGCGCACATTTTGGGATTGCCTGCCTCACAAGGTTGTTGCTATGCCGACAATTGGAGCAGCGTTCAGTTCCAACGCATGGCCAACATTTCGTTGCAGCCCGG
The DNA here is from genome assembly GCA_966211885.1 of uncultured Chryseolinea sp. Taxonomy (GTDB): domain Bacteria; phylum Bacteroidota; class Bacteroidia; order Cytophagales; family Cyclobacteriaceae; genus Chryseolinea. The sequence goes on from CBIHQM010000122.1 coordinate 6,515, forward strand.
CAAAGAAAAGAAGAGTATTGATGACCTCATCAAAGGTGTTCAAAAAGGAATTTATATCATCGGCGATGGATCGTTCTCCATCGATCAGCAGCGGTATAACTTCCAGTTTGGCGGACAGCTATACTATGAGATCAAGGATGGAAAGATCGTGGGCGCATTGAAAGATGTGGCCTACCAATCCAACACGCAGGAATTCTGGAACTCGTGCGTCGGCATTGCCGATCAGAGCGACTATCGCCTGGGCGGATCTTTCTTTGACGGAAAGGGACAACCTCAACAGGTTAGCGCGGTGTCGCACGGCTCGTCCACGACACGCTTCAACGGAGTTAACGTCATCAATACATCACGTAAAATCGGATAATCTATGCCACTACTCACACAAGACGAAGCTCACGCTTTATTGAAAAAAGTATTGAGCTATTCAAAAGCAGACGAATGCGAGATCAACCTCACCGGCACCATGACCGGTAACATCCGGTATGCACGCAATTCGGTCTCCACCAGTGGCGGCATCAGCACCAATACACTGGTCGTTTCTTCCGCCTATGGTAAGAAACTCGGGGTGGCTACCATCAACGAATTTGATGATGCTTCGCTGGAAAAAGTTGTCAGACGTGCCGAAGAGTTGGCCCAGCTGGCGCCCGAAAATCCGGAGTTTGTTTCTTTCCTCGGGCCTCAAAAATATGCAGAGCCTGTTATGTTCGTGCCGGCCACCGCGGCCATCACGCCCAAGCAACGGGCCGATGCCGTGGCGCAAAGCCTGCAGGTAGCCAAGGATACAAAAACAGTCGCTGCCGGCTTCATGGAAGACACGACCACCATGAACGCCATGATGAACAGCAAGGGACTTTTTGCCTACAACACATCGACCGGCGTGAACTTTTCCATCACCATGCGCACGGAAGATGGCAAAGGTTCGGGGTATGCAACACGCGGCTACAATGACTTCACCAAACTCGATACGAAAAAGGCATCGCAGATCGCCGCCGACAAAGGCTTGAAGTCAGCGACCGCCCGTGCCATCGAGCCCGGCAAATACACCGTGATCCTTGAGCCTGCAGCAGCAGCCGTACTGCTCGAAAACATTTTCTTCGGTCTCGACGCACGCCAGGCCGACGAAGGCCGCAGCTTCCTTAGCCAGCCCGGGGGCAAGACCCGCCTTGGCGAAAAGCTGGTGGACGAGCGTGTGAACATGTACTCCGACCCACTCAACCCAGAGCTGCCCACCAGCACCTGGGCCGGCGATGGAAGACCGCAGGAGAAAGTGAGCTGGATCGAAAAAGGCGTTATAAAGAATCTTACCTACTCCCGCTACTGGGCCGAGAAAAAGGGCGTGAAAGCGATCCCCGGCCCCGACGGAGTGATCATGGAAGGTGGAACAAAATCCCTCGAGGAACTGATCAAAGGCACCAAGAAAGGCATCTTGGTAACACGCCTGTGGTATATCCGCCCCGTTGATCCCCAGACCCTCCTGCTAACCGGGTTAACCCGCGACGGAACTTTCTACATCGAGAATGGGGAGATCAAATTCCCCATCAAGAACTTCCGCTTCAACGAAAGCCCCGTGATCATGCTGAACAACCTGGAAGAGTTGGGTAAGGTTGAGCGCACGGTGAGCGTGGAGTCGAACGTGAACTATCTCATTCCGCCCATGAAGATCCGGGACTTCACGTTCTCGAGTTTGTCGGACGCGGTATAATATCTACTATGCTTATGGACAAATCCCCGGCCACCACGCCGGGGATTTTTTTCTTTTGATATCTCTCGAAATCGTGTTCGGGAAAGTGGATCCATATGATCCCTGATCCCCCGTTCCCGCTTGTATAATTTCGTGGTGGTGATGCCAAAAGAAACCCGCAAATTGCACGATTATCGTATGCGCGACGCGAACAAATTTTTCTTTACACGCCTGCAGTATGAGTCGGGCGACTGGGATGTTGATCAGCGCATGCCGGCCAACTTGCTGAACTCACTCATCGAGTACACGACCCTGCCCGTGGACACACAGGAAAATATTGTGCCGCTCAGCAGCACCGACATCTTTCAGTGTCCTTTCTGTTACCTGAGCGGTCATAAGCTGGTGGAGTTCACCCAGCAGGAACGCGAGAACTTTGAACGCTATGTACGGCAGGGTGGGTTTGTCTTTGTCGATGACTGCAACCACGACATCGATGGTCTGTTCTCAAAATCATTCGAAGGACAAATGGAGCGGATCTTCGGTGCCAATGCCTTGAAGAAAATACCGAATCATCACCCGATCTATTCCATGTTCTTTCAGTTCGACGGACCGCCCACCACCTCGCAAGAGTTGAACGGCTGGGGAGACGACATCGTGCACGATTATTTAAAAGCGATCGAGATCAATGGCCGGATCGGCGTGTTGTTTAGCAACAAGGACTACGGCTGCGAGTGGGACTATGATTTCAGGAACAAACGATTTTACAAAATTGACAATACGCGTTTCAGCGTGAACATCGTGATGTATGCCCTGATGCGTTGACAACAAAAGAAAACAAAACCGAACGTTTAGACATTTTACTGATATGACCCAGGATCTGAAAAACACCGAGCAAACCGTACAGGAGATCATCGGCAAGCTGAATGCCCTCAAGCAGGAAATACGAAAAGTGATCGTCGGCCAGGAAGAGACCATCGACCAGTTGCTGATCACGTTCCTCGCCGGCGGACATGCATTGCTGGAAGGTGTGCCCGGGTTGGCAAAGACCCTGATGATCCGCACACTGTCCGATGCGATCGATTTGAAGTTCAGAAGAATTCAATTCACTCCCGATCTCATGCCTTCGGATATTATCGGCACGGAGATCCTGGAAGAAGATCATACTCCCGGAAAACGTTTTTTCAAATTCAATAAAGGCCCCGTATTCTCCAACATCATTCTGGCCGACGAGATCAACCGCACGTCACCAAAGACGCAAGCCGCACTGTTGGAAGCCATGCAGGAATTTGAGGTGACCTATGGTGGCATTACCTATCCCTTGGAAAGACCCTTCTTTATATTGGCAACGCAAAACCCGATTGAACAAGCCGGAACTTTTCCGTTGCCGGAAGCGCAGCTCGACCGGTTCTTACTTTACGTGCGAATCAACTATCCCACAGCCGAAGAAGAGCGCGCCATTCTGGAAAGCACCACCGGAAGAAAAAGCAATCCCGTTCAAAAAGTCATCGAAGGAAGCAAGATATTAGAGGCTCAACGTTTGGTCCGCGAAGTGCACATCAACACCGACCTGATCGACGTCGTCAGTCGTATCGTTCGCGCCACACGCCCTGGACAAAGCGAAGTCGCTTTCGTGAACGAGTGGGTTCGCTGGGGCGCAGGTCCCCGTGCCGGCCAGGCCATGATCTTGACGGCCAAAGCGCGGGCGTTGCTGCACGGCAACTTTGCCGTCACCATGGACGATATTCAAAAGGTGGCCTACCCCGTGTTGCGCCATCGCATCCTGATGAACTTCAAGGCCGAAGCGGAGGGCGTGACCCCCGACCAGGTAACGGCAAAATTGTTTGAAAGCATCGCGACTATAAAAAGCAATCGAATCTAAAAAATCGTGAACCCGCAAATCAAAGACTTGCTGAAACCCGAGATCCTGAACACGGTGAACGGCCTCGAACTGGTGGCCCGTATCATCGTGGAGGGATTTATGAGCGGGAGCAACAAGAGCCAGGCTGTTGGCGCGGGTCAGGAGTTCAGCCAATACCGCAGCTATGAACCCGGCGACGATCTGCGACAGCTCGATTGGAAGATGTATGCGCGATCGGAACGTTACTATATTAAGCAAGCGGAGATTGAGACCAACATCACTGTAAAGTTTATCATCGATGCCAGTCATTCGATGGCATATACGGAAGCCGGCGTGAGCAAACTCCAATATACCAACGTTCTCGCTGCTGCCTTGGCCTATCTCTGCCGGAAACAAAGCGACACGTTCGGGCTGTATACAGTCAACAATAAGATCCTCAACACCGTGCAGCCTCGCTTTGAACAACAGCAATTCATCCGCTTTATCAATGCACTGATCCACATAAAAAGCGAAGGCACCTGGAAGAAAGACAACGGACTGGAACAGCTGTATGATCACCACGGCAAAGAACTGATCATCTTCTTTACGGACCTCTACGACGATGGCGAAGACCTCCTGCATTTCATCTCGCGTCTCAAAACACCCCGCAACGAAGTGATCGTCTTTCACCTGATGGGCCACCACGAAATGGAGCTGGACCAGGAAGGTTCGTTTACCTTTGAAGACCTGGAGACGCGTGCCCAGGTAAAAGTCGATACTGTACAGCAACAAGAACAATATACTTCCCGCATCAAAGAGTGGATCCGCCGTTCACGCATGTGGATGTTGGAAAAGCATATCAGCTATCAACTGGTTTCCATGGGCGATCCCTTTGAAAAGACGTTGCGCGATTTTTTGAAAGTACGTAAATCTATGATCCGCTGATGATGTTCGCGCACCCGATATGGCTTTGGGGATTGATGGGACTACTCATCCCGATCGGTATCCACTTGCTGAGTCGCAAGGAAGGCAAGGTGTTGCGCATGGGCAGCATCCGGTATCTGGAAGATTCCACCACCAAACAATTCAGAAGCCTGCGCTTGAATGAAGTGTTGTTGCTGGCGTTGCGCTGCCTCGCCATTGCGCTACTGGTATTCTTCTTAAGCGGATTGCAATTCAACGCTTCCGGCGGCCATCAAAAGAAATGGCTGGTCGTGGAAGCCGGCCTGGAGAATGACGCCCACTTTTCCTCGCTTAGCGATAGTCTGAAAAAAGAGGGGTATGAATTGAAGCAATTGTCCAAAGGCTTTCCCTCCCTTGACAGTGCAAAGACAGAACGACTCGACTACTGGTCGGCCGTAGATCTGCTGAAAAGAAAATCGCTTCAACAAGTGGTCGTTCTTTCATACAATTACGTGTCGGGATTTAAAGGTAAACGTCTGACGTTGCCCACAAACATACGATGGATTACGGCCGCGCCCGAACCCGTAGAGTTCCCGATACAAGCCGTCAGGCTGGCTGGCGATTCACTTTCGATTCGCAAAGGAACCTCAACCCCTCAAGAAACAAACTTTGAAACAGTAAAGGCAATCACGCCACACGGTGAATACTTTCACATGGGCAAAGACTCTATTCGCATCAACGCCCCGGACACGGTATCGCTGGCCTTTGTGGGCGATGAGGCGTTTGCTTACGATCAGATGATTCTGACAGCCTCTCTTGAGGCATTGAAAGGATCCATACCAACGCACATCCAATGGAAAAACTATAAACCCGAAAATATTTCGCAAGCTCCGAAGACCGCTTGGGTTGTCTGGCTCTCCACAGAAAAAATTCCAGAAGGAATGATCAATCGCCAAATCATTCTAAGACCGAATGGTGTTGAATCTGGCCCACTGCTATCGCGTCAACCGGGTAAGGAGGGATCCGAAACATGGATCATCACAAAACGACTGAACGAGGAGATCGCCCTTCAGGAAAAACTTCCCTGGCAGCTGGCCAACGTCATACTTATCAAACCCGAAGTCGATCCGGGATTTGACCGGCGAGCCCTGCCCGACATCGCACAATGGTCAACCGAAACCGCCACGGGTGGACTACAGGCGGATATACCGGCTGGTCAAAATGATCCTTCTCCCCTACTGGCCTTTGCTTTCATGGCGGTGTTGTTAACGGAACGGCTGGTGGCCTTTAAACGAAATCAATGAGCGCAACGGAGGCACGATATCATCTTCTTCGCCTGAAACGGAAATACCGCATGATCCGTGTAACGGAAGCTTTGTTACTGGCCCTTGCTGCGGGACTGATCACCTACGCCGTGGCCTATTGGTTTATTCTTCCCGCATACGGACTCTGGCTGTTGGCAGGCATCGCGGGCCTTGGTTGCTTCATCGTGCGAAGCATTCAACTCGGTCTCTGGCAAATTTCGGAAGCCGGGGTGATCCACTATATGAACCAGCATTATCCCCAATTGGAAGAAAGTGCTGACCTGTTCACAAAAAAAGACGAGGACCTCACGTCTTTGCAGCAGCTTCAAAAAATAAAAAGTCTACGGCAGTTTGAGATCCTCTACCCTACCGTAAAACTTCCGCACAAGCTTTTGCAAGCCCTGGTGATTTTTGCATTAAGTGCGCTGATTTCCTTTGGGTCGATGGGGTTTGCTGGAAAACATAAAATATCGCAAGAAACGGCGACTCCTTCCAACGATCAGGTCGGCGCCTCCACCAAAGAAGTTTTGCCGGCCGCAATCCGCAGCGCCGCCGTCACCTTCACGCCGCCCTCCTACACCGGAATTCCAAGGCAAACCGTGAAGACGTTCAATCTTCGCGTGCCGGAAGGAACCAACGTGCAGTGGAGCATTGCTTTCACTGAAAAAGTACTGGATGCCAAGATGATCTTCTCCACGCACGACAGCGTGAAACTTTCCAACACTGCCCGTGGCGAGTTCTCCACACAAAAACAATTTTCAGAGACAGCCTTCTACCAAATTGCCTGGAGAAATGCAGACGGCACCGCCAAATACTCTGACTACTTTACGGTAGAAACCATCCGCGATCAGCCACCCGTCATCGCCATAGAAAACCTGGATCAGTTCATCACCCTAAGCCTGACCGATAATTTAAAGATCAACCTGCAATCCACCTTGACGGACGATTACCGGGTCAACGACGCCTACATCATCGCCACCGTCAGCAAAGGAAGTGGTGAGTCCGTTAAATTCAGAGAGGAAAAATTGCGTTTCGACAAACCCGGCAAGATTTCCGGCAAATCCCTGCGCGCCAACCGGACCATCGACCTGGTGAAGCTGGGACTCGATCCCGGCGATGAATTGTATTTCTACGTCGAAGCCCTCGATAACAAAGCACCCCAACCCAACAAGGCGCGCACGGAAACATTCTTTATCGCGCTCCAGGACACCACACAGCAAACCACGTCCATCGACCCGGGCCTGGGCGTCGATCTCATGCCCGACTACTTCCGGAGCCAGCGCCAGATCATTATCGACAGCGAGAAGTTGCTGAAAGAAAAAAAGAACATCACGAAAGAAGTCTTCAATTCCCGAAGCAACGACCTGGCTTACGATCAGAAAGTGCTCCGTCTCCGCTACGGGGAATTTTTGGGTGAGGAATTTGAATCGGGCATCGGTCCGCAGGCCGCCATCCCCAGCGACGACGACCATGAAGAAGAAGATGTGACCAAAAAGTATGGCCACGTGCACGACACGGAAAACGAACACAACCTCGTGGAGGAGAAAAAGTCAGCGCCCGCCCAGGATCATCACGATCACGGCGGCGACGACAAGGACGATCCCGTGAAAGCCTACACCCACGCCCACGACAGTGAGGACGAAGCTACTTTCTTTGCCCAATCGATCCGCTCGAAACTGAAAGCCGCCATCACGGTGATGTGGGATGCCGAATTGCACCTGCGTCTCTACGACCCGGAAAAATCATTGCCGTATCAGTACAAAGCGCTCAAACTGCTGAAAGAGATCAGCCAGGACTCGCGCATCTATGTCCATCGCACCGGGTTCGATCCACCACCTTTGAAAGAGGAAAAACGATTAACTGGCGATTTAACCGAATTGAAAAACGCCACAGCCGAAAAGACCAGTTCAAAACCGGAAACCTATCCACATATTCGAAAGGCGGCAACACTATTGGAGCACATGTTGCAATCCGGCACGGTGGCGATAACGCCCGATATCAAAAACGATCTCCTCAAAGCAGGGCAGGAACTCTCGGCGGTCGCCCTTGCCCAGCCGGGCCGTTACCTCAAGAGTTTGTCGTTATTGAAAAGACTTTCTGAAAACGAGATCGAGCCTGCTCAGCAACCGGCCGCCATCGAAGCCATACGGGCGTCGTTGTGGCAAGTGCTTCCCAAAGAGGCCGCCTCGCCCCAATCACACACCCGGCCCGTCCACGCGTTGGACGAACGTTTCTTAAAGAGCATGGAGGCATTGAAGCAAAAATGAAAGTCATGATCACGTTCCATGCACTCGTATCGCCCACGCTCCTCGCCGCGCTGCTGGTTCCGTTAACCTTGCTGTTCTTGTGGCTGGAATGGAAACGCAAACAACGCTTTCTCGCGTTGCGCTGGGCTGCCGTGGTCGTGATGATGGCGATGGCCGCAAGCCTGTTCCTGCGACCGGTCGTGACCTCCGAAAAAAATTCATCCATCCTGTTGTTGACAGCGGGGTATGAGAAACAGAAAGTCGATAGCCTCCTGCAACATTTTCCTGACTTACAGCTGTGGCATTTGACAGGAGCAAATCCCTACAAAAAATCATCGCTTCTTGCCGATCATGAATTGCCCATCAAAGGAGATCAGATCCGGTTTGTGACGGGAGAAGGCTTACCGGCCACTGACCTCGATTTACTCGACAACAAAACGTTCACCTTCATCCCAAACCAACCCACAGCCGGCGTCACGTCGTTGTCGGTTGTCCAGCCCGTGTTGGCACATCATCCGGCACAGGTCCAGGGAACATTCAATAATACCACGACAGAAAAAAAATGGATCGTCATCAAAGGCCCCAACGGAAAAGAAGATTCCGTGCTGATAGAAGGGCGAGGAACAAAACCATTCCACCTA
>CBIHQM010000123.1:0-15057 GCA_966211885.1 uncultured Chryseolinea sp.
TCATGCGGCGCATCAGCATCCAGAAGCCAAACAGGAGCAGGAAGAGGAAGCCCCACTGCACGAAGAGCTGGAAGTAGTCTTCGCGTTCTTCGGGTTCGTAGTCGGGCCTTTTCCCATCTGACAGTGTGCTGCGGAAGGTTTGGAACTCCTGGTCGAAGTTGCCGGCGTCTACCACGTGCATGATGAAGTGCGGACCGCTGTTGTTGGGCGTGTTGAGCATGCCTTTGTTGAGCTGGTCCTTATATTTGACGTTGTTTAAAGCTTCCGGTTTCAGGGTCACTTCTACGAACTTCCGGTTTTGAACCAGCACCACCTTTTTTACGTCACCACTGCTGACCATGGTCTTGAAGTCGTCGTAGTTCAGGTCTTTCAGGTTGCTCGAATTGCTGAAATACATGACTCCGAAGATCACCGCCAGGGTGGCCAGAATGACCCAAACCTGGTAGTTGCCACGGGGCGGTTTATTGGGTAAAAGGGGCTTATTATTTTCTTTCTTGTCAGCCATTATCTATTTCCTCGTCAATTTTTAAAATATCAAATCAATAACGTGTTGTGAATGAATTGGTTTTTATTTACCGTCTTCAATTTCGGTAATGTCCGCGTCACCCCAAAGTCTTTCCAGCGCATAAAATTCGCGCCGGTCTTTGCGGAAGATGTGTACCACTACATCAATATAGTCGAGTAGCATCCACTCTTTATTGTTTTTTCCTTCGGTGTGCCAGGGATTTTCTTTCAGTGTCTTGAAAACTTCGGCGTCTACGGAGTCGGAGATCGCATCCAGTTGTTTGTCGGAGTTTCCGGAACAGATCACGAAGAAGTCAGCAACGGCATTTTTTATCTTGCGAAGGTCCATGATCACAATATCCGTGGCCTTTTTCTCCTGCATGCCCTTTACAATCACATCGCTAAGCTTTTCGGCGCTGGCTCCCTTCCTTTTTTTAGCCATTAATCTATCTTCGTTTTTTGTTTAACCCACAAAACTAATCAAAAATACCTTGTATAAAATTCCTGCCAGTACGCTTTTCCTTGGAAAAAACCTTGTTTTTGTGCCGGAATGTCATTCCACCAACACCCTGGCCCTGCAACTTTGCCAGAATTCCGGGCCCGCGGAAGGCACTTTGGTGATCACCCCCAATCAAACGGCCGGCCGAGGCCAGCGCGGAAACGGCTGGGAAGCCGAACCCGGCAAGAATTTTACCTTCTCCCTGATTCTGAAACCCGCCACGCTGGCCCTGAAGGACCAATTTTACCTGAATATTTTCACCTCGCTGGCGCTCCGCGATTACCTGACGGCCATAGGCTGCACCACCGTTCGTGTAAAATGGCCCAATGACATTTACGTCGGCTCCAAAAAAATATGCGGTATACTGGTGGAAAGCCAGATTTCGGGAAATAAGTTCTCACACGTGGTGGTGGGCATCGGATTGAATGTGAATCAGCAGAAATTCGACACCGAGACGGCAACGTCGTTGAGCGTTTTGACCGGGATACAATTTGATCTGCAGGCGGAGTTGGAGCGTTTACTGAAATTTCTGGAGGCGCGTTACTTGCAATTGCGCGAGGGGAAGATGGCTTTGTTGATGGAGGATTATTTGAAGGTGTTGTACGGATTGAACACGCCTTTGTCGTTTGAGGTGGATGGTGTGCTTGCGGAGGGAATGATCATGGGGGTGGACGAGTCGGGGAGGTTGAGGGTTTTGATCGAGGGGAGGGAGCGGGTGTTTGGTGTGAAGGAAGTGGGTTATGGGGTGGTGTGATGGGGTTCAGCGTCATGCCGCAGGCACGAGTTTTTTAAAGACCTACGCCCGCCGTTCAAGGCATCCCGAATTTCGAGAGCAATGAATGTGGATAACTTGCACACGAGTTGAAACGAAAACCGGCAAACACGTCATGTCGCAGGCACGAATTTTATAAAAACCTACGCTCGTAGTTCAAGACATCCCGAATTTCGAGAGCACTGCGCCTGGATAACTTGCACGTGGGCTGAAACGAAAACTGGCAAACACCGACAGCGTTGCGCCCGCTTTGAAATGCTGCACGGATCCAGTGTGCTATCCACGGGGTTCCTTGAACACGTGCGAAGCCAGAGAAAGGGCGTGCCTGCGGAATGACGTGCTTTGTAGGAGGAGAGCAAGTACTTCCAGTTGATTATCTTCATAAATCAAAAATACATCCACCCATGAGTTTAGACACCGTCGAATTGCTCATCAACATGGAGAAACGTTTTAATATCTTCATCCCCGACCAGGAGGCTGGTCAAATCTGTACCGTTCAGGATTTTGTGGACTGTGTTTATGCCAAAATTTCAATGCACCCAGAAAAAGCGATGGATATTAAAGAGGTTGAACGAATAGTTATTAGCATTGTAAGCGAATCCTCCGGCATACCAGTGAATGAAATCAAATTGATCCATAGCATCACCGATGACCTTGGGCTAGACTAATGTGATTCAGATTGCGAGTGGACTATTTTTTAGCGCGCTTCAGCAAAGATTTCTTTGCCCTGGACTTTTTAGACGCCTTCGCATCTTTGTTATGTGCCAGCGAAAGATCGATCCAATAATCGAAATCCTTTTTCGATTTCATTCCACTTTCATCAATCAAAACATACCCGATCATAGGCCGGTTTGTAAAGTCCATGGTCCGGCAGCCTTTTTTTATAATGGCCTGCGCATGAAAATTCTTGTCAATGCGGCACATCAAATCGTCCTTCATCACGCCCACGCACATTTTTCCGTTGTATATGAAGACGAGCCCGCCCATCATGGTTTTTTCTTCCACGGGATGGAGTTCGTTGAATCGTTCGCGAATGCGGTCGGCCAATTTTTCGCTGTAGGCCATGGGGTTGGTGTTACGTGGTCACGAAGTCGACATACTTCTTCCACAGGGTATGAACGACTTCCTTCGTCAGAGGTTTCGAAGCATAGTGGTCCACCATGTCGGATCGGGTCGCCTTCTGTTTGTCGCGGGGGTCGAGCGAGCTGGAGAGCAGGCAGATGACACATTTCTGTTTGTAGGGTGAAAAATTTTCCCTGAACTGGTCGATGAATTCCCAGCCATCCATGCCGGGCATGTTGATGTCGACAAAGATCAGCGCGGGCCATTTGTTTTCGCGCTGGAAAGTGGACAGCGTCTCCAATGCTTTTTCGGCCGACTGTATGGCGAGTATGGACTCCACCTGCCCCGTCTGGCGCAACATGATGGTGTTGAGAATGTTGACCACGTCGTCGTCGTCGATCAATAGGACGAGATCCAGTTTTTGATCCTTGGTCATATTCCCTTAAGGTATGGTAAAATTGAAGATGCTTCCCTGGGGTGTATTCGGCTCAACCCAGATCTGCCCGTTGTGAAGTTCGGTCACGATCTTGTGGCATTGGGCCAGCCCCAGGCCGTTGCCGTCGTACATGCCCCGCGGGTGGAGCCTTTGATAGAGCCTGAATATTTTCTCGTGATGGGCGGGGTCTATTCCAATGCCGTTGTCGGCCACGGAAAAATTCCAGTATTCCCCTTTCTTGGTGCATGAAACTTTCACCCGGGGTGGCTCTTTGCTTCTGAATTTTAAGGCGTTGCTGATCAGGTTCTGAAAAACGATCCGCAGTTCCATGCTGTAGCCCATCACAGCGGGCAATTCGTCCACTTCGATCGTGGCGTCGCAGTTTTTGATCAACTGGCTGAGATCGGCTTTCACCTCTTCGAGAACATCCTGGCAATTGACTTTTGACATCACGTTCTCTTTTCCGATCCTGGAATATTCTAGCAATCCGCGGATCAGACCCGACATCCGGGTCGCCCCCTGTTGGATGTAGCCGATATACGCCGAAACTTCGGGATCCGGATTTTGCGAGAGCTTGGTGGTCAGCAAGGCGATAAAGCCTTGGATGGTGTTCAGCGGTTCCTGCAGATCGTGTGACGCCACATAGGCGAATTGTTCCATTTCTGTATTTTTCCGCTCCAACTCGTCGGCGTACTTGGCAATGCCCTCGGCTTTTTTAAGTTCCGTGTTGTCGATGTGGCAGCCGATCATGATGAGCGGCTTTCCTTGCTCGTCCCGTTCGACAATATTTCCCGAGCAGATCACCCACACGATCGACCCGTCTTTGTGTTTATACCGGCACTCGATCTCAAAGGGGATCGCGCCATCGGACTCCAGATGTTTTCCCAGCAGGGCATAGGTGTCGGGCAGATCGGAAGGATGCATGAGCCGGTTGATGGTCTCGGTCGAATTCTCCAATTCCGAGTCTTCATAGCCCAACATAGCCTTCAGGTGAGGGCTGATGAACATGGTGTTCTCCGGGATGTTAAAGATCCAGTAGCCCGCCAGTGTGCTCTCGGTAATGCTGTTGAATAACGCCTCTTTCTCTTTCAGCTTCTGGCGCACCGCAGAAAGTTCTTTCTGAAGGCTTTCCAGGGTAATGGACTCGTCCTTCATACTTTGCAAGTCCTCCATACTACAGGCATGGATTCAAAAATAGCATTCGGATGCTTAGACCTCGGATTTTCCTTCAGGATGAACATATGAACAAGGGCTGCCAAATGAATAGGGGGTGTGGCAGTTTGAGAATTCGCTAACCTCGTTTATTCCATCGTTCGTATTCGACAAAACTGCTTCCGCAAATTAAGCGAAATGCCTTCGAATTCCGTAGGCCCTCATGAAAATCGGAGAGGAAAAGTGAAACATAATATGCGACGTGCCCCAATAGGAAACCAGGATCGAAACGGATTACCACATTGGGATGGTTTTTCGACAGATCCAAGCGGCGATATGGGTGTAAAGCAATGGCGTCCGGTTTAGGTCCTGCTGAATTTTGCCACGAGGTACCAGGAGATCAGGATTTGGAGCAAAATAAATGTGGGTAAAAGGGCAGAATGGACGATGAATATGTCCAGCGACTCCCCCGATGCCAGCATGACGGGCAAGTCCAATACGTTAAAGATCACGATGGCCGCCAGGAGGCGAGTGTTGCCTTTGAAATACCACCAGCAAAATATTCCGTAGAAAAATTCAAGCACAAAATTCAGGAAAGGAAAGGAGATGATGCCCAACCCCCACACGGGTGTCTGGCTAAACGGCGAAAGCTGGATGTCCTTCTCATGAAAAAGAATATCCAGCGCCACGTGCGACAGCACACCCAGCGCGAAGGGCAAGGCCAACGGCTTGTTCCTGATGATCCAACGGATGATGCCATAGGAGATCAGCGACAATAGGACGCTGGAGAAGATGGAATGTGAATAGGGTAGAAAGTCAAGGTGAAGCTTTCCGTTCGACACGGAAAAATGTTCGATACCCAGGTAGTTAAAGGCGACCCAAAACAGTTCAACGACCTGGGTGGAGATGAGCAAGGGCAGGATAGGAACGGCCGGCCGGTCTTTTTTGAGCAGCAAGCTGGTTGCCGCGTGGTTGATGGCATACATGGTGTTTCTGATTTATAGGCAAAGCAACACCGCCAATACCGGGGATTTTTTGACCTAGGTCAAAAAGTGAACCACGCTGTTTGTGCTATTGGTTCAGGGATAGTTTTCGCCTGATGCGGCTGAGCGTCTCCGGCTTGATGCCCAGGAACGAGGCGATGTCTTGCAGCCGGGCGGATTTATATACTTCGGGGTACACCTGTAGAAACCATTCATATTTGTCTTTGGCCGGAAGGTGGATAATTCTTTTTAGAAAATAGTCCCTCTCCATACAGGCTTTCTCCAGCACTTTTCGCCCCATGACATTGAGTTGAAGGCTGTGCGCATAGAGTTTCTGCAGCACGGGGAAGCTGATCAGGAACAGGCGGCAATCTGTTACCGCTTCGATGGATTCATAGGAGGGGAGCTGCGAATAGAAACTATAATATGAACTGCAAAATTTGCCGGGGCCGTTAAACTCAGTGGTGATCTCGTTGCCTTGTTTGTCTAAGTGGAACGTTCGCAGATATCCACTTTCAATCAGCGCCAGGTGAATGCTGGGTTGTCCTTCGGTGATGAAGTACTCCCCCTTTCTCAACTGGCGTGCTGACAAGGATTCTTTAAACACGATCAGTTCATCCTGCGGTAGTCCCAATCCGTTGAATAATTTGTTGCTCATACATGGAGTCGTTAAAAATCATGACGCACCCGTTTGAAATGCGATGGACTATGTCAAACGTTTTGCCCCCGGATCGGTAAATGATCGGTTAAAGATATGTATTAAAAGAATTCAAAGTTTTTATCTATTATTGGCACCACGTTATCTATCATCAACTGTCTATGAAGAAAATTATTTTGCTGCTCTTTTTAGCCATTGCCGTAAGGGCAAACTGCCAGACATTTCCTCCCATTGATCTGAACCTGATCGTCTCCTCCGTAGACGCCGCTTCGGGACGACGGGAGTTATCCCTCGAACTGCTGGCCACGAAAATTCCCAAGGATGACCGGGTAAGAATGGAGAAGGCGATCGACGATCTGAATGTTTCCATTTCGCGCGACCGGACCAATGCCACACTTTTTCTGGAGCGCGGTCTGTTGAAGAAGCAATTGAGCATGTGGCTGGACGCCACAGCGGATATAGAGCGGGCGTTGCGAAACGATCCCAAGAAAAATGAAGCGCACTTCTATCTCTCCGAATTGTGGATGATGCAAGGCTCCCGCTACAACGCCCTGCAAGAGATCGAGCAGTACATCAAGCAATGCCCCGACAGCGCAAAAGCTTTTTATCAAAAAGGTCTTGTATTGACATTCCTTTTCAAAACAAAAGTCCGCAATTTCAAAGAGCAATGCCTGGAATCTATTCCCGAGTTTGAAAAGGCCATCGCCCTGAAGCCCAACTACCGGGAAGCCCTCCTGGTGCGCGGATATTGCAGCCAGTTTCTGGCACTCTTCGAACTTGCCCTGGCCGACTACGACAAAGTGTTGGCCGCCCACCCGGATGACAGCCTCGTCTATTTCTTAGCGGGAAGTCTTTACGACGAACAGAAGGACATGGCAAACGCCTGCAAGAGCTACACAAAAGCAAAGGACCTCGGTGCCAAAGTGCCCGACCGCATCCTGAAGAGAACTTGCCCCGGAAAATAGACCGGGGCGTTCCGATCACTTGCCTCTAACGATGGGAGCTACACGCGTGCCGATAAGCTCGATGGACTTCAGCAGTTTTTCCTGCGGCAAATGCGCGTTGTCCATTTGGAACGTCAGGCGGGAAATACCTCCCAGCGCTTCGCTGTGGCGGATGATCTTCTCCGCTACTTCTTCCGGATTGCCCACGATCAAAGCCCCACGCGCACTTGCCTGCGCGTCGAAATGCGCTCTGGTCACCGGCGGCCAGCCGCGCTCTCTGCCGATCTCGGTAAAGGTGCGGGCATAGCCGGGATAGAAATCATCGAGGGCTTCTTTCGTGGTGTCGGCCACATAGCCCAGGGAGTGCAGACCCACCTTCAAGCGGTCGGGTGAATGACCGGCCTTGCTTCCCGCTTCGCGATACATATCGATCAGCGGGCGGAACCGATGGGTTTCGCCACCAATGACGGCCACCATCAGCGGAAGGCCAAGCACCCCGGCGCGCACAAACGAGGCGGGGGTGCCACCAACGCCTAGCCATATCGGTATGGGATTTTGCACGGGCCGCGGATAAACCGCCTGGCCGGTCAGTGGCGCGCGGAATTTGCCCGACCAATTCACGCGCTCGTTGTCGCGAATGGTTAGCAACAAGTCAAGTTTCTCGGCAAAGAGCTTGTCGTAGTCCTGGATGTTCAATCCAAAAAGCGGGAACGACTCCGTAAACGAACCCCGCCCCACCACCATTTCGGCACGGCCCTTTGAGATCAGATCCAACGTGGCAAAGTTCTGAAACACCCGCACCGGGTCGGCGGCGCTCAACACCGTGACCGCGCTGGTCAGCCGGATGTTCCGGGTGCGAGCCGCGGCGGCCGCCAGGATCACCGTGGGCGCCGAGTCCAGAAATTCCTTGCGATGATGTTCCCCCACACCAAACACATCCAACCCCACCTGGTCGGCCTGCTCTATCTTTTCAAGCAGTTGGCCCATGGCCTCGATCGCATAAATGCCCGTGTTGTCAACTTTATCTTTTTGTATCGCCGCAAAACTGTCAATTCCAATTTCCATGAAGATGTTCCTAATAGGTTTGGTTATATACATTTTTTTTGCGCAGAATGTTCCAATTTGGGGAGGAGGACTAAAGAATGTTGTAAGTCCTGCAAGCCTTCCGACAAGGCACGTCGTTCCGCAGGCACAAGCTTCCTCTGGCTTCGCACGTTTTCAAGGAACCCAGTGGATAGCGCACTGGATCTGTGCTGCATTTCAGGGCAGGGTGACGCAATCGGTGTGTCCGCGCTCATTTGAGGTCATAAAACAACATCGCTACCAATACTTGACGATATCATACAAGTCATTCCATTCAGGATTAAGCGTCACGATGAGTTCGATCTTTTTTATTCTCGAATAGGTCTTGATTTGTTTTTCCCGATCGATGGCCTCTTCGATGGAATAGAAGGTTTCATAATAAACAAGCTTGCTAACATTGTATTTGGCGGTAAAGCTGCGCGGATAGGCTTTTTCTCTGTGCTGGGCGACGCGGGCGTATAGGTCGGACGTGACGCCGACGTAGAAGACGGTATGACGGCTATTTACCAGGATATAAACACAACCACCGCGGACCATGTTGTTAAAATAGCAAAACTCGGAAGTACTGCAAACCCTCCGACAGGCGCGTCATTCCGCAGGCACGCACTGCCTCGAGCATCGCATGTGGCCCAAGGAATCCCGTGGATAGCGCATTGGATCGGTGTGGTGAGGTATTCGAATCGGGGAGAGGCTATCGGTGTTTGCCGATGTTCGTTTTAGTTCGCGTGCATGTTTATCCGGTTTCAGTGCTCTCGAAACTCGGGATGTCTTGAATTGCGGGCGTGCGTTTTTATAGAGTTTGTGCCTGCGACATGACGTGTTTGCCGGTGTTCGTTTCAGCTCGTGCGCAGGTTATCCAATTTCAGTGCTCTCGAAACTCGGGATGTCTTGAACTGCGTGCGTGCGTTTCTTTGCAACTTATGCCTGCGACATGACGTGCGACATTGTTGTTTAAAAAAAAAGGGCACCCTTGGGCGCCCCTTTTTTTATAACCGACAACTCACTCACCAACCAAAGATCTGTTTCAAATTCGGATTCAAAACAACTTCCGGTTGGGGTACGGGGCGGTAGTAGTACTTGGGCTCTGCAAATTCGCCGCGGTCCGGGTCGGTCACGCAGGTGCCGCTGGTGCCGTTGGAAAGGTAGAAGGAGGCGTCGCTGCCGTCGGGGCCGACGCGGTAGTAGATCAGTTTTACGCCGAGGGAGTTTTCCTCTTTGTCGTCTTCCGCGGGGATGGATTCGGAATCAGGAATAAGGATGATGTCTTCAACGCCGTCGCCGGTGAGGTCGTATTTGCCGAGGCCGGGGAAGTACAATCCCTCCAGTTCGTTTTCGATGAGCTTGCCGGCGTGCCAGCGCATGAGGTCATCGAAGCGGAAACCTTCCAGGGCGAGTTCGACGCGTCGTTCTCTGCGGATCTCGCGCAACACATCGGCCATGCCGCCGCTCACGTTCGGGTATTGGGCTTGCAACACGGGATCGGGTGTGGGTGTCATGGTGAGGTGCGGCATACCGGCGCGATCGCGGAGGGCGTTGATGGAGACATCAAGATCCCCTTGGGTGAGCACGCCAAGTTCTGCGTTGGCTTCGGCATAGGTGAGCAACACTTCGGCAAAGCGGAGAACCGGAATGTCGACGCTGTTTTGAACGGTTACATCGGTGTCATTCACAAAGCCTTTCGTTTGGTGATAGCCCGAAAAGTTCTTCGTGAGTTGTTGGACATAGATGCCGGGGCCTTGGGCATAGGTGGAGGAGTTGATAAGTTCCCAACCGGGGTAGGCATACGTCTGATAGAGGCGCGGGTCGCGATCCTGAAACTCTTCCACAAATTGTTTTGTCTCGTAGTTGGCCTGATTCGTATAGGGCGTGCCATCGGTCATCAGGTAGGTTTGCAACAGGTTCTTGCCCGGGTTCGATTCGTAGTTGCCAAACATCCAGGGGCCCCAGCCGCTATTGAGCAGATCGTTTTGAGTGAACCGGCTAAAGATCACTTCCGGGTTACCCGACAGATCGGTGCTCACAAAAAGCTTCCCGTAATCTTCCATGGGGTTGCCGGTGGAGTACAGCGAAAATCCACCGTTGGCCATGATCTCTTTCGAGACATCGCTGGCGATCTGGAGATACTTGTCGGCAGTGCCCTGCAGGGAAAGTTCGTCGTGGTATTTCCGGTACGTTCCTTCATGCAACGCGTGACGGGCGTAGTAGGCCCCAACAACCCATTTGTCAACCGTGCCCAGGCGTGGATCGTCCTTAACATGCTCCCAGGCAAAGGCATAGTCCTCAAAGATGTGGTCCACCACCATGGCTCTTGGGTCGCGTGCTTTGTATAGGTCGGGATCGTTGCTGGTCAATGTCCGGTCGTACCAGGGTACATCGGAGTAACGTTTCACTTTTTCCATGTAGAATTTTGCACGAAAGAACCGCGCCAATCCTTCATAGTTATTCTTTGTGGCGTCGTCTACCTGGGCCTTGCCGAAGTTGTCCAGGAAGTAGTTGACCTTTCTCAGTTGCGCCCAATCGGTAATCGGGTTCCAGCCATTGAGAACTGTGGCGGGCGATGGTGAGCCGAGCATCATGTTCTTGATCTCTGTCATACCGGTAGTGGCCGCGTTGTCGGTCGACCGGTCGTCAATGTAGATGTCAAATCCGGTAAAGTCATAAAGGCTGTTGATATAGATCTCGAGGTCCTCAGCGGTATTGAAGAAGTTCTCCTTTGAGATCTCGGTCTCGGGGGCTCGTTCCAGGAAATCATCGTTGCAGGACTGGACGCCCAGCAGCAGAGTAGCGGCGAGTAATATGATATATTTTTTCATGTCTTTAGATCTTTTGGGTTCTTAGAAGCTCAATTCAAGTCCAAATGAATATCTTCTTTGGAACGGATACGCATAGCCCCAACCCGACTGGGTCTGCAACGACGGATTGGTTTTGTTGACGTTATCGGTAATGGCTTCCGGATCAAAATACTTTTTCAAGGCCGACCACTCCGTGAGATTTTCGCCGCTCACATAGATGCGCAAACGGTTTATGTGCACGCGTTCCAACACGGCACGCGGGATGGAGTAGCCAATGGTGAGGTTCTTCAAACGGAGGTAGGCAGCACTCAGCATGTAACGGGTCTGGGGTATTGCCAACCCTTGCGACTGGTCGACGCGCTCGCCTAAGTTGCGGTCGGCAAGCCAGGCCTGCAGCACAGGATATTTGGCATCGGTGTTTGCCTCGGCAAGTCCCGCATTGATATACGATTGTGAATGCTGAGCCATTAGAGCCGGGCTGTCGGCTGCTCCGCGGTAGAAATCTGTAAGGTGTTCGTAGCCGCCGGCATAGGGCTGCTGATAGAATCCCCAGTAGAGATATTGCAATGGATAGTAGTCCATTTTGCCAACACCCTGGAAGAAAATACGGAAGTCGAAGCCATTCCATTCTCCTCCCAGGTTGATGCCATAGCGGTAGCGTGGCAGCATGTTGCCGATGACAGAAAGATCTTTGGGATCATTGACGGTCGTTCCTTTTTGGATGGTATGATCGCCATCCAGATCCTGATATTTTGGCCATCCCGGCACGATGTTCAGCGCGCCCCAGGGGATGATGGCGGTTTGGTCGAGGTTGTTGATCTCTTCCTGGGTTTTAAACAGGCCATCACTCTTCAATCCCCAGATCTCACCCAGGCGTTGTCCTTCATAGAATTGTGTGAGGTTCTTGTTGGGGTTGTCAAAGCGGGTAACGTACGATTTGTTGTCCGACAAGATGACTCTGGCGTTGAAGTGGAACGGCTTTGCCGCTACCGAAAATTCGTCGTCATAGGCCAGCGACATTTCCCAGCCCTGTGTTTTCAGGTCTGCGGCATTTTCGTAAGGAGGGTTCGCTCCAAAAACACCGGGAAGGGCTTTGCCGGGCATGAGCATGTCTTTGGTGTCGCGTCTGTAAATATCAAATGTTGCGCTGATGCGTTGCTGCAGGAAACCCAGGTCAACACCAAGATTTCTCGTGTAGACTTTCTCCCAGGTATAGTTGGACGACACCGGTGCTGGCGCCGAGATCATTGTCGGGCGGGCGCCGTCGAAAAGGTAGCTGGCCGTTCCGGCATACATCAATTCGCGATAACCATATTCTCCCACACCGGATTGATTTCCCAGCGCGCCATAGGATCCACGCACCTTGAAGGCGTTCACCACACCGGACAACGGTTCCCAGAAACTTTCTTTATCCAGCCTCCAGGCAGCAGAAGCCGACGGGAAAAATCCAAAGCGTTTGTCTTTCGGGAACTTGGAGGAACCATCATAGCGTCCATCCAACTCCAGGATGTAGCGATCGTTGTAGATATAATTCAGGCGGTAGAAAGCTCCCCGGATAGACCAACTCTTCACTTGCTCGGCAACGGTGGGTACGCCGGTAGCAAGCTGTGGTGTGGGAAGTGCAGTGGAAATCACACCGGTCCGGGCGATCTTCGTGGTTCCGAGATTGCTGAATTCCTGGTTGTATCCAACAATGGCATTGAAGTAATGACGGCTCAATGTCTTTTCGAACGTAGCGTAGGTGTTCGATACATAATAGCTATAGAAGGCCGCGGACCGGTAGGCGGTGTTGGTGCCTTGCGTACGGATGTCGCCGGGACCGTATCCGATGTCATACTTCCGTTGATAGCTTGCGGAGTCGGTGTTGTCGCGACGCACGGTGAAGTCAGAGTTGATGCGCAGCATTCGGTTGAAGAATGAAAGCTCCCCGCTGAACGTGCTTTGGAGCATGTTTATTTTATTGTTGGTTTGGCCCCCGTTGGTGAGTTGCGCGCCGAGGTATCCAACATCGTTGTTCGCCCAGGTGCCATCGGGGTTTTTATCCCAGCTGGTGGGGGTGAGATTGAAAAGGCTTTGGAGGTCCATATAGAAAGGCTTCACCCGGTCGGTGAAGGCCACCGAGGTGTTGTTGCCGAGCGAAAGCCACTTGTAGGGCTTGAAATTTATTTTTCCCCGGAACGAGTAGCGATCAAATTTATCTTTGGCCAGTTTGAGCGCTCCGTTTTGAGAATCGTAGGACCCGGAAAGATAATAGGACGTGTTGTCCGCCTTGCCGGATAACGACAGGTTCTGACGTTGCGACACGGTGGGATTGTCGAGGTAGTATTTTGTCCAGTCGCGATTCCCCATGTATTGCCATTGGGTGTTGTCGTTTGGATTGAGCCGCACGGGGGCGCTGGAGTTCGGATCGTCAGAGCGTTCTTTTGCCCATTGGTATTGTTCTGCCGTATAGTTCACATAATCCCAGGGCGTGTTGTCGGTTGACGTTTCCTGCAACCGCATGTAGATGTAGGGATCGGTTATTTTATTGGGAAGGATGGTGGGTTTACTCCACGAAAAATTGTTCGTGTAGTTGATCTGCACACCATCTTGTGTGCCGGTTTTGGTCGTGATCAGGATCACACCATAAGCTGCCCGGGCTCCATAGATCGCTGCCGACGACGCATCCTTCAAAACGGAAATGCTTTTGATGTCTGCCGGGGCAATAAAGTTGAGATCTTTGGGATCCATGGGCACGTTGTCCACCAGCACCAGGGGCTGTCCGCTGGCACTCAGGGAAGTGATGCCCCGGATATTGATGTTGGGTGTACCACCGGGCTCGCCACTCACAAAATCGACGTTGAGGCCGGCTACCGCTCCTTGCAAGCCCTGACCTACGTTCGCAATGGGTCGGGCCTCCATCACTTTCCCGTCGATGGCATCGACGGCGCCGGAGAGATTCGCTTTCTTCTGTTCACCAAAGCCAACCACCACCACTTCGGCAAGAGAGGTCGTGTTTACTTTGAGGGGAACATTAATCATAGAGCGGGCGCCCACGGGTATTTCTTCCGTCAGGTATCCAATGAAGGAGACGACCAGCACGTCGTTGGCTCCGGCTTCCAGCGAAAACTTCCCATCCGCATCGGTAATCGTGCCCTGGGTGGTTGACTTGATCAAAATATTGACCCCCACGATAGGGGTACCGTCAGCGGCGTCGGTGATCGTGCCCTGAACGAGTGTGCTTTGTGCCCTAACCGGGAACGTCGCAATGACCATGAGCACCAGGCACACGGTCATCACTCTTGTCGCGGTTAGCATCCGGTTGTAGAAGTGATCCATAATTTGGGTTTTGGTTGAGTTTGATAGGTTAGATCCAAATGGGTATTCAAATGTATCGTTTCAAAATAGATTGAATGACCATTCAATTAAATTTAACAGATTCTTCATATTGGAACAAATTCATTTAATTTACTTTGACAAAAGTTTAATACATGGGAAGAATAAGCCTCAAAGACACCCGCCAGAAAGAAATTATCCTGGCATTTTACACCGTTGCAAAAAAAATAGGACTCGAAAATGCCTCGATTGCCAAGGTGGCCGACCATATGGACATCAATCCCAGCCTGATCGTACACTATTTTAAAACCCGGGAAGCGTTGTTTTCCGGACTGATTGACTTCATTTTGGAGCAGTACAGCGACATTTATAAAACAAACGGGCAGGACTATACCAACGCCCGCGAACTGAAACAGCTCATCGACAACCTTTTTTCACGAAAATGGAATAAGCTTTTTGACGACAGTGTGTTTTACAGTTGTTATGCGCTGGTCTACCGGGACAAGAAAATACGATCGGCCTTCAAGGCCCTGCACGAATCCCTGCGCAAACTGCTGACGGATGCCCTGCAGAAAGCCAATAAGAACGGAGTCATTAACATCCGTAACGAAAAAGAGACGGTGGAAATAATTTTTGCGCTTATGGAAGGCGCGTATTACTACTTGGGCATGGTGGATTCCAAAACGGACTACACCCGCAAACTCAATATGCTGAAGAAACATGCGCTTCTGCAGTTGGGATTGTAGGTAGTGGAGAGGAAAATCATTTTGAACCGCAGAGACGCCCTCCTTCGCTGAAGCTTCGGCGGGCAGGCAAAGGGCGCAAAGTCGACGGAAAGAAAATGCAAGCACCTTTTT
>CBIHQM010000124.1:0-15016 GCA_966211885.1 uncultured Chryseolinea sp.
GATCCACAGGGCAATCTCGGTCCGAAAGCGCTTATTGAGATAGCACTGGGTAACGAAAGAAAATTGCGACCCATTCTAGATCTCTCTGAAAGGGCATGGGAGAACTTTGAGGGCACAACTGATTTTGTGATTGGGACGACGCAAATGTTTGCAACCAAAAGCGCCTTTGGCCATATTCAATATGATGACCGGCACGATTGTTTCTATGTTTACGGATTATTTGGGTCGGATGGCTACAACAGAAATATTCCCCAGTCCTCAAAGTACGAGGGGTTCTACGTACATAAATTCGACCGTTCTGGAAACAACGTTTGGAAGGTACACGAAGCGACAAAAATGCCTTTCGCATTTAAGTTCCGTTTGATGCCCGCCAAGGACGGAGTGATTGCCAATAGCGAGATCAGTACCATCCGGTCTGGTGATTTGGACGAGTGGCAAGCCTACGGCATTACGGGCGACGGTAAGTCGTCGTTCCTGGATAAGTCGGGAGAGTATTTCAATTTGGAGACGCATTATAGTGCCCATAGAAAACTTAGAACCCTGGCATACATACAGAAAGAAGATGCGCCCAGGCGGGTACAATACTTTTGCTTTCAAAACTCATCCAACGAATTGTTAATACGATTCGATCGTAAGACAGGAGACCTTGACGTTCTGAATTTCAACAACTAAGAGTGAACAAAGCGACATGGTTTGACGATTAAATCCGAACTTCCTTCACCGACGGAAAGGCCGTGCTGGTGATGCGCCTACTGGGGAACTTTGAGAAGTTACTGCAGCCTTATAATTTCTTCCGGGTGTATAACTCGCGTCTTCTTAATATGGCGCATATTAAGAAGTACATAAGAGGAGAAGGCGGGCAGGTGGTGATGCAGAATGGGAATGTGATCGATGTGGCGAGGAGGAAGAAGGAGGAGTTTTTGAAGCATATTTCGTGATCCCATTCTTCAGACCCGCCCTATGGAAATTACTTTAAATGACATATTTTCGCGTCATTGCTAAAGTAATCCCCAAATCAATTCTTATGCTTGAATGGTATACTATCGTTGTTAATGTTGGTATTGGAAGTTTAATGATGCTCGCCGGATTCAAGGTGATTGCGCCCAAGTTCGAGTCGGAAGAGGCAAAAGAAAAGTTTTATAAAAAATGGGGTATGTTCTATAAAATCGCAGGCACTGCGATGGCGGCGTGGGGGTTTTATAATCTAGCTGAAGCTGTAAGATGACAAAAAATATGTGACAAAACGACTGGTTCGGTCAGCAATAGCCTTGCGAGCTTTATAAATTTGAGATCCCGATAGTGTACAGAATCAAGTTGTCTGAGTTTTCAATCCTGATTTCATTTTCCTGTAAATCTTGCTGTCGTCCAGGACCCCAGTGAAAACCAGAGTCTTTAGTTGAAATTGGCTCAGTGTCCGTAAAGTCTAAGTACACACCGTTTTCGAGTTTTAATAAGGGTTCGTAGTCTTTATCCTGGAACGAGAAGGGCACTTTTTCACGCTTCAACCAAGTTATAACTTCCTTCAATCTGACATGAGCGAAAGGTTTGATGAAATCCAGATCAATCTTAAATGTGCTATTTTGAAATTGAAGCATTTCATCGTGATTGGTACAGTCGTATAAAAGATGATCGTTGTGAATGAGGAAGGCTTTACCGGAATTCTTTGTCAAAAAATGAATTTCCCATTGTCCATAAGAAAACATGAAGGTTTCCTTTTCGGAATCCGATCTCCAGTCAGGAGCCCCAAGACATCCGATCACCTCTGCCTCGGTCATGCCTAATCGAACGCCTCCAAAGGTTCCGCTTTTTATGAAGTGTGCTATGTTTACTGTTGTCATGTTAAATTATTGGGAACGTGCTTGGTTATTTTCGACTTACGGGTCGCAAATTAATAATATGGCTTATATCAAGAAATAGATCTATGGCGAGGGTAGGTGGTGACGCTTGCACGTCAGCTACCCAAAGGACGGTATTTATCATCCTCCCGTTTTTTTGTATTTTAAATGCTGTCAATCAATTCTCGTCCAACTTTAAACCCTCTCTTATGAAAATGAAGTTCAAACTTCTTTTGATTGCGCTTTTGTGCGCGATCATCAGCCGCGCGCAGACCAACACCAACCTGGGAACCAATGCCGGAAATGCCGGCAGCGAAAACACATCGATCGGCTACAACGCGAACGACGTCGTAACCGGCGTCTACAATGTCGGTGTGGGTTCTTATGCCGGCTCAGTCCTGACGACCGGGAACCAGAATACGTACATCGGCGTCTCCGCGGGAAGGTCCACCACGACGGCCAGCTACAACACTTTCCTGGGCATTAACGCCGGCTATGACAACACGACCGGCGGCTCGAACACATTTCTCGGCGGTTATGCGGGATTCAAGGTCACTACAGGTACGAACAACGTGTTTGTTGGCACAAACAGTGGGAGGAGTCTGACCACGTCGTATGCCAATACCGCCGTCGGCTATCAAGCCCTGTATTCTTCCCTTACCGGATACTACAACACGGCCACCGGCATGGAGGCTTTGTATAACACGATCAACGGGGGGAACACCGGATTTGGATACCGCACACTATACTCTAACACCACCGGCTACAGCAATACGGCCGTGGGATACAACGCGCTTGCTTTCAACTCGACAGGAATTTACAATACGGCGGTCGGTTATTTTTCGAATGTTCCGGGCGGCGGAGTCTATGTAGAGAACTCCACCGCGCTGGGATCGGAGGCACAAATCACGGCTTCGAACCAGGTCCGCGTTGGCAACAGCAACGTCACCAGCATTGGCGGCGTGGTGGGCTGGTCGGTGGTTTCGGATGGTCGATTTAAAAGCGATATCAAAGAAGACGTCTCCGGACTGGATTTTGTGAATGGACTGCGGCCCGTCAGCTACACGCTCGATCGCGCGGCGTTGGACAAATTCTACGGCTTGCCCGATAGTGTAACGCAGCGAAGCAGCGCTTCACGGAAAATTTCCATGCGTACTACCGGCTTTGTCGCCCAGGAGGTCGAGGCCCTGGTGAAAAAGACCGGGTATGTTTTCGGTGGCATCGATGCTCCTCAAAACGAAAAGGATCACTATAGCATCCGCTACGATCAGTTTGTGGTTCCGCTGGTGAAAGCCGTGCAGGAGCTGTCGGCAAAAGTAGGAGAGCAACAACGTCAGATCGAAGCCTTGCTTGCCCAGGGGGGCCATCTCGAACAGAGTCTTCTTCACCAGTCGATGCTCTACCAAAACAACGCCAATCCTTTCTCGTCCGACACCGAGATCAGGATGGTCGTCGCGCAGGACGTGATCAGTGCGCGCATCATCGTCTACAACCTCGAGGGCGCCCAACTCAAAGCGATCGACGTCAAGGGCCGCGGCGACCAACGCGTCGTGCTTTCGGGCAACGAACTAAAAGCCGGCATCTACCTCTACGCACTCATCGCCGATGGAAAGATCATCGATACGAAACGGATGGTGTTGATGAAGTGACACGCGTTTGAATTTTGCAGGCAACTCTCCATTGAAACTATCAATGGAGAGTTACTTTGTCTTCTCGTCTTTGTACACCAATTACGCACCGAAGTCCGTAGGAGTTCCCCATCATAACCCCGGGTGAAACCCTAGTCTATGCACACATCTTTAGATGAGAAAGAGCATAAATGAAAATGAATAACCCCGGACTTTAGTCCGGGGTACATAAGCCATACTCAATCACGGGCTTTAGCCCTGACCACGCCGATGATTGGGCATACGACGATACATATAGAGGGGAAAGTCAGGGCTAAAGCCCGGCATAAGTAAGGTGTCAGTACCCCGGACTAAAGTCCGGGGTTATTCAAGATATTACTCACACATTAGATTTCCGAACGTAGGCCTAACCCAGGATTGCTCACTCACCTATACCCTTTCACTTCAAAAAGATGTGTGCATAGACTAGGGTGAAACCCGGGCTCACATAACAAAAAAAGCAATGCACCAACTACGCAAGAGATTAAAGCTACATCGCTATCATAGCGCATCCCTCGCAGCACTAACCTACAGCGTACCCGTCGCATGCCAACCCATGTTGCAACACATTCACATATCTGAAGTTTAAACTCTCTTTTTTAATTTTTCAGCAACATTGAAATAAGATTGACTTGCTAACTCCATAGACAAGTCAAAAATTTTTGTACATTAATACACCTTCCTCCGGAGCACACCCTTTCTTAAACTATATACATTACCATAAACCCAACCTCTATGAAAGCACCCTTCATCGCTCTGTTGTGCGCAACAACTTTGCTGTCCTGTACCAAGCCGGCAGAAAAACCTGCCGAACCCGTCGCCGAAGTCAAGCCGACTCCGGATATTGAATTTGCTGATGCCAAGTATACCGAGATCGGTAAAAAAGGAATGAACGCATTGGGGTCCGGCGACATCGATGCGTGGATGTCCACGTTTTCCGACAACGCCCGCTATCTTTGGTCGTCCGGCGACAGCCTCGTTGGAAAGCAAGCCATTCACGACTACTGGAAAAACCGCCGCGCCAATGTGATTGACTCCATCAGTTTTGTCAACGACATCTGGTTGCCCGTCGAGGTCAACAAACCCCAACGCGGTCCCGACAGAGCTGGTGTCTGGCTTTTCAGCTGGTACATGGTAAAGGTCAAATACAAAAACAACCAAAAGCTCGCCATGTGGATCCACAACGACATGCACTTCGACGCCAATGACAAGATCGACATCATGGTCCAATACCTCGACCGCGCCCCCATCAACGCCGCCCTCGCCAAGAAGAAATAATCCTCCAAGGTCTCCCCTGGGGACCGATCTCCCAGCGAAATCTCCCCTTTCTGGGACCATAGTCACAGCAAAGTCCCCCGCCTCGGGGACTTTGCTGTCTTTTCAGAGCCCTCCCACAATTTTATCCCCCCATTAAAAATATTTCTCCGATCCGGGAACCAAACCCCCCGCTTCCACGTATTTAGACCGATCGGTTTATTTTCTCAAACCTTGAAACAAATCGACCGACCGGTTTAAATCTGCACCGCCATGACAAAATCCGAAAAAACCCGCCAATTCATCATCGAGCAATCGGCAACCATCATCAACCGGAAAGGTGTTGCGGGAACCTCGATATCCGACCTCATGGAAGCCACCAAGCTTGCCAAAGGCGGCATTTATGGCAATTTCGAAAGCAAAGAAGAGATCTGTGTGGAAGCCTTCGACTACCTGACCGGCAAGGTCGCCAGCGGCCTCAACAATGTGATCTCCCAGCAGACCACGGCCCGCGAAAAGCTGTTCGCCCTGCTGGACTACTACCGCGATCGCCTGGCCACCAGCGACACCGGCGGCTGTCCGCTGCTGAACTTCGGCACGGAAGCCGACGACACAAACCCCGACCTAAAGCAACGCGTGGCGAAGGCGATCAAAGCGAGCCAGCAGCGCATGACCCGGTTAGTGGAAGAAGGACAAGCCCATGGCGAATTCAACAAGAACATCGATGCCGGCCTTTTCGCGGTCAAGATGTTTACCATGATCGAAGGCGCCATCTTCACCTCCCGCGTAACGAACAGTAAAGCCCCGATGAAAACGATCGTCGATGTCCTCAAAAAGGAAATCGACTCCTTTTGAATTTTTTTTTGAATAAAAATAGACCGATCGGTCTAAAATATAAACCTTAAATGAACCCACAATGAAAACCTCAAAAAACACAATCCTCATCACCGGCGGTGGCTCCGGCATCGGTTTTGAAACCGCGAAACTGCTCTCACAACACGGCAACACCGTCATCATCACCGGCCGCAAGGAAGAAAAGCTAAAAGCGGCCACACAGCAGCTGAACGATGTACACTACATCGTAGCGGATGTCACAAAAGAAGACGATGTCGATGCGTTGATCAGAAAAATTAATCTGGACTTTCCGGGCTTGAATGTGCTCATGAACAATGCCGGGCTTGTTTTTCTTCACAATGTTGGCACGTCGCAGAATGCAGCGGCGCTTGCCCGCGAAGAAATGGACACCAACTACTTCGCCGTCGTTAACCTGACCACAAAACTTCTCCCGCTCTTGAAGAAGCAACCTGAAGCTGCCGTGATCAACGTTTCGTCCATCGTGGCCTTTGCTCCCGGACTTTCGCTGCCGACCTATAGCGCCAGCAAGGCCGCCCTTCATTCGTATACACAAGCCCTGCGCCTCAGCGTGGCGTCGAACACCAACGTGAAAGTATTTGAATTGATGCCTCCGCTGGTGGACACAGAGTTTGCGAAAGATATTCCGTCCGACAGTAAGATCTCACCACAAGCAGTAGCGGAAGACCTGGTGCGGAGCCTGGAGACCAACAACTACGAGATCCGCGTGGCTTCAACCGAACAACTTTACAGCAATTTCCTGAGCCAGGCCGACAAAGCCGTGTTTGCGCTAAACAGACTAGAACAAAACTAAGAGCACACCCGACCATGAAGAACTTGAAAGAAAATCACGTAGCGATCAGCACCATTTTAGCATTCGCGCTCATTCCCTTATCCGGATTTGCGACCGACATTTATCTCCCTTCATTCCCCACCATGGCAACATTCTTTGGCACCAGCCAGGGCGATATTCAATTATCGCTTGTTGTCTTTGTGGTGAGTAGCGGCGTTGGACAACTTTTTGTTGGAAGTCTGCTCGACAGTTTTGGTCGTTACAGGCTCAGCCTCGCGGCTCTGATCATATTTGCCGTGTCCTGTTTTGTGATCGCGAATTCCCCCAGTTTGCCTTTGGTGTTGGCGATGCGTGTGATCCAAGGTCTGGCCGTGGCGCTGATCGTGGTGGGCAAGCGGGCATTTTTCATGGACATGTATTCGGGTGAAAAATTAAAACATTATACCAGTCTCTTCTCCATCATTTGGGCGACGGCGCCGATCACCGCACCTTTCATCGGCGGTTTCCTGCACCACTATTTCGGATGGGAGTCAAATTTTTATTTCCTTGGAACGGCCACGCTGATCATTTTGGCGCTCGAGCTGCGGTATGGCGGCGAGACCCTCAAAGCTTCTCACCCTTTCAAGTTGCGTCACCTGTTAAGGATCTACGTTTCCAAACTGGAGACGACCGATTTCAGTCTGAGTCTGGTCATCCTCGGCTTGTGTTTTTCGATGGTCATTTTGTATAGCATGGCGAGCCCGTTTATCATTGAGCAGGTCTTTCATCAATCGGCCGTGACCACGGGCAACTGTTCATTGTTGTCGGGTCTCGCGGTGATGATCGGCGGTCTGCTCAGCAAATCTTCGATGCGGCTCAGCTTGTACAAAAAGATGTCCGTTGCCGGCCCACTGCTTTTTGCCCTTTCGATCCTCATGGTCATCACCATGCACTACGTCCCCAGCCTGATAGCAATGATGATCGTTGTCATGGCCCTGCACACCGTTTCCGGTTTCACGTTCAACACCTTCTATTCTCATGCCCTTGGACGTTTCACCACCAACGCCGGCATCGTCAGCGGCATCACTGGCGGCGGCACTTATATCATCACTTCACTACTGAGCTATGCCCTTGTCAGTGTATTGAATGTGCAAGACCTTGTCGTCCTGGGCATGGCCTATTTCCTAGTGGCATCCCTGATCGCCGGATCACTCATCCTCTTCATTCAAGCACAAAGACGCATGGCGGTGGGGGAGCAGAGCGCCTCAGCCGCTATCTCATAAACGCAAGCAGCAAGTTCCCCCACCCAATCGGAGTTCCCGTCGTCCACGCAAAGTCTCCCGCCTCGGGGACTTTGCGTTCTTTCCCGCCACAACCTGAATTCTGGCCATTAATTAAACCCAAATGAAGTGAAATAAAAACAGCGCGTAGCTATATTCACTTGTCAGAAGCGCGGCGTTCTGCGCAGTAGTTTGTCATATTTTCAAAATCCCACCTCGGCGTTTTCTAGTTTTTGACAATTGTATTGGAACATGTGATGACACAAAGACTACCAAACCCTCTGGTGCTTCTTCGCATTGGCCATGGAGAAAAAGACCCCCTCGTCTCCAACCATCCATTCGATCCGGTCTGTACGCCACCCGGAGCGGAAGAATAGCGATCGACATCATACGGTCCTTCTGAGCACCAACACGCTCACCAAAGCAAATCCTCCCTTTTATTTTAGAAAACAAAACAATCCAATGTCAACACGTGGATCGTCGTTATATACCATATGAACTAAAACTTAACAATTATGGCAACGAAAAAAAGTAAACCCGCCTCGAAGTTGTACACCTATCAGAATGGGAAAAAAGTTTTCTTGCGAAAAGAGCCGGATCAATTTGTCGTGCGTGAAGCCCCGGAAGATCTTATCGGAACCGACAAGATGAAGGCGTTGGAAAGAACCTCTCCCTCTTCAACCCGCGTCACGGTGAGTAGTGCTGCACTGGACTCGGAGATGAAGAAAATGCGGAAGGAGGCCGTGACCCATCATGCTTATACACGGGAGGATAGCGATGCTGAATTTTTGATCACAGACCGGATCATCGTCACATTCAAGAAACCGGCCACGCATGAAAAGCTTTCCGAGTTTATGGCCAAATATGCCTTGATCCTGATGAAGAAATATTCGGACACCGAATTCTTGTTCCAGCTCACCGACCAAACGGGCATGAATCCCGTGAAGCTTGTGGTGGCCATCACGGAAACGGAATCCAGTGTTGCCACCTGTGAGCATGATTTGAACAGGCGGATGAAGCGCACGCTCAATTTGCCCACCGACGCAAAGTACAATCAACAGTGGCACTTACACAAAAGACTCGTGAACCCTGAATTCGATCAGCGCTCCTCTTCAAACTGTGAGGACGCCTGGGGTCTTTTGGGTCATTTTGGTAGCGCCGATGTAGTGGTTGGTATTACGGACGATGGATGCAAGATCGACCACCCCGACTTTGATTCGCCCGGAAAATTTGCCACGTGGGGATATATGGCGAGTCTCACGCTGGTGCATCGCGATGCCATCAGTGCTAATCCTCAAAACATGTACGAACCGGGATCGGATCACGGTACGGCTTGTTGTGGGGTTATCGGAGCAGAGGTAGACGCTTCGCTAGTGGTGGGGGCAGCACCGGGCTGCAAGCTGTTGCCCATCAAATGGGAAAGCGATGGCGCGAGCTTGTTTATAAGCGACGATAAGTTTATGACGGTCCTCAATTTCATCAGCGACAAAGTGGATGTGTTGTCCAATTCCTGGGGAGCGTCGCCCGATGAAAGCTGGTCATCGAACGTGGTGAACAAAGTAAAATCGCTCGCCCTCACCGGTGGACGCCGGGGAAAGGGTATTGTTTTTGCGTGGGCGTCGGGCAATGAAAATTGTCCCATCAGTTTTTCATCCAATCTGAACATACCCTATACCAGTGGTGTTGAAGTTCGCCCCGATGGTTCCGGTGTTTGGGTTGGGGTGGAGACATCCAAAACATTTTCGCATAACCTCGTCGGTATCCCGGGCGTGTTGCAGATCGCCGCGCTGGCCAGCAACGCGCAGCGCAGTCACTACTCAAACTATGGCACCGGCATATCCCTGTGCGCCCCGACAAACAACGTTCACGAATATTATCGTCTCTCGGTTCCAGGACTTGGGATCACCACCACATCGGGCGAAGGCCCGCTTTTTGAAGATGATTTTGGAGGAACGTCAAGTGCAACACCATTGGTCGCTGGCATTGCAGGGTTGGTGATCTCTGCGAATCCAACGCTTACCGCCCTGGAGGTTGTTTCCGTTTTACAACGCTCCGCCAGCAAGGATCTCAACATGACCGGCTATCCCAAGACGCCACCCGCCAGCTTCGACACGAACACCTCGTGGGATATTTCTCCCGTCGCACCGTTTGATAAAGGTGACTTTAAAAATATAAATCATGCCGACGGAACATGGAGTCCCTGGTTTGGTTTTGGAAAAGTAGATGCAGCGCGCGCAGTGGCAGAAGCGCTTCGATCGGCGCCCGGTCCGGTCGCAGGCAACACGATCGTAAAATCCTCGACCCCGGGCAAGGCGATCCCCGACAACAACGCGACCGGAATCACCGACAAGATCACGGTGACAGAGCAAGGCGTGATCGCATCTATAAGGATCGAGTTGGACATCACCCATACCTACATCGGCGACCTCGTTGTTTCGTTAACGTCGCCACAGGGAACCGTGATCTTACTCCACAACCGGAATGGAGGAAGTGCCGACAACATCAAAAAGACCTACGACCTCCAAAGCCTTGCATCGCTTGTCTCATTAGCAGGCAAAGCGATCACGGGAGACTGGACCTTGAAAGTGACAGACCAGGCGCTGGTGGACACGGGCGTTCTGAACAGTTGGAAACTTCAATTTGATTTATCCACGGAGCAGTCCGTGTTGCTCGAAGACGCACCGGGCATAGTGATCCCGGATAATAACCCGACCGGCATCGAGCGAAGTCTGCAAACATCCAGTGCGGGGACGATCAAGGCTGTTGAGGTAGGAATTGACATTACGCATACCTATATCGGTGACCTCGTGGTGAACCTGGTGTCGCCGAAAGGCTCAGTCATATCCTTGCATAGTAAAATGGGAGGATCGGCAGATAACCTGATCAAGACCTACACCTTCAACAATACCGTTGCCTTGAAGGTGCTTCTCGGTGAACCGCTCGCGGGCACATGGAAGTTGAAAGTTTCGGATACGGTTGGCCAGGATGTTGGGAAGCTTAACAAGTGGTCGTTGAAATTGATCAAGTCATAGATCAGTACAGGTTTTCAGTGCCTGATACCTTTAAATAAATTGCAAAACAAAAACTCAAGTCCTGATCGACTTGAGTTTTTGTTTTTAGACCATTCTTCATCTCTGGGATCACCGCGGAAGCAAAGTCTCCCGTCTCGGGGACTTTGCTGTCTCACCTCGTCTCATATCCACCTCACAAACGAAAGCGAAAAACTCGCCCCTTTCCCCGGTTCACTCTCACACGAAATATCGGCGTTCATGGCGACAACAAATTTTTTAACAATCGAAAGTCCCAGCCCTGTCGAAGGCTCATGGTCGGTGGGACGCGCACTCAGTTTCTGATATTTGCCAAAAAGCTTCCGCTTATCTTCTTCGCTTAGGCCCGGACCCTGGTCCCGGATCTCGCACATGACGCGGTCATCCCAAGCCTGCAAACTGACAAAAACCTGACGTTCGAAGGGTGAGAATTTTATGGCATTGGACAGCAGATTTTCAATCACTTGTTCCAGGTAATCCTTGTCGGCCCTGACATAAATTTCAGGATCGATCTTTCGTATGATGGAAATGCGTTTCCGCATGGCGTCAACACTGAAGCGGTCGGCCACGGCGGTGCACATGGACGAGAGGTCTACAGCTTCGAGCTTCACGTTGAGTTGTTGTGCATCGATGGCGTCTACGTCCAGGATCTTCACGATCATGTCGTCGAGGCGCAGGGCGCTTTTTGCCACCATGTCCAGGTAGGAGTTTGAGGTCTCATCTACATTCACGTTCATTTTTACCAGCGTCAGCAAACCCATCATTTGCCGGAGCGGGCTTCTCAGGTCGTGTGCCACTACGCCGATGAGGTTGTTTTTTTCCTGGTTGAGCTGGACAAGTTCTTCATTGCTGATGCGCAGCTCGTTTGTCCGCTCGTCGATGAGGGCTTGCAGCGCGATGTGCTTCTTTCGGTTGCGTGCATTCACGGCCAGGAACGTAAACGCGACCAAGGTGGCGGCGCCGATCAGGCAAACGGCATAGAACCACCACCTTTGCCAATACGGTTTCGCAATGGTGAAATGAATTTGAGCCGCGTCGCTCCAGGCGAATGGCCCATTCTTTTTGGCCCTTACCTCGAGTGTATGATCACCCGCGGCCAATCCTGAAAACCGGAGTTCCGGTTCCGACGTGGTCATCCATTCACCGGTAGGAAGAAAGCGATATTGAAAGGTCACTTCATTTTCCGGGAACGTGATGCACGACACCACGATGGCCAGGAAGCGGCCGTAGTCGATGGGATCGCTTGTGCGCGCAGCGGTGATTTTTCCATCCACAAGCACCTGGGTGAACCGGGGCTGCGGTGTTTTACTCAGCACGGTCAACGGATGCGCGCTATAGCAAAGGCCCTTCGCCGTGCACACCCAAACATTTTCGTGGCTGTC
Organism: uncultured Chryseolinea sp.; assembly: GCA_966211885.1. Classification (GTDB taxonomy): domain Bacteria; phylum Bacteroidota; class Bacteroidia; order Cytophagales; family Cyclobacteriaceae; genus Chryseolinea. The sequence goes on from CBIHQM010000124.1 coordinate 12,090, forward strand.
GACAAAAAGACCTCGTGGCGTGATGGTGTTCGACAGCAAACCGGAACTCTCATTGAACAGATCGACCGCTCCTGTTTGTGGATCATAGAGCGTCATCCCCAGGGCGTTGGCGACCAGGAGTTTGTTGCCGGCGTAAGCGTGAATGGAGCTCACCGGCAAGCCCGTGAAGCGCTCCCCCATGTTGGCCCGCTCCAACCGGCCATCGTGCAATTTTAACAGTCCCTCGGTGGTAGCCAACCAGATCGCGTCACCGGAAACAACGAGGTCGACGACATTGAAATCGCCATGCACCGCAAGGTTCATGGGAACGCTGATGTTGTGAAAGATGGTGTCGTTGTTGGGCTTAAAATACAGGTAATTGTTTTTTCCAGACGAGGCAATGTACATACCTTCCTTGCCCTCGCGAAGGATGTGGATCACGCCTTCCTGTCCCAACGAGACATCGTACGAGTGAAGGTTCAGATCCTTGTCGATATAATGGACTTGGGCACTTCCCGGGATCGCCAGCCAGATGTTTCCATTCGAGTCGCGGGTGATTTCGGTCACAAACCGGCTGTTGGCGCTGAAGTCAAATTGCCTTTTTATTTTTCCATTGCTAAACAGGAATACTTTAAAAGCATTGGCCACCCAGACGCCGTCTTTGACCGTGATGAGCGACTGTGAATAGCCGGCTGGAATGTCAAGCAACACTTTATTCTTTTTTGAAATGCGATCGAAAGCGTAGAGCGTGCTGCGCGTGGCATAGTACACGATGGACGAGGTGGAGTCTTCCGCAATGGCTTCAATGAAATCGGCGACGTTGGTGTCGATCCCGCGAAACAGGTTTTCCTTCATCATCACCAATCCTTCGTTTCCGGAGATCCAGATGTCGTTGTCGGGGCTGGTGTAGACGTGATTGATGTTGTTGATGGGATAGGAGAGTGGCGTGAAGGTGCCCTTGTCAAAATCGGCGATAAAGTGTTTGGTGCCACGCGTGGCAACAAAATAGTGGTGGTTGTGCAGCGCCTGAACAAAGGAGACAAAAGGGACTTTCAGCACGAGCGCTGGCACGGTGAATCCTCCGTCGTTCGGGAGTGTGGCTTGCGACATGCCGGCCGCAGAGCCGATGATCAGTTTGTTGTCTTCAGCGGAAACAAACTCTACGCCATAGGGAAATTTTTTGTCGATGGCTTCAAAGGCGTCGCGGCTGGCGTTGTATCGAAACACGTTGCCTTGAAAGGAGGAAACAAGGAGGTCATGTTTTTTGTCCTCGAAAAAAGAAAACGACCGCAAAAACTGGGGCGACCGGTTGGCGGCATCGAAGGTGTATCGTTTCAGGGCATGGTTGCGCAATCGCACGATCGACTGCGACTCGCTGATCCAGATGTCGCCGTTCACATCTTCATAGAGCACCTTGGGATAGGAGAGTGTCGTGTCGTTTTCAACTCTTGCTACCGGGCAGAGCCTTTTGAAGATCACGCTGTCGCCCAGGTTGTGGATCTCGATCAGGTCGCGATCGCCAAAGGCCAGCAGCCGCCCGCTTCGTGTGGTCAGAAATCCTTTTGCGTAGTTGCTATGCATGGCGGCGCGATAGCTGGTGAATTTAACGCCGTCGTATTTGACGATGCCTTCGTCGGTGGCAATCCAAAAATAGCCAAGGGAGTCTTGCGTGCAGCTTTTCACGATGTCGCTGGGCAACCCGTCGTTCACGCGGTACGGTCTATAAAAATACTCCTGTGCCATCGCAGCGACAGTGAGCTGCAAAAGCAACAAAACGATCGTGCATTTTTTCACGTACAAGACAATAGGATGGGCTAACCTAAGATAAGAAAACCCGATTGTTCTTATAAGCAAAAGCCCATCTTTTTTTAAGGAAGTGCTGTGGGTGTGAGCATGCGGGCTGACGAGGTTCATAGGCAACGGTTTTTAATTGCCGCATAGTCCCCGAGGCGGGAGACTATGGGGGGACGGTCTCCCGCTTCGGGGAATTTGCGGTATAACAAATCAATTACAATCATCACACCGGATCGACGTCTCCCCGTCCCGGGAATTTCGCGTTCCCACCATTCACAGTTCATCCTTAGCCCGCGAGACCCAGCGTGGCGCGTCATTGGTGCGCTGGCGTAAAAGCATATTCAATTGCGCGGCATGATGTTGAACATGCCTCATATTGTAGATCAATAATTCCAGGACCGAATAATTCCGGTTGCCATCCTCCTCGATCCAGCGGTCCCCCAATGTTTCTTCCGTCAACCCCGCGATCAACGCATGGCACTTTTCACGCGACGATTGCAAGTAGGCCAGCAATTCCGTTTTGCTGTAAACCCGGTCCGGTATCATATCGTCTATCGCATCTGCGGGCAGGTTGTCAGGATCGGCGGTGGTGAAGGAAAGGGATGGAGAAAAATTCTTTTTCCAGGGAATGGTCAGATAGTATTCCAGGAACACCAGGCAATGATAGGCGTTATAAAAAAACTTCTTCTCCGTAGTCCACTTCTCTTCGGGCCACATCGCGATAGCATTTTTAAGCATATCGATACTGGCGCCGAATTGTTTCCACAGACTTTCTTTTATGCCCTTGATCATATCATTACGCGATGTTCGTTGGAATTTATTCCAAAGTGAATCCGGTGGCCGGACTACCTAAATATAAGTTTAAATTCGCGACTGAACTCACGGCCATCGCGGAAAAACAGGATATTAAAACCACGCTTTGTCCGTTTAATTTGAATCAACCACCCGGCTGCACGATGATTCAATCACGGTGGTGGGCCTTGGAATCGGCTTAATAACGATTTCCAGCAAATAGCAACTTACAGGCATATGTGTAATTGTCCTTCCAAAAATAAAATCGCATATGGTCTTTGCCAAGGTCGTTCCGAAAACAATACCAAAGGCTTATGAAAGCATTTGTAAAGTGTGGTGAAGCAAACATAAGACGAACACAC
>CBIHQM010000125.1:0-14972 GCA_966211885.1 uncultured Chryseolinea sp.
CGGTGCCACAGCGTTCCTGTGAAAATGTGTTCCAGGAGACCACGACGAGGAGGCATTGAAGCAATGCAATTTTGAAATAAGAGGAGTCAATCCGCACAAAGATCCTGGTTAAATACCTGCATCATTAATCTTTCAAATATAGTAAAGAGTAACCCTTTTGTAACAGCGTAACGCTGCCCGGGCAGAAAGTAATATGTATGCGTAGACCAATGCCGGAAAGAAATTGATCATTGGCGGGGAAATGACGACGACGCCTAATGGTTTACCGGGGTAAGGTTGATCACCTCGATGGCTTTTATCTCGGGAACGTCGCGCTTGATGGCCGCTTCCACACCGGCTTTGAAGGTCATGGTAGACATGCTGCAATTGCCGCAGGCACCCACAAACTCCAACTGCACCACATGGTCGTCCGAGACATGACTGACCTTCACGTTACCACCGTCGGCCTTGAGATAGGGACGGATGGAATCGAGTGAAGATTCAATTTTCTGGGTAAGTTCTTCTATCGTGCTCATCAGACTTTCAGTTCAACGCGTTGCGTTTGTGTAAAGTTAGCATTTCTTATGGCAATTTGACGCGCCAATGTTTTGGCCAGGTCTTTAAATACATCGGCGGTAAGGCCTTCCTTCAACACGGCCGGGAGCCCGCTGTCGCCGCTTTCGCGGACACTCTGTACCAGGGGCACCTGACCCAACAGGGGAACATTGTATTTCTCGGCGAGGTTCTGTCCACCGCCTTTTCCGAAGATATAATACTTGTTATCCGGCAATTCTTCCGGGGTGAAGTAGGCCATATTTTCAATAACACCCAGAATGGGCACATTGATCTGCTGCTGGCGGAACATGGACATACCTTTGTTGGCGTCGGCCAGGGCTACTTTTTGGGGCGTGGTCACGATCACGGCGCCGGTCACGGGCACGGTTTGTACCAGGGTGAGGTGAATGTCGCTGGTGCCGGGAGGGAGGTCGATGAGGAGGTAGTCCAATTCGCCCCAATCGGCGTCGCTAAAGAACTGTTTCAGGGCGGCGCTGGCCATGGGACCGCGCCACACCACCGCGCTGTCGGGTGGGGTGAGGAAGCCGATGGAGATCAGTTTTACGCCATATTGCTCGATGGGAATGATGATATTCTTCCCATTTACCTGTTTCACAGAGGGTTGCTCAAATTCGCAATTGAACATCACCGGGATGGAGGGGCCGGAAATATCGGCGTCGATCAACCCCACTTTGGCCCCGGATTGTGCCAGCGCCACGGCCAGGTTGGTCGTTACGGTCGATTTGCCCACGCCGCCTTTGCCGGAGGCGATGGCAATGATATTTTTCACACCCGGCAGCAGGGGAGCGTTGTCGCGCAGGGTCGTCACCGAGCTGGTCATCTTGATGTCGATGGCCACCTTGTCGCCCACCACCTTGTCGACGGCATCCTCGCAATCCTGGCGGATTTTCTCTTTGAGGGGACACGCGGGGGTGGTTAAAACCACCGTAAAGCTCACTTTCTCAGGGCTTACGGTCACGTCCTTGATCATGCCCAGGGTCACCAGGTCTTTCTTGAAATCGGGGTCTTCTACTGTGGAAAGGGCTTTGAGAATGTCGGCTTGGGTAAAACTCATCTAATTCCGTCGTGTTAAAGTGGCCGCAAGTTAGCGGTAAACTGTTAATGGTTAAAAGTTATTCGCGTATTATCCGAACCCCTATCTTTGACGCAAAGTTTGAGGAGGAGGCCTTATTTTTTTACTTCTTCGCAAGCAACGATAAAAGGTGATTTCCCGCGAAACCATAGACGACGTAAAAAACCGTGTCGACATTGTCGATGTGATCGGCGATTTTGTGACGCTCAAGCGTTCCGGCCAGAACTATAAGGCCCTCAGCCCGTTCACGAACGAAAAAACCGCGTCTTTCTACGTGGTCCCCTCCAAAGGGATTTTCAAGGATTTCAGCAGCGGCAAGGGCGGCGATGGCATCACCTTCGTGATGGAACACGAGGGGATGAACTATATGGAGGCCATCCGCTATCTCGCCAAGAAATACGGCGTCGAGATCAAGGAAGAGGCCCAGTCGCAGGAATATGCCCTCCAGGCCACCGAGCGCGACAGTCTCTATATCGTGATGAATTATGCCAAGGAGCACTACAAACAGCGCCTGCTCCACACCGAATAAGGTATTGGCATCGGTCTCAGATATTTCCGCGAACGCGGGTTCAACGACCGCACGATCGAGAAGTTCGAATTGGGCTATGCCATCAACGCCTGGGACGATTTCAATAAACGGGCGCTGCAAGAGGGCTATCGCGAAGAGATGCTGGACAAAGCCGGTCTCATCATCAAACGCGACGACGGCCGTGTCTATGACCGCTTTAGCGGGAGGGTAATTTTCCCGGTACACAACCTGGCCGGAAAGGTGATCGCCTTCGGAGCGCGCATCCTCACCAAAGAAAAAGATCAGCCCAAATACATCAACTCTCCCGAAACGGAGATCTACCACAAGAGCCAGGTACTCTATGGCATGTACCAGGCCAAGAACGCCATCCGCCGCGAAGACTCTTGTTATTTAGTAGAGGGCTACACGGACGTGATCTCCATGCACCTGGCGGATGTCGACAACGTGGTGGCCTCGTCGGGTACGGCGCTGACGGAAGAACAGATCAAACTCATCCGCCGCTTCACCGAAAACGTGACGGTGCTTTTCGATGGTGATGCTGCGGGTGTGAAGGCGGCGTTGCGCGGGATCGACCTGATCCTGAAAGGCGGCCTGAACGTGCGCGTGCTGCTCTTCCCCGACAACGAAGATCCCGACAGCTTCTCGCGCAAGATGGGAAGCACGGCGTTCAAGCAATACCTGAAAGATCACACGCAGGATTTCATCTCTTTCAAGATCGATCTTCACGCCAAAGAAGCGGGCCACGATCCCATCAAGAAAGCAGAGGCCATCCGTGATATCGTCACCACCATTTCGTTGATCCCGGACCCGATCAAACGGTCGGTCTACATCCAGGAGACCAGCCAGCTCCTGCGCATGTCGGAGACGGTATTGCTGTCGGAGATGAACAAGATCGTGATCGGCGAGCGGAGAAAGAAAGACCAGGACCGCGGTCGCGAAGTCCAGGAGCCGCCTCCCGATTTCATGAACGAGCCGCCAGTAGCGGAAACGAAGACCGACGAAAACACGATGGTGCAGTTGCAGGAACGCGAGTCGATCCGCTTGCTCCTGAACTATGCCGAAACACACTATGACGAACAGCGACTCGTCGACTTCATGCTCGCCGAATTGGATGACGTGGAGTTTACCGATCCCATACTCAAAGAAATATACCAAGGCTTCAAGGACGGCGCCGAACGGGGAGAAGTGGTAGACACGATGTATTTTATGGAACATGGCAGCGCTGCCGTGAAAGGCGTCGTGGCCGAACTCACCACGCCCCGCTATGAAGCCAGCAAGCACTGGCCGGAAAAAAACATCTTCTTTCCACACGAAAGGGAATTGCTTCACGACCTGGCCTATACGAACGTGTTGCGTCTGAAATTCAGAGTGATCCAGAAGCTGGTCGAAGATAATAAAGCGGAATGGCGGAAGGCCACCACCGAAGAAGAGCAGGAAAAGCACTTCACCATTCACGAACAATTAAAAGGTGCGGAGAAAGAACTGGCTGTCATTCTCGGTATCGTAGTGAACAAGGGGTAGCCAGGAACATACAAAAGAACTTTTTTGTTACTATGCTGACCCACCAAGGAGGCGGCTTAAACGAGAGGAAATAACGACTATGAGTGCTATAAAACTGAATACCATTGACGAGGCCATCGAAGATATAGAGAACGGTAAGGTGATTATCGTGGTCGACGACGAGGACCGCGAAAACGAAGGCGACTTCATCTGCGCCGCCGAGTGTATCACCCCCGAGATCGTGAATTTTATGGCCACCCATGGCCGCGGCCTCATCTGTACCCCGCTGGTGGAGGACCGTTGCGACGAACTCGGTCTGCACATGATGGTGGGCACCAACACCGCCGTTTATGAGACCGCCTTCACGGTGTCGGTTGACCTGATCGGCCACGGCTGCACCACTGGCATTTCCGCCCACGACCGCGCCAAAACGATCCGGGCACTCGTCGACCCCGAAACCAAGCCCGAGGAACTTGGGCGTCCAGGTCACATTTTTCCCTTGAAAGCAAAACGCGGCGGTGTGCTGCGCCGCTCCGGCCACACGGAGGCCGCTATCGACTTTGCGCGCCTGGCCGGGTTCAAACCTGCCGGTGTGTTGGTGGAAATCATGAACGAAGACGGCACCATGGCCCGCCTGCCCGACCTGGTAAAGGTGGCCGAACGTTTCAAACTGAAGCTGGTGACCATTAAGGACCTGATCGAATATAGAATCAAAAAAGAAACGCTGATCAAACGCGAGATCGAGGTGGACATGCCCACGGAGCACGGCCACTTTAACCTGGTGGCTTTTGACCAACTCAATACCAACGAAGTCCATTTAGCGTTAGTAAAGGGCACCTGGGAAAAGGACGAACCCGTGCTGGTGCGCGTGCACTCCTCGTGCGTGACGGGCGACATTTTCGGATCGTGCCGTTGCGATTGCGGACCGCAGTTGCACAAGGCCATGGAAATGGTGGACCGGGAAGGAAAAGGCGTGGTGCTCTACATGAAACAGGAGGGAAGAGGCATCGGATTGTTGAACAAACTCAGGGCCTACAAGCTGCAGGAACAGGGCCTCGACACCGTGGAAGCCAACCTGCAACTGGGTTTCGACATGGACGAACGCGACTATGGCGTGGGAGCACAAATAATTCGTAACTTGGGTATAACAAAGATCCGACTCATCACCAACAACCCCAAGAAGCGTGTAGGCCTGATGGGCTACGGATTGGAGATCGTTGACAATGTGCCCATCGAGATTGTGCCCAATCCACATAACGAAAAATATTTATTGACAAAACGCGATAAGCTGGGTCATACCATTTTAAAGCATACATGAGATTGTTTTCATTAGAAGGCATGCGCAAAGATGAGAGAAGTCTTTCGCCACGGATGGCGGGAGGACTTTTAATATTGTTAACCCTGCTGAGCACCGGCACCGCCCATGCCCAGTTCCCTTCCGAGCTATGGCACGAAGGAAAGATCGTGTTGGTCGAAGGCGACACGTTGCGCGGCCTGGTGAAATACGACCTTTCCCAAAACCTCGTGCAATACACGATGGCCGACAAACGCATTGAAGCCTTCAGCGCCCGCAAAGTATTGTTCTTCGAGATCTTCGACGCCACGGTGCGCCGCTACCGGCAGTTCTTTGCTTTACCCTATGTGGGGACCAACTCGGGGGCCGACTATAAGACCCCGGTGTTCTTCGAATTGCTCACCGAAGGTGCACTCACGCTATTGTCACGGGAAGAATTGACAACCCGAATCGTTAATAATACATCTCCTTACTATTATGGTGGCTTCTACAGCCCCATGTCGTCCCGTTCCCAGATCGTGTTGGTGTATACCTACTACGTGCTCGACGAGAATGGCAACATCACCGAATTCACCGGCAACAAGGCCGACCTGTTGCAACTGATGGGAAAGAAATCGGAAGAGGTCGAAAAATATATGAAAGCCAACAAGCTGCGGTATGAAGATCGCTCCGATTTTGTTAGAATTGTGGCCTATTACAACTCGCTGATGTAGGCGGGCATTTTTTTTTAAGGCAACAACACACAACCCTCACCCATGAAGCCCCTGATCCTGGTATCCAACGACGACGGCATTACCTCCAAAGGCATCCTCACCCTCATCAACGTTATGAAAACCCTTGGCGATGTGATCGTGGTGGCACCCGACGGTCCCCAGTCCGGTATGGGGCATGCCATTACAGTGGGGGAGACGTTGCGGCTGGAAGAGAATTTTATCTTCGAGGGCGTGAAGGCCTACGAATGCTCCGGCACGCCGGCCGATTGTGTGAAGATGGCCCGCCACTTTGTGTTGAGAGACCAGCGCCAACCCGACGTCGTAGTGAGTGGCGTGAACCACGGTAGTAACACTTCTATCAGCGTACTTTATTCGGGCACCATGTCGGCTGCTATTGAGGGGGCCATTGAAGGAACTCCCGCCATTGGTTTCTCCCTCTGTGACTTCTCGCACGATGCCGACTTCTCGCATGCCGAGGAATACATTCGCAAAATAACCAAGCAAGTGCTCGACAAGGGTTTGCCCAAAGGCATCGCCCTTAACGTCAACTTTCCCCCTAAGCGCAACGAGGCCATCAAAGGCATCCGCCTCTGCCGCCAGGCCAACGCCAAGTGGGTGGAGGAATTCGACGAGCGCTACGATCCCAATGGTCGCCGCTACTTTTGGATGGCCGGCAACTTTGTGAACTTCGACAAAGGCGAAGACAACGATGAGTGGGCGATCGCCAACAACTATGTTTCCATAGTACCCTGCCAGTTCGATCTCACAGCACACCAGGCGTTGCCGGTGTTGAATGAGATGTGGGAGATCCTTTAGAACGATACTTCCGAATTACTTCGTGCCGGTTCCTTTACTTTTGAGTTTTAAGCCGGTCTGTATAGGCTTGTTTCTGGGTATCGATCGCGGCGTCGTATTGTGATCGAATGCTAAAAATTGTCGGATTGTAAACATCGCCGGGCTTGCGATTCTCGTGCAGACCGAACTGACTGGCATGCGAGGCCACCCAAAGGTCGAACTGAATTTTCTTCATGGCTTCGAACGTATATTTATAATCTTTACCCACCGCGGGATAATTCGGCATGCCCCGGAGCTGCGTTTGAAGAAGAATAGTGGGGATATTGGCAATCAATACTCTCCAGGTGCAATCTTTGTCCTTTGCATCAAAGAGGAAACTAGTCGACCCCTTGGTATGCCCGGGATGATGCAAGGCCACGACTTTCATATCGCCTAACCGTACCGTGTCGCCATCGCGTAGCAATCGGTCGGCTTCCACGGGAGCGAACGTGGTTCCTTTATCCCCGCCCATGGCAAAGTCGGATTTTCCTCCATCAGCCAGCACCGGGGCATCGTTTTCGTGGATCATCATTTGTGCTCCGGTCAATTTTTTTATCTCCGCCATACCGGCCACGTGGTCGAAGTGCGCCTGGGTGGTCAGGAGTATTTTTATGTTGAAAAAATCAAACCCCAAAGCCTCCACATTTGCTCGGATCATGGCCACCGACCCCTCCAATCCTGTATTGATGAGTATGTTCCCTTTTGGGGTTGTAATGAGATAACAGGCCAGGTCGTACGTGCCGACATAATACAAATTCCCGGCAATCCGGAAAGGTTCGTAGGGCTCTGACCAAGTGGCTTGTCCAAAGGATTTGGACACGACAGACAAAAGTAGGAAGAGCAGGATGGAATGAAGGGAGACTTTGCGCATGACAAAAAACTGTTACGAACTAAAAGTAGGAAGATGCGTTTAATTTAACGTATACGATGCGCTAAAAATGTTTTTTGTGACGACCGGTCACCCTAACGAAAGGGGAGGGTTTCGATGCGCCCATCTTGTAAGGTGACCTTGCCCGTTTCCAGCAGGGTCTTCAGCTTTTGCAGATTCTCCATCACGGCCGGCTGGATTTTCTTTTTTGCAAACCAGCCTACTATCCCCGGTATTTTTACTTTCCAGGCATCTTCCACTTTGGTGTGGTCGCCTTGCGCAACCAGATTGAAGCGCATCATGAAATGCCGTTCCGGTGGCAATGTTTCGATGGCCACGACCTTGGGAAAGTCAAATGTAATGATCTTGAAATCCTGCGAGTCACTCTTCCTCACCTGGTGAAAGACTGTGCCCTTGGTGATGGGGCCTTCGGTGATCTTGCTTACTTTAAGAACGTAATAATTCCACTTCGACAAGTTTGCAAAGTCCGACAAGAAGTTGAACACCTCTTCAATGGGTCTGTTGATAACGATCTCGTTGTAGATCTCCATAGGCACTGGCTTGATTTTTTTAAATGATCACGGGATGAAATGAAATTTCTCTCCCGCCAAATCGTTTCAAGGCTTGAAATCATAAACCGTCGTGGGAACGCCGGAAGAGATCAGTTCTTGGTTTATGATCGGTTCAATATTTTCCCATTTGCCTCCCGCGAGCCCGCAACCGATCCTGGGCATATGAACGGAAGCGTTCTTCTCGCGGGCAAATGCGCCGACCTTGGCCAGTCCTTTTTGGATGGCCGGATATCGCACCGGCACATTTCCATCCGCGTCCTTTTTGACATCGCGTTGCCCTATCACGTTGGCCACCCAGAGGTCCTTTTCAACTTGCACAAACTGTACTTCACCCAAGGCAAAGTCAAGTTTGCTTTTAAACCACTTCCGGTATTCTTCTTCGGGGGCTTTCCACCGCTGTGTGATGGCCATGACAAAACCTTTGCCCCAGCCCCCGATATCATTGCAGACATGAACTATAATTTTGTTCCCGTTTTCGGTTGGTGCCGTGGCGTCGCCTTCTGTATATTTTATATTCATTATCGTAATGTTGGAGTTAAACTAATAACTTTTACAGATATTTTCAGAAAGGAATCTTTTTGCCAACGCAAATCTTGTGTCTGACGGCCTGATTGATACTAGCGAGGTGCGTTTCCGCCGTCATGGTGATTTGATAGCTCAAAAGGAATTGCTATCTTAAAGACCAAATCACTTGATTTCCCTTTGTCAACCAGAGCAAAACTGGGACAGTTTACTTCAGAATTGGAGCCCGTTTTTCAGCACGAAATGTTTAGAGAAGCCAGGATGGAGCAGACGCGGGTATGGATTGATATACGGCAATCCGACCAGCACGTAGGGTATTGAAGCATCCGAAATAGATGTTACACCGTCAGATCGCGAAAACATGACAACCTTTATTCCAAAAAGTTGGGTAAACCTGGCGACCGCCAGTATCATTTTGTTGGTTATTCTGAACATATTCATCACCCGCCGTAACAATAAGATAATAGAGGAGAACAAATTGCTTCAGCAGCAGACTGAACAGATCAAGGTGACCGTGTCGCAGTTTGCTATCATCATCATTCACAACCTGGACCTGGGGTTGCGCGGCTATGCCCTGTTTGGAAAGGACAAATATTTGTTCCCGATGAAGTTCGCGCTGCGGGACAAAGACTCGCTTTTCTATTCCGTGCGCAGACTCCTGGAAGAACAAAAATTTCCATTGGAAGAATACGACCGGTTTGAGGATTCTACCGAAGCCTATGCCACCCAATGTGTACGGATGAAGATCTTGTTCGATGAAAATCAGAAGGAAGAATTTAACCGCTTGGCCGATTTGGACAATGGCTATAAACTATGGCTTCAATATGACAGGCTTTCGCAGTCGATCAACCGGTTCGAGAACACCATCAATGCGCAGGCGCAGGAAAAATACAGTGCCGCCCTCAGCAGCAACTATACGATCCAGCTTATTCTGTTGCTGATCTGTGTGCCCACGCTGATCTTTACGGCGTTTCGCACCAACCGGGAATTGAAAACGCAGGTGAGGCTTCGTGAACTGGAAGGCGAAAAGGTGTCCATCCTGGCCCGGCAAAATGACGAGCTTGAAAAACTTGTGGCTACACGCACACACGAAATACACCAGCAAAACATCGCCCTGCAACACAGCCAGGGCGAGATTGAAGCACAAAACGAAGAACTGAAGTCGCAGCAGGAAGAGATCTCTTCACAACGCGATCTGCTGGCGAGACAAAATAAAAAACTAAACCAGGCGAAGGAGATCATCCTGCGTCAAAATAGAGAGATCCGGGCGACGAACGAATCGCTGGAAGAAGACATTAAGGAACGCACGAAAGTACTGGTGGAATATAATCAGCAACTGGAGCAATTTGCCTTCATCGCCGCCCACAACCTGAGGGCACCCGCCGCGCGCATCCTGGGACTGGGCAAGGTGCTGGAGCTTTCGGAAGACAACAAGGACGAGGAGCGGGCGATCATCAGGCGACTGATCTCATCGACGGCGGAAATGGATACGGTGATCAAGGATTTGAATGTTATCCTGGAGATCAAAAGCAACAACAGCAATTACTTCACGTCCGTCAATCTATACGATGAGTTGACGTTGGTGCGCTCCAACCTGTCCAAGGAGATCGTCGAGACCAACGCCAGCATTCAGGCGTCGTTTGATGCGGCCCCCATTATTTTATCGGTGAAGCCATACGTCGACAGCATCCTGCTTAACCTGATCAGCAATGCCATTAAATACAGGAACCCGAACAAGGTGCCCGTCATCGACCTAAAGACCGAACCCGCGGGGGATTTTATCTGCCTCACGGTGTCCGACAATGGCTTGGGATTCGACGTCAACCAACAGCGACAGAACATCTTCACGCTCTATAAACGCTTCCACTTTCATGTGGAGGGAAAAGGAATGGGATTGTACCTGGTAAAAACCCAGGTGACCGCCCTTGGCGGCAGGATTGAGGTGGACAGTGAGGTGAACGAAGGCACCACGTTTCGGGTGTATTTCAAACGGCGGCAATTCAACTCCACATAACAACTCCACTTATTTTCTTTACAGGAGTGGCATCCGGATGCCCTCGTCTTCCCCTATATTTGGACACGCTTTTCGACGCATTGTTCCAAAGATGAAGCATCGCCTATGAAGAAAGATCGCCTGGAGTGGTGGAAAGTTCTCACCATCATACTTTTATATTATACCGTGATCGGTGGGTTCCTGTTGCCCGTGCCCCGGCTGCCCATCCTGAATGAAAGCATCCGCCTTTTTTATTTCCATTTCCCGATGTGGTGCGCCATGTTGTTGCTCTTCATGGTCTCGGTGGTGTCGGCGGTCAAATATTTGAGAAGCGGCGACATCGCGGCCGACGACCATGCGGCCGAGTCCGCCAAGGTTGGGTTGTTCTTTGGCATACTGGGTTTGGCCACGGGCAGCCTATGGGCAAAAGCCACGTGGGGAACATTTTGGACAAACGATCCAAAATTGAACGGCACCGCGATCGCTCTGATGATCTACCTGGCCTATTTTGTCTTGCGCGGTTCTTTGCAGGATGAAGTTCAGCGCGGGAGGTTGAGCAGCGTCTACAACATCTTCGCGTTTGCCATCCTCATCCCCCTCATCTTCATTCTCCCCCGGCTGACCGATTCTCTCCACCCCGGCAATGGCGGAAACCCCGGCTTCCGGTTGTTCGACACATCACACGATCTTAAACTGGTTCTCTACACCGCCATTCTCGCGTTTTGCCTGCTGGGCTGGTGGCTCACGACCTTATTACTCCGCATAAAAACCTATAACCGTCTTCGCGATGAAATACAATAAACTGATCTTATTTCTGGCCCTCATCCTCTCGTGCTACCAATCCTATTGCCAGACCAACGCCCCCGTAGAAATGGCAGACACCCTTCGCAGCAATGGAAAGATCTACACGGTCGTCATCGGACTCGTGGTCATTTTGACGGGAGTGGTTTTATTTCTGCTTCGTGTGGATAAGAAGGTGAGGGACCTGGGAAAAAAATAGTCGCAGTCAATCCGAACTTTGGTTGCAATGCGATGATGATCCTTGGGACCCCGGCCAGGGATAGCAGCGGAAAGCCCGAAGTGCGTCGGCCCGCGCGTGGCCGGACTTGTAGCGGATAGCCCGGCCCGAGGCCTCCGAGGGGGCCGCCTCCGATAGCGATCCTACAACACTCCATTCAACCAAAATAGGAACGGCGCCACCTTCGTTTTCGAAGGCGTAACTTTCTGAACTCTGTTTCTCAAAAACTTCACATCCGCGCCTGGTGGCTTGCTAACCCCATACAACCGCACCTTCCGATCCTTCCCCCGCAACAAGTGCTCACCCAAATCCACATAACCACAAGGCAACGTCACCTGCTCCAAAACCTCGGCCGACACCAACAGGTCCCGTCCCAGCACATTACACTTGCCTTGTATGCGGGAGGCCGTGTTGATGGCGTCGCCGTGAAAGGCAAGGGTTTTGTGGGTTATGCCCACCGGCGTGCGCACGACTTTGCCGTAGTGAATGCCGGCTTTGAATTGTGGAACAAGACCATAGTGTTTCCGGTAGTAGCCGGCGCGTTGCAAGAGATGATCGCGGAAGTAGAAAAAATGCTGAATGGCATATAAGAAGTTTACGGGTGAAGTTTTCCAGGTGAACACCGCTTCGTCGCCGATGTATTGATAGATTTCGGCTGCGGTCTGTTTAGCGGCCTTGGTCATGTCGGCAAAGCAATCCTGGATGAGGGCGCTGTATTTTGCGGGCCCCAAGGTTTCGGCGTGTGTAGTCGATCCTTTCATGTCGAGGAACATGAAGATGCGTTCTTCCTCCACGCCTTTGGCCTGGGGTGAGAGGATGTGGAGCAGGTCGCTTGTTCGTATCCACGCTGCGGCCAGTTTTGAAAGCTGTAATAAGAAAGTGATCAGCAGTATGTATACAGCCATCACCACCAGGTTGGTATGCATCAGCGAAAGCGATAAGATTTTCACCCCCGACGTCTTTCCCAGCAGCAAGGGCACCAGCACCGAAGTGAGTGCCAGGCCCAAGCAGAGGTTGGCGAGGCCTTTGACGAGCACGCGCCGGACAAACCCTGGAGGCCTGAACCACGCATCAAAGCGCACATCAAACCAACTGAAGACCAACCCGTCGATCACCCCCGAGAAGGCGACGACCAAAAACAAGTTGCCCTGATCGACCTCCGGCGTTAACAGGCGCAACAAAGGTGCCGCTGTTCCATCGGCAGCCGTCGTGTACAGCGCGTTGCCCAGGCCCCAAAGTTTGATGGCGACAAACAGTACCTTGGCAAAACACCAGGTAACGGTGTGGATCGCAATCCACTTTCGATTTTCATTCCAGAAGCGCATGAGGGTCTTTTTTAAATCGTTGAATTAGGATGAGATCATGCCGCGGAACGGTCTGAGTAAGCCTGGCCCACATCGTTGTTCGCTGGTGTCAGACGTTGGTCCGGGTGTGCCCATTCAAATCCCATCCGGGCCTGAGCGAACGCTACGCCGCCGAGTAGGGTGAGGGAAGGGAGGTTGCTGTGATAGTCGAATACATAAATTGAAACGAGTCCGATGACCGGGGCCAGTACAAAGCCGGCGATCATGATCCATAAGGGACGCTTCGAAATGACGCCTTGCTTGTTCAGCCCGATCGTCAGCAGCCATGTGCCGATGAAGAAGGGCAGGAGTAGTGGGATGAGAAATATCAGACCGCCGGTTTGCATGAACGCCATCACGCGCACGACGTCCTCTTGAATGTGTACCGTGTTGTCGGTCATGTAATAGGCCAGCAAGTGAAAGAATGCGTCGGCACACAATCCCATGGCGCCGATATTCAGCAACACGATGCCGGCGAGGGTCATTTTTTTGTGGGGAAGAAAATGCTGCGACACCAGGCAAAGGGCAACCGAGAAGAGTAGGGACGAAACGATTTGTGCGATCACCGAATTCAGCACGCCGTTGCGCGCCGCTTTCACGATCTGCAGAATGTGAGCCGCGTCGGTGGTGCCGGGATCGGGCATGAAAAACCAGCCTAGCCAAAAGGTGATGGCGGCCATCATGAGCAGGAAGCCTGCGGTTCGAATAGATTCGTTCATGGTCTTGATCTTTTAGAAGGGTATGTTATTTTATTAAATGACCATCCTGAGTTAAGGCGTTGATGCTTTTAATCAGGATGATCATGGTTTTTGAAATGGCTTTATGTTAAAGTATGGTTACAGAAGATGCCAACGCGGGTTCTGCAACCGGCGGGGCCGGTTTGGTGAACCGGGCTTTCACCCGGTCTACCAGATAATACATCATCGGCACAATGAAGACGGTGAGCATCAACGAAGAGAGCAGACCGCCGATCATCACGATGGCCAAGCCGTTCTTCCACTCCGAGCCGGCGCCTTCGGCGAGGGCGATGGGCAGCATGCCGATCACCATGGCGATGGTGGTCATCAGGATGGGACGCAACCGCGCCTGACCTGCATCGATGAGGGCGTCGAACGTGCTCCGGCCTTCCAGTTTGCGTTGGTTGGTGAAGTCCACCAACAGGATGCCGTTCTTCAATACCAGACCGATCAGCATGATGATGCCCAACATCGTGAAGATGCTCAGCGTGCTCATCGCGAGGTTCAGGGCAATGAGGGCACCGATCAGGGCCACCGGCACGGAGAACAACACCACGAAGGGATAGACAAAGCTGTCGTAGAGCAACACCATCACGAGGTACACCAGCAAGATGGCGGTAGCCAAGGCCAGTCCCAGTGCTTTGAAAGAATCCACCTGGCGTTCAACATCGCCCGTCCATTTCATTTCTACCGAAGACGGCAGGGGATGAGCGGCCACGGCAGCATTGATGTTTTCGGCCAGCGTTCCGGACGTGATGCCGAGCACGTTGCTTTTCAGCGTCACCGATGTGCGGCGGTTTTTTCTTTCCAGCATGGACGGCCCGCTGCTCTGCTTCACGGTGGCAAATTGTGTGAGGGCGATCTGTTCGCCTTTGCTGTTCACGAAACCGATGTTTTCCACGTCGGTGGGATTGCTGCGGTCGAATTCATCGAGACGCACGTTGATGTCGTACTCGTTATTGCCTTCGCGGTACTTGGCGTCGGTGTTGCCGGCATAGGCATTTTGGAGGGACGCACCCACCTGGCCAACACTCAGCCCAAGCCGGGCCATCTTTTCACGGTCCAGTTCGATGGTCAGTTCCGGG
The DNA here is from genome assembly GCA_966211885.1 of uncultured Chryseolinea sp. GTDB lineage: Bacteria > Bacteroidota > Bacteroidia > Cytophagales > Cyclobacteriaceae > Chryseolinea. The sequence continues at coordinate 14,636 of CBIHQM010000125.1, forward strand.
CTGCCGTCTTCCACGCTCACCGACACGTCGTTCGCACCGGCAATGTTTTTGATGAGTTGCTCCAGTTGTTTGGTAGCCTTCATCAACTCGACCTTGTCCTCGCTGTTCAGCACGATTTGAATGGGCTCCTCCGATTTGGTAATACCAATGACGGTGGAGTTTACTTTCAACCCTTCGTACGTTGTTTCCAACGCCTTGCGAACACGGAGCATAAAGGCAGCCGTGGTCTCATTCCGTTTCTTGGCATCGACCAAACCCACGGTGATCTCCGTTTTGTTCTCGCTGCCCACGGTAGACATCATACCCGATGTGCTCGCACCTCCCACATTGGCCAGCA
>CBIHQM010000126.1:0-14491 GCA_966211885.1 uncultured Chryseolinea sp.
GGGCGACGAAAAGATTTGCGGACGGAAGGAGGGCTCCCTTTCGCAGCATCACGCCGGCCCGCGTCATCTCGATGCGTTGCAAAGCGATCTGGACATCGGGATTGCTTTCGATGGCTTCGCCGACGAGGCGGATCAAATGGGGATCTCTAAAAAATACATTCCACGGGGTACGGCCGGAACTGACCGTGTCGGCAACAGCACCAAAAGAATCCGGCACCTTTACGGCTTGAGGGAGCACAGGCCTGGTCATTTTACAACCTGCACATAAGGCCACTACAAAAATAAAAACACTATAGGTTGATCGCTTAAAAGCCATAGTCCAATCTCAATTTTTTAATTTACGATATGTAAATGCTCACTTAACTTCACCGCGGGCTTGCTTCGTTCGGCCCAACTCGCGAAGATCACATAGAGGCCCGGAACGAGAATGACGCCGAACACCGTTCCGACGATCATGCCACCAGCAGCTGCGGTGCCGATGGAGCGATTGCCCAACGCGCCGGCACCCGTAGCCATACACAACGGTATAAGTCCCGCAACAAAAGCAAACGAAGTCATCAGGATGGGACGCAACCGGGATGCTGCACCTTCCACGGCAGCTTTCAACACCGTCAGTCCCTCTTTCTGCCGCTGAATGGCAAACTCCACCACCAGAATAGCATTCTTCCCCAGCAGTCCAATCAACATGACCAGCGCGACCTGCGCGTAGATATTGTTCTGCAAACCCGCCACCGTCAGAAAAAAGAATGCACCGAAAATTCCCGTCGGCAAAGACAGGATCACCGGGAGCGGCAACAAGAAACTTTCGTATTGTGCCGACAGCAATAAGTAGACGAACAAGAGGCAGATCATAAAAATGAAGATCGCCTGGTTACCGGACAGGATCTCTTCGCGCGTCATCCCCGACCACTCGTAGGTGAATCCCCGGGGCAGGGTTTGGCTGGCCACTTGCTTGATGGCTTCGATGGCATCGCCGCTGCTATAGCCGGCTTTCGCCTCACCGTTCACCATGGCCGCGGTGAACATGTTGTAGCGCGTCAATTGCTCGGGACCATAGACACGCTCTAAATGGACAAAAGCCGAGTAGGGAACCATCTCGCCTTTGTCGTTCTTCACATGCAACGCGAGGAGGTCTTCCGGGTTGGCGCGGTAATGCGCGTCGGCCTGCACCATCACTTTATACATTTGGCCAAAGCGAATAAAGTTGGTGGCATACAAACTGCCGATGAGCGTTTGCAGGTTGCTCATGGCTTTGTCGATGGTCACGCCTTTTTGCGCCGCCGTTTCCTGGTCGATGTGGATCATGTATTGCGGGAAGCTGGGATCGAAACTGGTGAAGGCATCGCCAATTTCTGGCCGCGCTTTCAAGGCCCGGATGAAGTCTTCGGTCACCGATGCCGTTCGTTGCAAGTCGCCCGAGCCTGTCCTGTCCAGCACGCGAAGCTCGAACCCGCTCGCATTGCCGAAGCCTGGCACGGTGGGCGGCGGGAAGAATTGAATGCTGGCATCGGATATGTTCTTGGTTCGCTCCTCCAACTCCTTTATGATTTCCGGGAGCGACTCCTTCCGCTCATCCCAGGTCTTCAGGTTGATCATACCCATACCATAGGAGGACCCTGCACCATCCGTCATCAAGCTGAATCCCGCCAGCGTAGACACCGATTCCACCGAGGACATACCTTTTGTGGCCAACTGCACTTCGTCCATTACGCGTTCCGTCCGTTCAACGGTTGCGCCAGACGGCGTGGTGATGTTCACATAGATCATGCCTTGATCTTCGGTGGGAATAAATCCGGAGGGAAGTATCGTATTGATACCCCATGTCGCGACGATAAAAAAAAGCAGCAACCCCATCGCCACGAGACGGCGGCCCGCAAGTGCCGTGATCAATGACTGGTATTTATTCGCCACTGCCCCGTACCCGTTGTTGAACTTTAAAAAGAAACGTTGGAGTAAATTTTTACCATGATTGTGCTCGTCGGCCTTCTTTAGCATGATCGCGCACAGCGCGGGCGTAAGGGTTAATGCGTTGATCCCCGAGATAACAATGGCAATCGCCAGCGTCAGCGAAAACTGACGATAAAAAATTCCAACCGGCCCCGACATGAACGCCACGGGCACAAACACAGCCGACATCACCAACGTGATGGCCACGATGGCGCCGCTGATATCTTTCATCGCCGCGACGGCTGCTTGCTTTGGCGGCAAGCCCTCCTCCATCTTCACGTGCACGGCTTCCACCACCACAATGGCGTTGTCGACCACAATGCCGATGGCCAGCACCAGCGCAAACAGCGTTAACAGGTTAATGGAGAATCCCAGCATCTGCATAAAAAAGAATGTGCCCACCAATGACACCGGCACGGCCAACGCAGGGATGAGCGTGGAACGAAAGTCCTGCAAAAAGATAAACACCACCAACGACACCAGCAGGAAGGCTTCTATCAACGTGCGCACCACCTCGTGGATCGATGCATCCAGGAAGCGCGACACGTCATAACTGATGGTATATTTCATGCCCGGTGGAAACGAAGCGGCTTGAAGCTCCGCCATCCGTCGCTTCACATTCGAGATCACTTCGCGCGCGTTGGATCCCGGTCGTTGCTTCAGCAGGATCGCGGCCGAGGGTTTGCCATCGAGCTTGGAGAGAATGCCATAGTCCATGGAGCCGAACTCGATGTCGGCAATGTCTTTTAGTTTTAGCATAGCGCCTTCTTCGGTGGCGCGGATCACGATGTTGCCATATTGCACGGGTTCGTTGAACTTGCCCGTGTAGCGCAACACGTATTGGAGCATTTGTTTGTAACGGTCGGAACTCTCGCCCGCTCTGCCCGGGGCGGCCTCTACATTTTGGTCGCGCAAGGCCTGGATCACTTCGTCGGCGGACACTTCGTAGTTGGCCATACGGTCCGGTTTGAGCCATATGCGCATGGAATACTCGCGGGCGCCCATGATGTCGGCAAAGCCCACGCCGTCGATGCGTTTTAGTTCGGCGAGCACGTTGATGTCGGCGAAGTTGTAGATGAAGTTTTCGTCCACGGTGTTGTCGTCGCTGGTGAGGTTGAGGTAGAGCAGCATGCTGTTCACCTCTTTTTCAACGACCACCCCAGCCTTGATCACTTCTTCCGGCATTTCATCCAACACCGTGGACACGCGGTTCTGTACGTTCACCGCCGCCAGATCGGGATCGGTTCCCACCCGGAAATATACTTGAATGATACTGGTACCGTCGTTGCTGGACACGGACGTCATGTAGGTCATGCCGGGCACGCCGTTCACCGCCCGTTCGATGGGGGTGACCACGGCCTTGGCGCACACTTCGGCATTGGCGCCGACATAGCTGGTGGTGACCGTCACCGCGGGCGGCACGATATCGGGGAATTGCGTGACCGGCAGCTCAACCCAGGCCAGCACACCCAGCAGGGTGATGAGTAAGGATATGACCAGTGAGAGCACAGGCCGTTCTATAAAGGTGCGAAACATCTTTAGCGTTGTGGTTTAAAAGGATTTGACGAATACAAAAAAATCCTCGCCCTAAATCTTGGCGACGGCTGCAGCCTTTTGTTCCGTGATGAGGATGAGACTGTCCAACGGCAGATAGGCCGGGGTGATGCTCATGCCATTGCGGATGTTCTGGATGCCTTCGTAAACCACTTTGTCGCCTGGCTTCAGCCCGGTTTCCACGATATAGAAATGAGAGAACCGCAGCTTGGGCGTGAAGCTTTGCATCTTCACTTTATTCTTGCTGTCGACGACGAACACATAGGTTTTGTCCTGGATCTCCATCGTCGCCTTCTGCGGTACGAAGAGGGCGTTCTGTACCGTGTTGGTCAACCTAACCCTGCCGCTAGCACCGTGTTTGATGAGTTGTTGCGGGTTGGGAAATTTGGCGCGGAAGGCGATGTTGCCCGTGCTGGCTTCAAACTCACCCTCCACGGTCTCGATCTTTCCCTTGTGTGCATACAAGGTGCCGTCGGCGAGGATCAACTCCACTTCGTCGTTCTCCTTTTTGTGGTTCAATTTCTTTTTGATGTATTCGAGGTATTCCTTTTCCGACACATTGAAGTAAGAATAAAATGCATCGACGTCGGAAACCGTGGTGAGCAGCGAACCTTCGTCGATGAGGCTCCCCATCTTGAACGGCAACCGGTCGATCACGCCATCGAAGGGGGCTTTGACCTGTGTGTGCGACAATCGGATCTCGGCGTTGGATAAGGATGAGCGGGCCTCTTCGGCTTTGGCGCGCACGGCAGCCAACTTGGCCTGGGCCATTTCGAGCTCGGTCCTGGAGATGATGTCTTTCTCCACCAGTAACTTTACCTGGTGCAGCTCCAGTTCAATGGCCTTGGCATCGGCTTCGATGCTGCGCAGATTTGCCTTGGCCTGGGTGTATTCAGCTTTATATTCCTGATCGTTGATGCGGAAGAGTAACTGTCCCTTTTTTACTTCCTGGCCTTCGTCTACATAAATGTAGTCCAGGTAGCCTTGCACGCGCGCACGGATCTCTACGTTGCGGAAGGCGTTGATGTCGGCAACATACTCGCGGTGCAGCACGGTGTCTTTCGCGATGAGCCGGGTGACCGGCAATTTTTGCTGTGTGTCTGTTTTGCGCTCGGGACTGCAGGCCACGATCCACACGCAAAAAAGTAAAATAAAAATCTTGTTGTTTTTCATAAAAGCCCAATCGTATTAATGAGATCACTACGCTCAATTTTTGAGCGCGTTAAAAATGTAATAGGCGTTTCATTTCATTCGTTGGAATGAAATGAAGATCATCGTTTTCACCGTGACGCGAGGCGTAGCGCATCAAGAGAAAAGGCGAATGACCAAGAACCGCTATTACGAATACTTGGGCGGTGGTGTAGTTTTTTCTAAAATAGGGTCGTTGAGAGCAAAAGGATTACGCGGTGCTTTCTTGCGTTCTGCAAAAGCCGCTACTCTAGAAACCGGGGAAAGGGCAGGTAAGATATAATGCTCCTTTTCAATGAGGTCGTCTTCATCATCGTGCGGGTCGGTGTCGGTGTCGTTCACATCGAAGAAGGCTTCCATGATCACTTCCAGCAAGGAAGAATCCGAATGCACCTGCACCTCCGTGCCCCGCGACAGTGACGCTTGCACGGTGGGAAAAAAGATCGTGTTGAACAGGCCCAGCAGACACAAATACAACACACCTGCCGATAGTATACCGGGGCGTTGTGTGGCACTTGTTGTTCTGAGTATGTTCATCGATCGTTCAGCTCTATGGTAAATATATCCTAAAGGAACCGCTTAATGAAAAATAATGCGGATAGTTTTGGATTTGCGGCACATGAAAATGATGCTAACGTTTGCAAACGGACTGTTCGGAGAAATAAATCTTGCGCTTGATCACAACCTGCGTTCCCATACACCAGACCGGTCATGTCCTCTTTGACGCGCTTATCCTAAATCAGCGTCACAAAAAGATGTTGGTGACATCCGTTCCTGAAAAAAGAACTCCGTATTTACCCGGATCGAAAAAAATTAAAGCCAACCATCGATCACATCGTACTGCAGCATGGAATTTTTTTCAAAAGCTTATGTCGCGAAAAATATTTGCACTTGTGTTAACTATTGATACAACTCCAAAATCCGCTTCCGCTGACTTTCGATGGTATCTTTCATGTTCGCTAACCGGCCCTTTAATCCCGAGATTGTGATCCGTGCGCGGTGCAGTTGATCGGTGCGACGGCGCAGGTTGGTTTGAAGATAGCTGATCATGTTCAGCAAGTCGGTTTTGCCGAAATCTTCCAGATTTTCTTTTTTGTCTTTCATGGGGAGTCTGGTTTAGATATTACATCAACGCGTCTACTGAAAAAACATTTTACTATTTGAACGAAATGACATGGTTCTTAAAGTCAATCTGCAAACGGTAGTACGCCATCAGGTCGGAACCCAAAATGCCGGCGATGCGGATGCCCTCCCGTTCCATGAAGGGCTTCGAGAACTCGACCATGTCGCGACTCTTAAAGTGATGGGACTTCACCGTCAGGGTGCCCAGCTCCAACACACAAGGGCTCACTCGATTTGCGGTAGTCGTACCGTTGAGATCGGTGACGCACACTTCACTATACAATTCGTCCTGTGTTGTTTGAAATCCAAAATAGTCCGCTTCGCCTTCATTCAAAAGAGAAATGGAGGCACCCGTATCCACAATGAAGTGCGCCGTCTTCCCGTTGAGTTTCGCGGTGATTAGGGGTATACCTCCGTGTGTTCGTAACGGTACCTGATGGTCTTCATTTTCGTACAGTGGGCGAACAGGCGAACACGAGAGCCCCAGGATGAACGGGATCCATAACACCAGACAAGATTCCCACCACGATCGTTGTTTTCTGCATTGCCGGTGAATTTTCGCGTACATCATGATTCAACCAAGAATAAGTTATCCGTATTTGCCGGAGCATTGGATGGTCCAGTCTCATTCGCCAAACGAGGCCCATAGCCTACTGCAAATGCTGGTCCATTTTAGAGAAGTCTGATGATAAGACTTCAAAGCCATGCACGAGGTTGCAGTTTCCTCTCATTAAAATTATCGGACGCCTCGAAAATTCGAAGTGCATCTTGTAAGGTAGTACTGTCGTTTGTCTAAAAAGTAACGCGGATGAGCGGGAAATTTATGATCTTCGTTCCATGTCGCCCGCCCAAAAATTAAAGGAACAGGAGAACCTGTTCGACGTTGCCGTCAGCCATTCCCTGGTACTGCGCAGCCGTCTGGCGTGGCATGTCATTTTTTGGGTAAGTTTCCTGCTGTATGAGGGCTTCATTTGGGGTATGGTGGATGGGAAGTATACCGAGCGGCTGATGATCTCGCTCCTGGAATTGCCGGTGAAGATCATGGCCACCTATTTCACGTTGTACGTGCTCATCGATAAGCTATTGATCAACCGGAAATATGGCTCATTTCTGCTCGGACTGATCGCTTCGATGGCCGCTTTCGGACTATTGTTCCGGATCTTGTCCTACTTCATTGTCTATCCCCTCTACTATCCCGAAGGCCAGGCCTTGCCCCTCTTCTTCCTGCCAAAAATCCTGATCTATATCGGCACCATGTATGCACTGGTAGCGATCGTAGCCTCGTTTCACTTGTTGAAGCACTGGTATAACCACCAACGCACCGCCCAGGTGTTCGAACAAATGGCGCAGCAGTTGGAGAAGGAAAAATTAGAAGCGGAGTTGAAGCTGTTGAAGTCGCAGATCAATCCCCATTTTTTGTTCAACACGCTCAACAACCTGTATGCCCTCACGCTGAACGATCCGGCGAAGGCGCCGGAAACGGTGCACAAGCTTTCGGAGTTGATGAGCTACATGCTGTATGACAGCAACCAGGCCGAAGTACCGCTGCTGAAAGAAGTGCAGCACCTTCAAAACTACATCGCCCTGGAGACCATGCGCTACACGGAACGTCTCGACGTGTCGCTCAATCTGTATGACAACCTGGACGACATCAACATCGCACCCCTGCTGATTCTTCCGTTCGTGGAAAACAGTTTCAAACACGGGGTGCACAACCAGATCGCGCAAAGCTGGGTTAGGGTGGATATTCTCTTGCAGGAAAATACCCTCGTGGTCAAAGTCGAGAACAGTACCGGCACGACCCCCGAGGCCGCCGAACGCCCCTTCTCGGGCATCGGGTTGCAGAATGTGAAAAAGCGGCTGGCCCTGATCTACCCGGGGCGGCACACGTTGCAGATCCATGCCGAGGCGGAAACGTTTCTCGTGGTGATGAAGATCGAACTTTTGGATGCCCCCGTACGTAAACCCACTGGAGTCAACGCTTATCCCGCATACACATGATCAAGTGCCTCGTTGTCGACGACGAACCCCTGGCCCGTCAGCTCCTCGAGTCCTATGTGACAAAAGTGAGTGGCCTCAGCCTCGTGAAGAGCTGCGAGAATGCCATCGAAGCCTTCACGCTGCTGCAGAAAATCAAAGTGGATCTTATCCTGCTCGACATCCAGCTGCCGCAAGTGACGGGCATCGACCTGCTGAAGTCACTGAAGGACCGGCCGCGCGTGATCCTCACCACGGCCTATCGCCAATATGCTTTCGATGCGTATGACCTCGACGTTGTCGATTACCTGCTGAAGCCCATTTCATTCGATCGCTTCTTGCGCGGCATCAGCAAAGTGTTCGAGCTCAAGCAAGTTGCTCCCGCCGAAGTGCAAAACGATTCATCCTTGTTGCGATCCTATGACGAAGCGTATCTGTATTTCAAGGAAGATCGCGAGATGGTGAAAGTGTATTTGAAAGACATCCTCTATATCGAAAGCCTGCGCGACTATGTGCGGGTGAAGACCGCCACGCGGCAGATCATCACCTATCAAAAAATAAGTTACCTGGAGCAAACTTTGCCGGAAAGGAAATTCACGCGCATACACCGTTCGTTCATTGTGCCCATCGATAAGATCTCATCGTTCACCCCCACGGGTGTCAAGATCGGTACGATCGATATTCCTATCGGGCGCAACTATAAAAATGAAGCCTTGAGGGCTTTGAATCGTAATAATGTATTGATGAAACTGGAGTAGTTGATGCGCCGGAACTGAATAACCCTGGCCTTTAGGCCAGGGACAAGGACACCTCAATCATCCGGGCTTTAGCCCTGACTGCACTCAACCCTTTTCAAAGAAAGTTCAATGTGTGGATAGACCAGCGCTAAAGCCTGGGGTTATTCAATGTTGAGAAATTTGCAGCCTTCCTGGAAGGAGCCGCAGACTAGCGCGATGAGACAGAATCGGCCTTGAGGGTATTTTGTGAATCGGAATTGATCTTCTTCAGATTCTTCTTGATGTTCTCTTTCACGGCCCGGGGCTTGTAGCGCTTGGCGCCAGGGTGGGGACAATCCCAATCTTCTACAGAGACATCCTGGACGTATTTTACGTTGGGGTCGCGCATGCGCTGACGCTGCAGATCGGCATCTGCCTCGCGTTCGGCTTTGGCGGAGAGATATTGCGCCGACGGCCGGTAATGCTTTTGGAGTTTCGCTGTCTTCACCCGGGGGCAGGGGATCAAACCGCCTTGGCAAGACATCATCGAAATCATCACTACAAGAACAATCACACGCGGGAGTAACATGGCATGGTTCATTTTTGGTTCAAAAGGATTCAATTCGCGATACGCCAACTACCTTAGACGGGGTCTTTCCGTGCCCTTAGAAAACAACCTTCTATCTATAAAGGTTTGGGGCAGGGATTATTGTGAATAGAAATTTATTATTTTTTTTCGAATTTCCAGCATGTGGGCAAAGCTTCGCTAAAGGGAAATTACCGGGGATTTACGGCATAATGCCTCAATCCGATGAGGTTGGCGGGCAAGGGTTTCTGGTTCCAACGGGTATGCAGGATCAGGGCGGCGCCCAACGCGGTGGCTTGCGGCACAGACGCGGCAAAGACCTCCACCCCCGGAAACAGGGTCGCCAACAGGTGCATATAAATACTGTTTTTGCTAAAGCCGCCATCGACAAAAATGCGCTTCACATCCGTTCCCTGCATCACGATCCGGGTCGACATCCGTTGGCGCGCCACGATGTTCATGATCAGGGCATGATAGGCCACGGCGCTGTTCTCAAAGTCTTTCAAATCGGTTTCTCCAAAGCTGGAATGTTGCAACGTGTCGCGCTGTGTTCGCTCCTCCCATCCCCTTCTTTTTAGCCGGTCGATAATCTCCGGGTCATGCGCAACCGCCGTGATCTGCTCGATCGGTTCACCGTAGTGGTCAGACAACCGCTTGATCTGTTGCTCGTGCTCATACCCGGCAAACAAACGCGAGGCTTTCACGGGCTGGCCTTGGTAGGTCAGGTAGCATAAACCATCGTGTTGCAGCTCGTCGGTGGTGAGCGGGGTGTTGTTGAATGGGTTCAGGCTGATGCACCATGTGCCGGTGGACAGCAGGACGAATGGCTCGTGAAAGTTTTTGAGATACGGGATGAGGGCTGCAGAGCTGTCGTGGAGACCGATGCCCACGGGAATGGTCTTTTCGTTGCTGCGGACCATGACCACGTCGGTGCTTTTTTTCAACGGAGGAAATTTCAGGTCGACGCCTTCACGGGTTACCCATTCGTGATAGCGGTTCTGCTCAAAGTCCCACAGGTTGGTGTGGCACCCGATGCTGGTGATCTCCGAACACGGTTCGCGTGTGAGGATAAAGCTGAGGTATTGCGGAAGATGCAAAGCATACTTCAGGACTTTGAACTGGGCTGGTCGCTCTTCCTTGAGGCGATAGAGCTGCATGCCCGAGTTCAGGCTGCCCAACACAGGAGACGCCGTTCGCGCGGAAAAGGAGGTCTCTCCTCCATAGGTTTTGTAAAAGCGTTCCTGCAGTGCCGGTGGATAGGCTTTCAGGTAGTTGTACAATGGCAAAAACGGCTCGAGGTTTTCATCGAGGTAAACAAAGCTCGCACCATAGCCCGAAATGTTGATGGCCCGAACGTCGTAGCGTTTGTCGTGTATCACATTTTGATAAGCGTCGCGCATCCATTGGGTGAGACCCTGCACGTCTTCGCAGAGCATCCCGTCTTCGTCCGTGGTCTCGGGCAAGTGTGTGGTTTCTTCTCCCAACAAGGTATACGACTCGTCAAATAACAATATCTTTTTATTGGTCTTGCCAATATCGAAGATCAAAATGACGGGCAGGGCGTGCATCAAAGTCCGGTGGCAATGGTTTTGAGGCCGCGTTGTTTCACGAGCTGTTCGCGCACTTGCTGGTCGCGGAAAAGCTGGATCGGGTCGAGCGCTCCACCGGTTCGCAGCCGCGCTTCAGCCACCAGGGGCCTGACGTCGGTGCGGAATGCATTTTGTAAAATCTCCTGGGCGCGCACAACGTCGTTATTTTGTTGGGCCGATTGCAAGGCGGCGCGATCTACCAGCAGGGCCTGCGCGTAGGTGATCAGGATGGCCTCCACCGACTGCAACAGGTCTTCCAGCGGGTCTTTCACATTGTGGGAGGCATCGATCATCCATCCCAGGTCGGTCGTGTGATCCATGCTGCGGGCGTCCATGCCCTCGACCAGTTCGTTGAAGATGAGAAACAGTTGATACGGTTTGATGCTGCCCACGGTGAGATCGTCGTCGCCGTATTTGGAGTCGTTAAAATGGAAGCCTCCGAGCTTGCCCTCCATGAGCAACAAGGCGACGATTTGTTCGATGTTGGCGTTGGGCAGGTGATGCCCCAGGTCTACGAGCGTGTATGCTTTGGGACCCAGCTTGGTGGCATAAAGTAAAGATTGTCCCCAATCACCGACCGTGGTCGAATAGAAATTGGGTTCGAATGCTTTATACTCGACAAACATTTTCCAGGAGGCCGGCAACGCGGCGTACACTTCTTGCAAACTTTCCAATGTATTCTGAAAGGCCTTCCTGAAATTGAGTTGGCCTGGGAAACACGATCCGTCCGACAGCCATACCGTTAGCGACTGCGACCCCAGCGCGACACCGTGTTCGATCACTTCGAGGTTGTGTTCCACCGCCTGGCGGCGCACGGCTTTGTCGACATGCTGCATGGAGCCAAATTTATAACTCAGCTTTTGTCCGGGTTGGTCCTGGAAGGTGTTGGAGTTCATGGCATCGAAACGGATGCCGTGCTGTGCGGCCAGTGCTTTGATGGTGGCGCCGTTCTTTGGTATGTCCCAGGGAATGTGCAGCGAGATCGCGCCGCTGGAGCGATTCAACTGATGGAGCAGGCCAATGTCTTCGATTTTTTCTTCGAGACTTCGCGGTTCGCCGCCACCGGCAAATCTGGCAAAGCGAGTGCCACCCGTACCCAATGCCCAGCTCGGTATGGCCACCTGGAAATCGGCCAGCTTCTTCACAATGGTTTCGGCATGGGGCAGGTCGGCCGTGAGCGCTGCGAATTTTCTTTTGTGCGCTGCGCTTAAGGTCTCGTTGTGTTGATCGATCTTATATTTTTCCAGTTGCATTTCTTTTCACCGTTAGGAAAATAAAATATTCTTTCTTGTTATCGCATGAATCCTGCGGCCACGCCGCCATCGACGTTGAGGGCGTTGCCGGTGGATTTATTGAGCAAACCTCCCACAAAGGCAAAGCACGCGTTGGCAATGTCTTCGGGCAATATGATTTCGTTCAACAGGGTGCGCTTGGCGTAAAATGCGGGGAGCTCCTCCACTTTCACGCCATAGGCTTTCGCGCGACCTTCGGCCCAGGCACCCGCCCAGATCTTGCTGTCGGCAATGACGGCATCGGGGTTGATCACGTTGACGCGAATTTTGTCGGCCCCCAATTCGGCGGCATTCAACCGGCTCAGGTGCAATTGCGCGGCTTTCGCCGAACCGTAGCCCGCATTGTTCGGGCCCGACACCAGCGCGTTTTTGCTGACGATGTTCAGTACATCGCCGCCCAAGCCCTGTTTGCGCATCACGTTCACGCCGGCTTGGGTGACGAGGAATTGTCCTTTCACTAAGACGTCATATAACAAATCCCAATCTTTTTCCGTGTGTTCTTCCAGCGGTTTGGAAATGGAGAGACCGGCGTTGTTCACAATAATATCCACCCCACCAAAGGCAAGCGCGGCGGTGTGCATCGATTTCTCCAATTGTGCTGCGTTGGTGACGTCCAGGAGCGTGGGAGCAAATGCGTCTTTGCCATATTGCTTTGTAAATTCTTCCTCGGCGGATTTCAGCCGGTCGGGGTCATTGTCGCTAATGACGACACAGGCACCTTCGTCCGCAAATTTTTTGGCGATGGCTTTGCCAATGCCTCCCGCGCTGCCGGTGACCAGCGCCACGCGGCCCGACAATGCTTTGGGTTTGGGCATGCGTTGTAGTTTGGCTTCTTCCAGCAACCAGTATTCTATGTTGAAAGCTTCCTGGCGTGGCAGCGAGGTGTATTCGGAAACGGCCTCAGCGCCTTTCATCACGTTGATGGCGTTGATGTAGAATTCGGCGGCTACGCGGGCGGTTTGTTTGTCTTTGGCAAACGTGAACATGCCCACGCCGGGATAGAGAATGACCACCGGGTTGGGGTCGCGCATGGCAGGACTGTTGGGATGTTTGCAGGTTTCATAGTAAACTTTATAGAGCTCGCGGTATTTTTCAAACGCAGGAGCCAGCTTTTCCTTCAGTTCCTTCACGCCGGTCAGCGACTCGTCCGGTTTCAGTTCCAGGACCAGGGGGCTGATCTTGGTGCGGAGAAAGTGGTCGGGGCAGCTGGTGCCCATGGGCGCCAGTTTGGGTAGGTCGTTGCTGTTGATAAATTCCAGCACCCGGTCGTCGTCGGTGAAATGGCCGATCATACGGGTGTGGCTGGAGCAGAAACCGCGCAGCAGCGGGGCCAGGGTGGATGCTTGTTGCCGGCGTGCGTCCGGGGCGAGGCTTTTGAGCCGGGGGCCGCCAAAGACGGGGCGTTTCTTGCCGTAGTTTTCTTCCAGGTATTCGGCACAGCGTTCCACGACCTCCAGGGTGTTGACATAACTTTCATAAGCGGTGTCTCCCCACGTGAAAAGACCATGCGAACCCAGCATGATACCGCGGATCCCCGGGTTTTCATCCAGGCATTGGCGCAATTTCAGACCCAGGTCAAAGCCGGGGCGTTGCCATTCCACCCAGCCGATGGTACCGCTGAACAATTCCTGGGTGATGCGCTTACCGTCTCTGGCCGCGGCGATGGCGATGGCCGCGTCGGGGTGCAGGTGGTCGATGTGTTTGAAGGGGAGAAACCCATGGAGGGGTGTATCGATGGATGGCGCTTTGGAGGCCAGGTCATAGATGCAATGGTTGAACAACTCCACCATTTCGTCTTCATAGCGGATGCCACGATAGACATTGGTGAGGCTGCGCAGGCGGTCAACATAGAGAGCCGCCAAACCGCTTCGCTTCAAAGTGCCGATGTCGCCCCCGGATCCTTTTACCCACATCACTTCCGTTTCTTTCCCGGTGAGCGGGTCTTTGGCCGTGGCCTTGCAGGAGGTGTTGCCTCCGCCATAGTTGGTGAGCCGGAGATCGGCACCCAACAAGTTTGAACGATAGATGAGCAAGCCCACTTCATCGCCGGCCAGCGACTTCGCTTTTTCTTCATCCCACAAATAACTGACATGCTTGAAGCTCCCGGATGTCAACGCCGCGTTTTTACTTTTTTCTAAAGCCATGCTCTGTAAGGTTTGAAATATTTTTTAAGATCACTCTTTAACAACGATCATGCGTTCCTTCCTGCTCGGAAGGCTCATATTGCCCCGGCGCCGACTGAACGTAAAATTCACGCCAAAATACCCGCGCGCACCCGCTTTACTGTCCTGCACCATCATGACGAAATTATGTTGTTCTATTGTTACCTTGTATTTTTAATTTAAAGATTTATTCTCGACTTTTTAGCAACCTTGTTTCCTAATAAAACATGAAAGCGCCTTCTTTTTACAGCCATGTTATCATAGACGAGTATTCTTCCACACCGAATTATATCCAATTGGCCAACTCGATCCTGAAAGACATCCAGGACGACTTCATCAAAAAAAACGACATACTACA
>CBIHQM010000127.1:0-14486 GCA_966211885.1 uncultured Chryseolinea sp.
AGGCGCACCGGGGGCCATTGTTCGAAAATCCGCTTTAGCGGATTGGAGTTTGTTTGCGTTGAGAGGGCTATCTCTCAAGGGAATGTTGAGAGGGCTATTCCTCAAGGGGATGATTTTGTATTGAAGCCTGAAAGGCTTTTCGAACAATGGCCGTCAGTGAAACTGACGGATAAAGGATTACGCATGGCGTTGAACCCTGAAAGGGTTTCCCTATATAGGGGATCAGTCAGGCGGCATGTGCACTTTGTAAAAAGGACTAAATCACTCGAATCAACGCTAGTCAACATTATTCATCAGAGGAGTAAAACTGGATTGCGAAACAGCGGCTCGCAGTTGAAATCAGCCGCAAGTCATCTATAAATGTGTATAGGCTAGCTAAGCCAATACAGGCTCCTTATTAAACTTCGCCCGGTAATCCAACGGCGACATGCCGGTGATCCTTTTAAAAATTTCGCGGAACGCTTTGTCGTCGGAATAGCCGACGTCGTTCATCACTTCAAAAATACTTTTTCTTCCCTTTTCCAACGTGCTCTTTGCCACTTCCACCTTCACGCGTTGCAAATATTCCACGGGTGTGTTGCCGGTGGCTTTGATAAAGCGCCGGTCGAAATTTCGGCGGCTGATGGCGAGTCGCGAAGCCAGGTCTTCAAAAGAGATCTTGTCGCTCAGATTTTCTTCAATATAGGTTTGTGCCTTACACACCAATTCGTCGCCGTGGGTCTTCTGCGTTTGGAAAATATGAAAGGGCGACTGGGAGTTTCTTTCGATGTCGATCTGAAAGATCTTCGAGCAGTAGATCGCCGTCTGCCGGTCGAAATATTCTTCCACGAGGAAGAGCATCAGGTTCAAAAAAGAGTATCCCCCGCCGTTGGTATAGATCCCCTTCTCCGCAGTAATCACTTTTTCGATGTGCAAGTTGACGTTTGGAAAGAGACGCCGGAACGGTGCCTCTACGTGCCAATGCGTGGAGCAGGTCTTTCCTTCGAGCAAGCCGGTGGCCGCCAGTAAAAACACGCCCGTGCAGATGCTGGCCACTTCGGAACCGCTTTTATATTGTTCCTTGATCCAGGTCACGAGCTCTTTGTTATCTTCCATCACGTGTTCGTCATACGAAAGTGAAGGGATGATCACCAAATCGTTCTTTTTTAATTCCCGGATGTTTACCGGGTTGACCGAAAAGAAACCCACATCCATTTTCAGCTCCTTCACAAAGCCTGCAATGCGGACTTCAATCATCGATTTATTGCCCATCGCCCGCCAAAACTCGTTGGCGCGGGTCAGGATTTCATAGGAGCCTGTGATACTGCTCAAGTTCACATCTCCTTTGGGGACGACTATCGTTACTTGTTTCATCGCTAAATGGGTTAACCAAAGATGGGTGATTCTTTTGTCCAAATCAACCCGACACAATGTCTATTTCACACTCCAATGATACCAAATTCAGACGGTAGTTTTGTCGTGTTCATATGAAAAAATCATCGGCGAAGAAAACAATGTGTACACGTTGCTTGGATCAACTATGGATAACTAAATAACAAACATGAAACAAAAGATCATATTAATAACAGGAACGAACAGTGGGTTTGGTTGGCTTGCGGCGGGCAGTTGCGCCGCCTTAGGACACAAAGTATACGCCACCATGCGCGATACAAAAGGACGCAACGCCGATAAGGCAAAGGCTTTGGTGCAGCAGGCAAACATTGAGGTATTGGATGTGGACGTCACCCAGGGAAAATCCGTCACCGACGCCGTGGCGACCATCATCGCGAAAGAAGGGAGAATCGATGTGGTGGTGAACAACGCTGGGATCTACGCCACAGGAATTGCCGAGACATTTACCGAAGACGATCTCGACAAAGTGATGGACGTGGATGTGAGAGGTCCCTGGAGGATCATGCGGGCCGCTTTGCCACACATGCGCCAACAGGGAGAAGGATTGATCATCAATATTTCCAGTGTATCGGGTCGCTTCTCTTCGCCTTTCATGACGGTCTACAACAGCGCCAAGTTTGCTGTGGAAGGGCTGACCGAAGGCCTGCACTATGAAGTAAGACCCTTGGGCGTGGATGTGGTGATGATCCAACCCGGTGCATTTCCTACAGACATTTTCGGAAAGATCGTGACCGGCTCCGACACCACCGTCATCGCCGGCTATGGCGACCTGGCAAAGGTTCCGGAGCAAATCGGCGCAGGCGTTGGACAAATGTTTGAAGCCATGAAGCCAAACCCTCAATTGGTTGCCGATGCCATTGTGAGACTGATTCAAACTCCCCAAGGCAAAAGGCCGCTCCGCACCGTGGTAGATCCTGCCACCGGAAACTTCGTGGAGCTCGCCAACAAACATGTGAAAGAGCAATACGACAATTTCTTAACGGCCTTTGGCATGCAAGCCATGCTGAGCTAACGGTTAGTGTACAGATTTTTAAAAACAAAAAAGTAAAAAAATGACGACAACAACAGATTTCACCGCTACCGTCCTGGTAGACCAGACACCAAAAGAAGTTTTCGATGCCATCAACAACGCTCGCGGATGGTGGTCGGAAGAGATTGCCGGCGGCACAAGCAAACTCCACGATGAATTTGACTATCGCTACGAAGACATCCACAACTGCCGGGTAAAGATCGTGGAAATGGTTCCGAACGAAAAAGTCGTTTGGCTGGTGATGGACAACTATTTCAATTTCACGAAAGACCAGACCGAATGGAAGGGTACCAACGTCTGTTTTGAGATCTCCCGGAAAGATAATAAAACAGAGATCCGTTTTACGCACCTGGGGCTGACCCCGGAATACGAGTGCTTCGACGCGTGCTCCGAAGGCTGGACGCACTATATAACGAAAAGTCTGCCCGCCCTGATCACCACCGGCAAAGGCATGCCCAACGGCAAGAGCAAACCCTCCAGAACGAAATACGAAGAAAAATACCGGTCAGCCTAGACGGCGACAGCAGCTTTTGATCCGCTTGCCCCGGAGAACGCCTTGAGATCCGGGGCAGGCTTTTTCCCGAGTAATATCCCTAACCAAAGTACAAATGAAAACAAAAGACTATACAACAACCCTGACGGTAGACGCTACTCCACAGGAAGCCTTCCAAAGTATTAACAATGTCACCCAGTGGTGGACGGAAAACCTGGTAGGCCGTTCCCAAAAATTGGGTGACGAATTCACAGTCCGGTTTGGCGACGTTCATGTCTCGACACAAAAGCTGGTGGAAGTCATCCCCGACAAAAAAGTGGTCTGGCTCGTCACCGACAGCAACCTCAACTTTATTGCGGACAAACACGAATGGACCGGCACAAAGATCAGTTTCGAGATCTTTGAACAGGACAAAAAAACACAGGTCCGCTTCACCCACCTGGGTTTGGCCCCGGAAGTTGAATGCTTCGACGCTTGCTCCAGTGCGTGGGGATCATATATACAGGAAAGCTTAGTAAGCCTGATCAATACCGGCAAAGGCCACCCCACTCCAAAAGAAGTCACCGCGGCGGCTAAATAATAGCTTCCCGGCAACGGCGAACCAAAGGCGGCCATTCACACGAGACAATAAAAAAAATTGTCTCTTTTTTCTAAATCATTTGGGTAACTTAAAAGTTACCCGTACGTTTGAGTAACTTAAAAGTTACGTATTATGACCAAAAGCATAAATCACCAATTCTTCTTTCCCCACCCTCCCGAGATGGTTTGGGAATACCTGACCAACGCCGAACTGATGGCGCAATGGCTGATGAAAAATGACTTTCAGCCCATCGTCGGGCATGAATTTCAGTTCAGGACAAACCCGATACCCAGTCTCGATATCGACGGCATCATGTATTGCACCGTGCTGGAGATCATTCCCTTCAAAAAGCTCTCTTATTCCTGGAAGGCAGGGCCCGGCGGCGGCAAGATCACGCTGGACACCGTCGTGGTCTGGGAATTGCAATCCAAAGGAAAGGGCACGGACCTTTTGCTGGAACACAGCGGTTTTTCGGAGGTCGAAAACCTGAGCATCTACAACGGCATGACCGATGGCTGGCTGAAAAACGTGAACAAGATCGCGGAACGCCTAAACGCCAAATATGGTACAACCATCATTTGATGCCTTCCAGGCCATCGCCGACCCGAGCAGGCGGAAGATGCTGAGGCTGCTCTCGAAAGACAGTCTCACCATCAACAGCCTGGGAGAACATTTTGACATGAGCCGTCCCGCGGTTTCGAAGCATGTTAAAATCTTGCACGCCGCGGGGTTCATCTCCATCCAGGACATTGGCCGCGAGCGGCATTGCACGCTGAAGCAAGACGGCTTCCACCACTTGCAGGAATGGATCGACTACTTTGATAAATTCTGGGTATCGAAATTGAAAAAATTGGAAACCTTGTTGAACAACAAATCACAGAACAAAAAATAACACGCAGTATTATGGTAACAGAAACAAGAAAAGTGCTGACCACGCAGGAAGTGGCAGACCGTTTTGACGCACTCGCCCAACAAGAACGCTGGTTCGAGATTCAGGACGAGTTTTTTGCAGAGAACGTCAGAAGCCTTGAGCCTCCAAACTCACCGTATCTCAAGGATCTCAAGGACGAAGAAGGCAAAGGTCCCGTCCGAAAGAAGGGTGAAGATTTTGTCGCAAAGGTTCAGGCCGTTCACAGGATGCATACCACTCATCCTGTTGTGGGCGGCGATCACTTTGCCGTGGGCCGGGAAATGGATATGACGGTGGAAGGCTATGGAAGGGTTGTCATCAACGAGCTCATGCTCTATAAAGTGAAAGACGGCCAGATCGTCCTGGAACAGTTTGTTTATTAACCTTCGCGACCATCGTGTCTCTTCATCCGCGACACGATGGTCGCAAAAAGATCTTTGTGTTCCTTAAATTTATTGTGTTGTTCAACCCCTGTCGGGCAACGTCCTGGTCCAACCCTCAACCACCAAACTATGAAAACATCATTACTTTGTCTCTTTGCTTTTATTAGCCTCCTGGTTCATCCTGCCGGGGCACAGGAATTGCGCATGAAAATTCCTGCTTCAAGTCCGGGGCAACGCATCGAACAGGATTTCGGACTCGGAACGATATCGGTGAAATACTACCGGCCCAACACGAAGGGGCGAAAGATCTTTAACGGCATGGAGCCCTACGGGATCGTCTGGCGGACGGGAGCCAACAATGCCACGGTGATCCAACTCACCGACACGATCCAGGTAGAAGGCCACGCGTTGCAACCCGGTGCGTATTCCCTTTTTAGTATCCCCGATGCCAATGAGTGGACGGTCATCTTCAACAAAAACATCGATCAGTGGGGCGCTTACTCGTACGACGAAAAACAGGATGTGCTTCGTGTGAAAGTGAAACCGGCAAAGCTGGCCACCAAAGTGGAAACGTTGACCATTCAATTTGCCGATGTTCATGAGGAAGATTGCTTGCTTCAGATCCTTTGGGAGAACACGGGCATAAATCTTCATTTGACAACCGATGTGGACAACCGGATCATGGCCAATATTCAAGAGGCGATGAAGGGTGAGAAGAAGCCTTATTACATGTCGGCCATTTGGTGTTATAATCACAACCGGAATCTAGACCAGGCGCTCCAGTGGATGCAGGAGGCGAATAAGAATCAGCCGCAGGCTTATAATGTGAAATATTGGTTGGCGAGGTTGCAGTTGAAGACGGGCGATAAAAAGTCGGCGATCGTTTCGGCGAATGAGGGGTTGAAGTTGGCTTTGGAGGAGAACAATGCGGAGTATATCCGGTTGAATAAGGAGGTGTTGCATGATGCTGGGGTGAATTAAATTTCTTTATTTACGGGAATATTTGATGACACGATGAGCAGAACATATACCGTTTACCAAATCAATTCCTTTACAACAAAAAAATTTACAGGCAACCCGGCGGGCGTAGTGGTGAATGCCGAGGGGTTGACAGACCGGGAAATGCTTTTGATTGCCCGCGAACTGAAAAATTCCGAGACGGCCTTCATCTTTTCTTCGCCTGAAAAGAACAGCGGCTACGATGTGGAGGTGAGATTCTTCACGCCAACCACCGAAGTGCCTATTTGTGGTCATGCCACCATCGCCGCGCATTTCGTGAGAGCTTTGGAACGGCAGGTTCGGCCCGGGCAGACAACATGGCAAAAAACGAAGGCTGGCATTCTCCCCATAGAAATTTTAGAATCGGGTGGCGCTGTAAAGATCAAAATGACGCAGGGGAATATTGCTTTTGAGCCCATTAGCGCGTTCAACCGGTCCACCCTGTTAAAAGCGTTGGGCATTAGCGAAGACGAGCTCAACAAGGATTGCCCTATTGAGATTGCTTCTACGGGCCATTCTAAAGTTATGATTGGCATCCAGTCCAGGGCAAAGCTAAATCAATTGTCGCCCGACTTGGCGGAATTAAAAAAGGTCAGCGCCGCGATAGGCTGCAACGGCTATTTTGTGTTCACGTTTGATTCGGACAGCCCGGAAATTTTGACCCATGGCAGAATGTTCGCACCGGCCATTGGTATTGATGAAGATCCGGTGACCGGCAATGCTAACGGGCCTCTGGGGGCATATATTATAAAGAACAGGTTGACGAATTTTCAGGGCGATAGATTTTCATTTATTACCAAGCAGGGTGAGGCTATGGGGAGACCGGGGATGATGGAGGTCTTTGTTGATGTTCAGAACAACGTTCCGGTGAAGGTGGATATCTTGGGAGAAGCCGTGCCGGTGTTTAAGACGGTGATCGAGCTTGAATAGATACCAGGTGTCTCACACGTCGAATTGCATGTTGATCTCGTGTTGAAGGAATTCGATGAATCGGGCGAAGTATTCCGGGTAAGTTTTGTTGGCCATGATCGCGACGTAGTGTCTTCGCTTTAACCCGGCTTTTCCAATCTTGACGGCTTTCAATGGACTATGGCGGAGGTAGGGCTGCGCCGCCCACTTGGCCATGACCATGATGCCCATGTCTGCTTTCACCATTTCAATGGATGCTTCTGTGAGCGGAATGGGCGTGATCTTTTTGGGTGTTACTTTGGCTGGCGCCAGGAAGAATTGGTGCACGGTGACCGTCTCTAACGGCAGCGAGTGGATGAGCAGGTGTTCGCTTGCAAAGTCTTTGGGAAGGACAAACTTTTTGTCCACCCAGGCGTGGTGGCTCGGCACGATCACCACCATTTCGTCCTGGAACAGCTCGATGTATTTTAGTTTGTCGTTCTTCACCGGGTCGCTGGTGATGGCCACATCCAACACGCCGGACAACAATTTTTGGAGGGGATAATGGGTAGCCTCGGTGACGATCTTTAAATCGACATTGGGGTATAACAACTGAAATTGCTTCATGACCGACGGGAGCCAATGATAGCTCGAAAAACATTCGGTGCTAATTTTTATTTCCCCAAATTCTCCAAATACACTTTTCTTTATCTGCTGCTCCGTCTGGGCAAGTTTGTCTAAAATTTCCTTTGCCGTTTCGAAGAGCTTCTCGCCCGCCTTGGTGAGGACCATCTTTTTATTGATGCGGGAAAACAGTTTGGTGCCTATGTGTTGCTCCGCCTCCTTCAGCTGGTAGCTGAGGGCCGACTGGGTGAGGTGAAGTTTGTCTATGGCCTTGGTCAGGCTCCCCTCTTCGGCAATGGCTTTGATTAATTTTAAGTGACGTATCTCCATGATGGCAAATCTCAAAAAATGGTTTCGCTGGAAAGCAAATATTCTACCCTAGACAATTTTCTACCGGCTTGGCTCAAGAGAAAATCGCATTTTCTCCTTTGCCTTCGCTCCCATCCGATTGTAAAATTCAATAGCCCGCTCGTTAAAAACGGGTGTCTGCCATTGTAGGTTTACGCATTGATTTTGAATAGCAATATCCATCAGGAGATCAAATATTTTCTTTCCAATTCCCAAGTTCCTGTATTCAGGATTCAGATACAAACAATCGAGATACAAAAATCGCTGTGCATCCCAGGTCGAAAAATCGAAGGTAAAGGTGCAGTAACCCACTACGTCTTCCTCGGAGGCCACCACGTAACAATATAAGTAAGGTGTTTGGGCAAAGATGGCCCTTCGGAGCGCCTCCAGTTTTCCATCAGGCGAATAGGATGCCTGTTCGTGGGCCGCATGCTTTTCGCATAAGCTGACCAGGGTGGGCAAGTCGCCTGGTTCACAGGACCGGATATCATATTTCATTGGGGGAGCTTTTCAATAAACACATTCAATACACAAAGGTATCATCCCCGCCATAACTCTCCGTCCATTTCGTCTATGAATTTTATACATGACATGCATGAAATCTTTTTGTTTTTCCCGGAGCTACCATTTTTATACTCTTGTAAAATAAAAAATGCATCAAATTTATGAACGCACAAATCAAACATTACGAAGACAAGCTGGCCTACGAAATGGATCCCTCCGACCTGTTCGCTGCACTGAACAACGGAGAAAAAATCATCGCCCTCGATGCCCGCAAACCGTTTGGATACGAAGCCGAGCACATTCCCGGTGCGTTGAACATTCCCCACCGTGAAATGAACGAACAGACCACAAAGCACCTCGACAGAGATGTGGTATATGTGACCTACTGCGACGGCATTGGCTGCAACGCATCCACCAAAGGCGCGCTGAACATGGCCCGGCTGGGCTTCAAAGCAAGGGAATTGATGGGCGGGATCGAATGGTGGAAATTCGATGGCTACGAAACAGAGGGAACCAAAGCGGCCACAGGGCTGAAAGTGGAATGCGCCTGTTGACAAGCAAAAACGAGAACATTATTGGATCACATTCAAAGACTTTTCCTGTCTGAACGCAGAGGGGGTAACGCCAAACCGTTTTTTGAACGACCGGCTGAAGTGGGAAACGCTTTCAAAACCGCTCTCGAAGGTGGCCTCGCTGATGGTCCTGTGGTTATCGCGCAAAAGCCGCAGGGCGTGATTCAACCGTTGCTCCAGCAACCATTTCCCGGGAGCGGTTTTGTATATTTTCTCAAAGTCTCTTTTGAAGGTAGACAGGCTCCGGTTGCTCAGCTCGGCGTACTGTTCCATTTTCAGATTGAAACAATAGTTTTCATCCATCACGCGCTGCAGCGAAACGTGCTGCGGTTCGTGGAGCAACGAAGAGAAGTAGGATAGCAATTCGGCGTTGTGCGGATTGTCTGCGAGGGTCAGGATCAGTTCTTTGAACTTCAGTTCCAGCAAAGAGCGATCGGGCTCATGCGTGTCATTGAAATAAGATGAGATCGATAGAAAAAATGCCGACAAGGCATCGCTTTTATCCAGGACCATCACCGGTTCAAATTTTCCGATCTCGTTGTGCAGGGGCGTCGATCTCGTTTTTAAGGTGTTGCAGATGAATTCATCCGGGATAAAAAACAAGACAACACAAAATCCATTGTCGAGAAAATTCTCAAAGATCCAGGCGCCCTTCCTGACAAACACACACGTCTCCTTGCCAATGTCGTACGACTTATGGGCCGTGTGCCAGATCTTTCTTCCCTCGATCACATAAAACAGGTAGTTATACTGGCTCCACAGATCGGCAAACCGCGTCTTCATGAGGCGGGCTTCCAGCGGGCAGTTGAAGACGGTGATGAGCGAATCGCTGCAATTGAATTGGCGATAATAATTCGGATGCTGAAGAACTCTTTCGTAAAAATTTACCATGACGTCTGCAAAATGAATTACGGGAAATCGTTCAAATAGTTTGAACGACCGGGCCAAACACATCCCGAAAATACCCATAAAATCCGATCAAATGAACCGTTCAGGCATATCTTTGAGCCTTTAAGTAAAGCCCGCCGAAGGGGAAGTCGCTAGTTTTGGTGTATCACAAAACAAGATCATGCTACCCGAAACAACCTCTCCGGCCAGAATGAGCAAAGAAGAATTTCGAAAGGTTGGCTACTACCTGGTCGATAGCATCTCCGATTTCATGGACCACATCGGCGAAGGTCCCGTCACCACCGGCGAAACGTCCAGCCAACTCCAGGCATTTCTCGGGACCGCGTCGCTACCGGAAACCGGCATGGCGGCCGACGTCATCATGAAGCGGGCCGTGGACTTGTTGTTCAATCATTCGCTTTTTAATGGACACCCCAAGTTCCTGGGATACATCACCTCTTCGGCTGCTCCCCTTGGCGCATTGGCCGATCTTTTGAGCGCGGCGGTCAATCCAAATGTAGGCGCCAATATTTTAAGCCCGATGGCCACGGAGATCGAGAAGCAAACCATCCGGTGGCTGGCCGAATTCATTGGGGTTTCTCCAGCGTATGGCGGCATCCTGGTGAGCGGCGGGAACATGGCCAACTTCACCGCCTTTCTTGCGGCGAGAACCGCCAAGGCGCCGAAGAGCATCAGACAAGACGGGATAGCAGCAAACGACGCGCGGTTGGTGGTCTACTGCTCCAAAGCCACACACGCCTGGATTGAAAAGGCTGCCTTCTTCTTTGGCATCGGGGCCAACGGCATTCGCTGGATCGAGCAGGACGACTTCGGCAAAATGCACATCGGCTTGCTGGAGCAGGCGATCAAGCGGGATCTCAAAAACGGCTACGCCCCGATCATGGTGGTCGGCAACGCGGGCGATGTGAGCACGGGTGTGGTGGATGACCTCAAATCCATTGGCGCACTTTGCAAAACCTACAACTTGTGGTTTCATATCGATGGTGCCTACGGGATACCGGCCGCCGTTATACCCGCACTCAAAAATGTATTCGCAGGCATTGAAGATGCCGACTCCATTGCGCTCGACCCGCATAAGTGGCTCTACAGTCCTTTGGAAGCCGGCTGCACGTTGGTGAAAGATCCCCAGACCCTGATCGACACCTACAGCACGCACCCCGTGTACTACAACTTCAACAGCTCGGAATCTCAACACAACTACTACGAATACGGCTTTCAAAACTCCCGCGGATTCAGGGCGCTAAAAGTGTGGGCAGCTTTACAACATGTGGGACGGGAGGGGTATATCAAAATGATCGGCCAGAATATTGAGCTATCACAACTATTTTTCCGTCTCGCTCAACGCCATCCCGAACTGGAAGCCATCACCCAAAACCTTAGCATCACCACCTTGCGATACGTTCCTGCCGAACGGCCAGACGACGCCAAGGAAAGGGAAGCCTATTTAAATAGACTTAACGAAGCATTGTTGAACAGCCTGCAACGAAAAGGAGATGTATTCCTGTCCAATGCCGTGATCAAGGGGAAATATTGTCTCCGGGGATGCATTGTCAATTTCAGAACTTCAGAAAAAGATATCGAAGAGATCATCGGCATCGTCGTGAGCGAGGGGAGGAAAATTCACGAGGAGTTGGTGAACGTCCTTTAAAAATCGCAACACTTTAAACTTAGCTAAATAAAAAAAGATGAATCCAAACAAACAACTATGGGAAAAAGGCGACTTCACCCGCATTGCTGAGAGCATGCGGGAAAGTGGTACAGCGTTGGTCTCCAAACTGGGGATCACCAAAGGCATGAAGGTTCTTGATCTCGGCTGCGGCGACGGCACCACCGCCATACCCGCCGCGCGACTAGGTGCCAACGTACTGGGAGTCGACATCGCGGAGAACCTGGTGAAGGCTGGGAACGCACGGGCTAAAGCCGAAGGGCTCACCCATTGCACCTTCCAGGAAGGCGACGCCACCAACCTTCAGGCCCTGAGCGACCACACCTTCGATCTCACCGTGAGCATCTTTGGCGCCATGTTCGCCCCCAAGCCCTTTGATGTAGCCAAGGAAATGGTTCGCGTGACACGTCCCGGTGGCCGCATCGTGATGGGCAACTGGATCCCTGGAGACCCAACGCTGGTGGCACAGATCCTGAAAATCAGTTCTGCCTACACTCCCCCACCCCCGGAAGGATTTGTGAGTCCGATGTTGTGGGGTGTGGAAAGCAACGTGATCGAACGTTTTGGCAACGCCGGTGTGCCAAAAGAAAAAATATCCTGCGTGAAGGATACGTACAACTTTATCGCACCTTTCACTCCCGCGCAATTTGTGAGCAAGTTCAAAATCTACTACGGACCAACCATGAATGCTTTTGATGCGGCCGAAAAGAATGGCAAGGCGGTTGAATTGCAACGTGAGTTGGAGGCATTGTTCAGCAGTCAAAACAAAAGCAACAAAGAGAGCAGCACGTCTATACCTGCAACGTTTTTAAAGGTGACGGTTCAGCTTTGACTAACCCAACTATGCGCACATCTTTCGACGAGAAAGAGCATAATGAAAATGAATAACCCCGGACTTCAGTCCGGGGTACTTGAGCATACTCAGTCACGGGCTTTAGCCCTGACCACGCCGATGATTACGTATACGGCGATACCTAAAGCAGGAAAAGTCAGTCCGCCAGTTGGCGGACCGTCAATAAGTAGGTGTCTGTACCCCGGACTAAAGTCCGGGGTTATTCAAGATATTACTCCCTCACTTTCACAGGCACGACTGAATCTGGCTTCACACGGTCCGGCCCGAAGCGCACGCGTTGTCATCGTCCTTCACACGGGACAAGTCCTTAAATTTTAAGTCGAAGACTGGAACATAACAGCGTGACGAATGGCGTTGGCAGATGTTGCCTTACTTACTTTGACCAAACAAGGAAAGCTTCGAAAAGAAATCCTCCAGCAACAGAGAACAATCCAATTCCGTATAGACCCGGATATTTCTCCCTGTCGTATTCACTTCATACAACCCCTGGCTATTGATCAGCGGAGCCGGCCGAAGCACATAGCGGCTTGAAGAAGGATCGGCCTCGAAGGAAGACTGAAGGGCCGTCAGCAACACCAAGGGACTATCACCGATGACATAGGTTTCGCCGATGTTGAAGTTATACTGTACGGCAAGTTTCATAATACGCTCCAGGTTCCCCGCCAGGTAGGCCCCGATTTTTCCCTGCCCTTTCACTTTGAGCACCAGGGACGAATACGGGATCAACACTTGCCGGTAGCTGCTTCTTGGAATTTGCCAGACGGGAATGCGCGACTTATTAAACACCACTTGGCCCGCCTTGATATCGATCCCCAAATTATATTCCAGGCTCGTATATCCCGGGGGTGGCGGCGCCAGCTCGACGTATTCCGGACCGCCGATCCAGATCAAGGTTAATCGGCTGGCGATCTCGGGTTTCATGAGCAAGGCGCTGGCCAGGTCGGTGAGCCCGGCGCCGCACACGATATACAAAGGCAGCTTTGTATCATTGCGCATCGCCTCTTGAATGATGGCATTGGCCGCGTCAGAACGCTGGGGGACGCTGTCGTTTTCCAAGGCCACATTCGCCCCCTGATACACCGCGAAGGATTTCCCCAGGTTCATCAACGCCAACACCTCATCGACTTTCTTTTTTGCATTGGCCGCCGTCACGTTCGATGGATCGAAAGGATCGCCGGCCTTTAAGTGTGACCCAATGATCGCCCGGATCTCCACGGAAGGCGACAACACGTGGTGCACCAATTGAAACAACCCATCCGGGTCGCCACTAAAATCATTGTCAATGATGACACGCATGCGTGGCCGTATGAGCTCATCCGAAAACCATGGCGCCGGCTTTTTTCCCGCATTGTTTGCCTGACCAAACCCAACCACGCTCGTTAAAAAACACAGCAGCGTTAGCGCATACAGTCTATTCTTTTTTCTGAAGTTCATTGTAAGCTATTTTTTATGAAGCTATTAAAAATAAGACAACTCAGGTTCATTCGAAAACAAAGCAAACCAACAATCCCGTCAAGCACCAGCATTTCTTTGCGTCAACTTGCCTGCTTTGCCCGCCGTCCCGATAGCTATCGGGATTAGCGAAGGCGAGGCGGTTAAATGCATTTCCTCTACACAACCACTAACTTTACCAAAGCCAACCCCACCAATAATTCACCGTCCAATTAACAATCCCACAGGCGAATACGTTATTTTAGGCATAGCATAACCGCCCACCTATGGAATTTATCGACTACTACAAAATCCTCGGGATCGACAAAACCGCTTCGGCCGACGACATCAAAAAGGCTTATCGCAAACTGGCCCGCAAGCTCCACCCCGACCTGAACCCGAACGACAAAGAAGCCCACAAAAAATTCCAGGAGATCAACGAAGCCAACGAAGTGCTCAGTGACCCCGAGAAGCGCAAGAAGTATGACCAATACGGCAAAGACTGGCAACACGCCGAACACTTCGAACAACAACGCCAAAGCCGCCCCCGCCAGGAACACCACACCGGCTATGACTTCTCCGACGAAGGCGGCGACTTCTCCAGCTTCTTCGAATCCATGTTCGGCGACGCCGCCCGACACCAACAACAAGCACGGTTCCGCGGACAAGACTTCAACGCCGAACTACACCAGACCCTCGAAGAAGTCATGACCACCCACCAGCAAACCCTGACCGTGAATGGCAAAAACATCCGCATCACCATTCCCGCGGGCATCGAGAACGGCCAGATCATAAAACTGAAGGGCTACGGCGCCCCCGGAGCCAACGGTGGCCCGGCCGGCGACCTCTACATCACCTTCCAGATCGCCCCACACCCCACCTTCAAACGCTCGGGCAACGACCT
>CBIHQM010000128.1:0-14380 GCA_966211885.1 uncultured Chryseolinea sp.
TGGCTCCTGGCTCCTGGATTCTGGCTCCTAAGAAATCAACGCAGCATATCGCTCCACAAACCCGGCGAATCGCTTACTTTTCGCCACCAGCGTTTGAAAAAGAATGATCCCCGTTGTAGCCACCGCGATGCCAGCCAGTACATCTAAAATGTAGTGGTGACTGGTATAGACCGCGGCAAACCAAATACCCAATGTGATAATGCCAAAGACGATCTTCATAAAACCCATATTGTTTCTCCAGGAGTGATATAGCACCAGCAACGGATACGCCGAATGCAGCGACGGCATCGCCGCGAAGACGTTGGAGCCTTTGGTATAAAGCGATTGGAAGATGGTTATGTTGAAGAAATGGTCGAAGCGGATCAAGCCGGCCGTGTTGCCGCGGGTACCGGCGATAAAATCGAGGCCATATTCCTGGACATACCATGGGGGTGCTGCCGGGTAGAGATAGTAGATGACGAAGCCGATAAGGTTGGTCAGCAAAAATGTGAGCGAGAAGTAGAGGAAGCTGCGGCGGCTCCGGAAAAATAAGTAGGCGGCGAAACCCAGCGGCACCGGGATCCAGCATAAATAAAACAGGCCTGCCAGCACATCGGCTAGCGCGATGCTGTGGCGTTGAAAATATTCGTTGGGAGTCAGCACTCCTTCGGCGGTGTGGATGCCAAACAGGTGCGCCTCGGCATTATAAAGGCTACCAATGTGCACCTCGTTGAACCAATAGTTGGGGAAGGCCTTCATGTAGTCGAAAATGACCCAGAAGACGATGAAGATCGAAAAGCCTAGGATGAATTTCCGGGTGATGGGTGTCGATACATACAGGGCCGTAAAAATACCCGCCAGCACCAACTGATCGGACTTGAAGCCGATGAGCAGGGCGGAAAGCAATACGTAGGCGGCCGACACCAGCAAAGCGGTGGCCAGGTAACGTCCAAAGGGTTTCGTTGCCTCAGCCGCCGGGTAATCCAGGTTATTTTTCAAAATCCGATCTGAATATTTTATCCCAAAGGGCGGAGCTCACACCGTAGCCCTTGGTGGCATCGCTGTAGTGATGCTGCATGTGGTGGTGTTTGAGCTTTTTCCAAAATGGGCTTTTAAAGGTAGCATGATGGAGGGCATAATGCGAAATATCATAGAAAAGATATCCGGCAATGAACAGGGCAAAGGAGGCCGAAACCCAGTCCGGCGGCAAAACAGCCCGGAAAACAAAATAGAAACCGGTGGCCAGGGGGATGCTTACCGACGGGGGCAGAACCAACCGCAGGGCATCGTTGGGGTAGTCGTGGTGAACGCCGTGAAAAATAAAGTGAAGACGCTGGCCCCATTTCGACTTGGGTACGAAATGAAAAATAAACCGGTGCATCACATATTCCGTGAGCGTCCAAAACAAGAGGCCGCCCAGGCCGCAGGCCAGGAATGTGAGGATGTTATTGTGCCAGACAAACAAGGCGCTGTAGATGAAATATAAAATGACGGGAATAAAAACGATCAGCGGCACACTGTAGTGGACCACAGAAAACCGCTCCAGGAAGTCGCTCTTGAACATGCGCGACGATTCTGTTGAATTGGAAACAAATGGTTTCTTCATACCCTAAGGTTTAAAGGACTGAACAACTTCTTTACCGGAGACCGGATCGACACCCTTCACCTGCGCACACACCACGTTGGGAAGCCAGAAGCTTCCCCCTTCGATCTGCAGGAACACCCGGCTCACTTCAATTTGCTTTCCATTGACGGTGGCCAGGATGTGATAACGATTGTCGCGTGCGGAACGCGACAGGTAGAAGGGAAGTTTTTTATAGGACACAAAGCGGAGCTCAAATGTATTGTTCTCCAGCTTTCTGCTTTTGATGCCATAGGCATAATGCCGTTGGATATACGAGAGGTCTTCTTTCTGTCCATTCTCGCCATAGCGCAACCAATAGACACGAACAGGCTCCTCCTCATTGGGCACACCCCGGTCGAGGTTCACGTCGTACATGATCGTGTTGGTGTTGGGGGTTCGCTGAATATAGAAGAGCGAACCCTGATCTTTCGGTGGTGTGGGGAACTGGTTACCAATGGTGCATTCACACGGCTCCGCCTTTGGAGCCTCTCTGACGGGCGCCATCGCCATCGTGACCAGCCATATGCTCAATAAAAAATTCATACGTTTAAACGATCCTTATAATCCTTTCTGCTCCAATGCTTTCTTCGCTTCGCGTAGTCTGTGGAATGCCGTGATGTTGGTCAGCACGGCCATAATGGTCAGGGGAATGGTGAACACGGAAATGGTCTCGAATACCTGGAAGGGAATACCGGGTACAAAAAGTTTATAGTCACCGCCGATGTAATAGGCTGTGATGCCACAAGCCAGGGCCGAGACCCCGATCGTCACCACGCGCTCGGGCCGTTGCATCAATCCTCCCTTCACCTCCACGCCAAGGCCTTCGGCCCGCGCCCGGATGTAGCTCACCATCATGGACCCGATCAGGGCGATGAAGGCAAATAACGAGCTGAGGAAATAGTGATGACCGATCAGGTAATAACAAATGCCGAGGAACATGATCAGTTCGCTGTAGCGGTCCAGCACCGAATCATAGAGCGCACCAAAGGTCGAGCTCATGTTGCCCAGGCGCGCCACCTGCCCGTCGAGCATGTCGAACAGGCCGGCAAAGAGCGTGAGCGCTCCAGCCCAACCCACATACCTCAGGTCGCCGCGGTTGCCTTCTTCGGCGCCGGCCACAAAGATGATGGCCACGCCCACGTTCAGGACCAGGCCAACCGTGGTCACGGCATTGGGCGTGAACCCGATGCGCACCAGAAATTTCACGAAGGGGTTGATCACCTTATAGATCAATTGCTGCAACACGATGCGCAGCGGTTGCTTCTGTATAACTTGGGGGGTCGTCGTTGTATTCATACTTTCTACACGCTTAAAAATCAAATTTAAATCTTGCACGGATGCCCCAGTTCGAAACCGTCGGGTGATCCAGGTAGCTCAGGCGTTTCACCAGATCAACACGGATGAGCTTGAAAATGTTGGCAATCCCCACGCTACACTCCATATAGGGCTGCGCGGCAAGCGAATAGGTCGTGGTCACGCCGTCGCTGTTCGTGGGGAACGCAAAGGTCTGCGGGTTATAGGTCGGGTCGTTCTCTCTCCGGATACTGCCATACAGCAACTTGAACGTGGCCACCTCCCGCCATTTTAGCTTTTTGAACAACGGAATTTTATTAAAAATAAATCCATTGAAATAATGATCAAAGTTCACGCTTACATATTTGTCGCTCACAAATTCCAGGAAGTTCATGAGGTTATAGGACTGCAACTGGTACGAATAGGTCTGGTTGGCCCGGTGGATGTTCAACAGCGGGAACGGCACCTGGCCAAAAACATAGCCCCCCTCGGCCACCACATCGGTATAGCCGAACTGTGACAAATAAAAGCGTTTGAACACGTTCAGGGCCACCGATTGATAATTGTATTCGCCGCCCAAAAGCCCTTTTACGCCACCAATAACACGCGCGGTGACGATGGGATATCGGTTTGGAATGGGGATCCGGTAAGCTTTAC
This sequence comes from uncultured Chryseolinea sp., assembly GCA_966211885.1. Lineage (GTDB taxonomy): Bacteria > Bacteroidota > Bacteroidia > Cytophagales > Cyclobacteriaceae > Chryseolinea. The sequence goes on from CBIHQM010000128.1 coordinate 3,554, forward strand.
CCTGGTAAAATTGCTCCCCCGGCGCCCAGCGCAGTTCCAATGAAAATTCCGACGTGGTCACCTGCTGGATCTCCGTCACAGTGTCGTCTGCGCGGATCTCATACTTCAGTCCCCCCGCCGGAATTTGCTTCCAATTCTTGAAGCCTAATCTATAGGAGAAGTGACTGTCGAATTCGTGGAGGTAGTCGATGTTCCAGATGTCGTTGTATAGCCATTTATCGTTCACGCCGCGTTTGAACGAAAGGAGGAAGTTGTCTTCCTGAACAAATTGCAATTCCTGGCCGGGGATTTTTGTGTCGCGCTGAAAGCTCCCTCGCAGGGTGTGCACCGGAAACTGCCAAATGGATTTGCCGGTAAACGAATAGGTGGCGCTGAGAAAATATTTCCACTTCTCATCCTTAAAGCCATAGGCGCCATAGGTCTCGAAATACAGGCGCTCGTTGAACTTCGGCGTCGTGCGGCCACCCACCCGGAGGCGGAAGCCTTCCACAGGGTTGAAGCTGTAGAACGTGTTCACCGGTCCCAGCTCCCACCAGCCAAAACCTTTGTAGCCGGCCAGCAACAGCGTGGCAATGTCCATCGTGCGTTTGAAGGAGGGCAGCTTTTGAAGGCTGTCGATATTTTGGTACACTTTCGATTCGGCCATGGAAAGCGAGTCGTGGCGATTGGAGAGCCAGAATCCGTCGGTGTGTTTTTCCGAATCCGTGAGCGTCAGTTTGGTATCGCTTTCATAGAACTTGGCCTCGCGCGGTTTGTCCACCACAAAATTTTTGTAGGAGACCACGCGTTCACCGTACAGGCCACCACCACCCTTTGACAATCCGAAGTCACACTGCATGCGGCTCTTCACCACCTGGAAACGTCCCGACGGCGTTTGCACAAAATCCTGGTCGATGTGCAGTTCGCGCACCCAGTTCAGGTTGATATTTTTGTTCACGGTCATCTCCACTTTCTGCACCGCATAGTGCGTGTCGAGTGTGACGTACAACTTGCCTTGAAACAAAAATCCACCGGCATCGCGGGGCACAAACACCAGCTCCACCAGGTTGGGGGTCACATTTTTCAGGGTGTCGGTGATGTAGAATTTATAGAAGGTCGGTGCGCTGTCGGCAATGGGACTCAGGAATTGGTTGGTCAACAGGACTGTGTTGTTGTCGTAGATGTCGATGTCGCTGTAGAGATAATTCAGGTACGTGCTGAGACCGGCGTTGTCGATATAATCGTCGAAGCTCACTTTTTGATGGGCCTTGGTGACGTCGATCTTCTTTTCGGGCGTGCGCCGGTAGTAGCGATCCGACAGCGTTTCTTGCAGGTAGATGGGCAACAAGGCTTTGCCGGGAATAGTCGTGGTGTCTACGTTCTCGAACAGCCACTTGTATTTGCGGAAGATCTTGCGGTCCTTGAATTTGTCGGACATGTTGCTGAGCGACATCTGCAGCTTCTCGTATTCTTCATACTCGGCATAGTCGTAGCTCTCCATCCGGTTTTCTTTTTTGTGGGAGATCATCTCCCGCACCAGGTCCACAGCCGGGTTGTTCTTGTTGCGATAGCGCTCCCGTTGGTTGCCGGAGGTGACGGTGACCTCGTCGAGGACTTTTGCATCGGGGGCCATCTTCACGTTCAGTTCCTGTGTTTCGCCGGGGCGGATCTTGCGGATCACGGTCTTATAACCCAAAAAAGAAAAATGAAGATTCACATTTTCCAGGTTCGGGGTATGGATCACATAAGCGCCGTTCGCATCGGTAACGCTGCCCACGGTGGTACCTTCATAAAAAACGTTTACGAAAGGCAGGGGTTCTTTCGTTTCTGCATCGGTCACGACGCCGCTCACGGTGGTCTGTCCAAACACCGCGACTGCACTCATCCATAGACCGATCACTATACTTATTCTATACATCACACTTCATGCGCACGTTACGCGCCTATTTAAACACATATTTCTTTTGCAGTACGTAGTTATACGTAACACTTAAAAAAATCGCTACCAGTACTTTTGCGATACGGTAATTAATATTGATATAATCCGTCACGGCCACGAACAATAAAAATCCAAGCGCCACATAGCCCGCCCAAACGATTGCATAGCGCAGGGCCTGCTGCCTTAGGTTGTTCGTTCCCGAAGAAAGAAACACCCATTGTCTGCCGATGACGAAATTGGTGATGGCCCCCACAATATTCCCCACAATGCCGGCATGGCCATACCAAACTCCTAACACTTCGACGCAAACAATAGTGCACGCAAAATCCACTAACGATGCGATGAGGGAAGCCGCTTGCGACTTCAGGAATATGAGTCCGTCCTTTATGATCAGAGTATGGATAGTTTCACGGCCACCTGCAGCAGGATGTTGGTGTAAATTCCCGCCAGCACATCATCTGCCATCACCCCCCATCCGCGGGGAAGTTTCTCCATCGAACGGATATAGGCTGGTTTGGCAATATCAAAAAACCGGAACAGCACGAAGGCTGCCAGACCGATGCCGAAGCTTACGGGAAGGAACAACAGGCTGATGCCCATCCCCGCCACTTCGTCAATTACGACGCGATGACTATCGATGCCCCAGTAGCGCTCCACCACCGTGGCCGACCACACACCAATGGCGGTGATGCCCAGGGTCAGAAGCAGGATCACTACCGGATCGACGTTGCCGGCAAAAAGATACCAGGCGATCACGCCCAGGGCCGCGGCGACGGTGCCACTCCCCTTGCGGATATATCCGATCCCTCCTACCGTGGCAATGATCTGGTGTGTCGTCATGAAAGCTTACAATGACTCCACCAGATCCTGGTAGTAATCCAGGCCCAAGTGCGTAATGAGATCTTCGCCCATGATGTGGCGCAGTGTATTCTGCAGCTTGATCAATTGTTTGAAGATGTCATGCTCCGGACGCAGGCCCGGCGCGGTTTGCGGCGACTTGAAGTAGAACGACAACCATTCCTGGATGCCACTCATGTTCGCACGTTTGGCCAGGTCAAAGAACAAGGCCAGGTCCAGCACGATGGGAGCCGCCAGGATCGAATCGCGACACAGGAAGTTGATCTTGATCTGCATCGGGTAACCCAACCATCCGAAGATGTCGATGTTGTCCCAGCTTTCTTTGTTGTCGCCGTGGGGCGGATAATAGTTGATGCGGATCTTGTGATACAGGTCGCCGTACAATTCCGGGCTCAGCTCGGGTTGCAAAATATCTTCCAGCACGCCCAACTTGGATACTTCCTTGGTCTTGAAGTTATCCGGATCGTCCAGCACAAGGCCGTCGCGGTTGCCGAGAATGTTGGTAGAGAACCATCCGCGGATGCCGAGTGAACGGGCGTGCAGACCGGGGGCGAGAATGGTTTTCATCAAAGTCTGTCCCGTCTTGAAATCCTTGCCGCCGATGGGCACACCGTTTTCTTTGGCCAGTTCGATCAACGCCGGGATGTCGCACGTCAGGTTAGGCGCACCGTTGGCAAACGGCACTCCTTTTTTGATGGCGGCATAGGCATAGATCATGCTGGGCGAAATGAGCGGATCGTTGTTGCGCAAGCCGTCTTCGAAAGCGTAGATGTTCTGGTGAACGTCTGCTTCTTCAATGTATTTCTCCGTGGAGCCGCACCACACCATGACGAGGCGCGAGCAGCCATTTTCATTTTTAAAGTTGTCGATGTCTTCCATCACGGCCAGCGCGAGGTCGAACTTGGTCGCGGCTTCCTTGATGTTGGTGCCGTCCAGGTTGCGGATGTAGGTTTTGTCGAAGACCGCCTTCATGGGCTTGATCTTTTCCAACTCGGCCTTGATGGGTTGGAGCAATCCGAGCTCCAGCACTTTGGCGTTCACGGCGGCTTCATACACGTTGTCGGTGTACACATCCCATCCGCCAAACACGATGTCGTTCAGATCGGCCAGGGGCACAAAGTCCTTTATTTTGGGATAGCGGTTCTCGGTGCGTTTTCCCAGCCGGATGTTACCGGTTTGGGTGAGCGAGCCGACCGGTTGTGCCAATCCCTTCTTCACGGCCTCCACACCGGCGATCATGGTGGTCGCCACGGCACCCAGGCCTGGTATCAATATGCCTAGTTTTCCATTTGCTTGTTCGATCTGTTCTTTCATAGCCTTTTATTTAATGTTCTTCGTTTGGGTTTCGCCTATAGCCATTGGTTGGCCTTGTACCATTGAATGGTTTCCTCCAGCCCCTGCGCCAGCGTGTAGCGGGGCGAAAACCCAAGGTCCTTCCGGATGCTGTCGATGCTGCATGACCAGTTGGCGGCCGTGAGCTCGGCCAGCTTGTCCTGGTTCAGCGCCGGCATACTGCCCTGCATCCGTCCCAGCGTCTCCTGGACAAACGCCATGGCCTTTACCACCCCCGTGGGGATATGGACCTTCAACGTCTTCTTGTGCAATATTTCTTTCGTGATGTTGGCCAGCTCATAGCGGTCATAGCATTCCCCATCGGAAACATTATACGATCCTTTGACAACTGAACTGTGCAAAGCCCCTACGCTCACGGCCGCAAGATCTTTCACATAAATGAAGCTCAGTTTCTGTGGCTTCCTGCCAATGTAGGGCTCGATCCCCTGCGCGATGGTTTTCAGGATGATGAAAATATCGCGGTCGCGGGGACCATATACTGCCGTGGGGCGTAATACGATGGTGGGCAAACTATCCAGCGCCGAGAGATAGCTTTCGGCCAGCAGCTTGCTTTTTCCATAGAACGTCACGGGATTCGGGGCGTCCTTTTCCAGGATGGGATGTCCATTCTTCGCAGGGCCCATCGCCGCGAGACTGCTGAGGAAAACAAATTTCTTCAAGGGCACTTGCAGTTCCGACACGGCCTGCGCCAGGTTGCGTGTATAGACGGCGTTGACCTCGTTGTAGGACGCCTCACTCAGGGCCTTCGTTGCCCCGGCGGCATGAATCACGTACTGATAACCCTTCGCCTCCAGCTCGGCCCGTATGGCCCTGACATCCGAAAAATCGGTGGTCACAAACTGGACCGGCAAATTGCGCAGGTGATCCACCCGGCTCGATGCGCGCACCGCGGCATACACCTCCAGGCCTTTTGCCAAGGCTTCCTCGATGAGGTGATACCCCACAAATCCACTCGCCCCGGTGATCAGCACGCTTTCTTTCATATCGCTTTCTCGAAGATCCTGTAGCGCTTGTGGGGCACGCCCTTCACATGCAGCAAGGCATTATTCATGAGATCGTTGTCTTCCAATATCCACGAAGCTTCCGCACGCTTGAATTTCTTGCGGCGATAGGCTTCGATGATGGTGCCATAAAAACACGCTTCAATCCCCAGCTTGCGGTAGCCTTCCATCACCCCCAGGGCGATGACGCGGATGCCGTTGATCTTCTTCAAACCAAACAGGAGCTTGAACAATCCGAAAGGCAACAACCGTCCGCGCTTGATGTTGATGAGCAGTTGGTTGATATCGGGAATGGCCAGCGCAAAGCCGATCGCTTTCCCGTCCTTTTCGGCCACCAGGCAGAAGTCGGTGTCCAGGATCATTTTCATGTCCTTGGCCAGGTAGTCAAATTCTTTTTCCGTCATCGGCACAAAGCCGAGGTTGCGGTCCCAGGCCGAGTTGTAGACCTCGCGGATCCGGGTGACTTCCTGTTCGAAATTCTTTTTAACGACGGGCCGGATCGTAATGCCCTTTGACTGGAGGCGATCCAACAAAGCCTTCTTTACGCGCACCGATTTGTCGTCGTAGCCGTCTTCGCCAAAGCGATAGGCAATGAGGTCCACCTTCTTGCGGAAGCCGATCTGGTTCAACAGGGATTCGTAATATTCCTTGTTGTAGGTCATCATGGCAAACGGCGGTGTATCGAAGCCGGCGATGAGCAGGCCGCAGGTTTCGTTTGTCGAAAAGTTAGCGGGACCGATGATGGTCTTGGCGCCCTTGTCGCGAAGCCATTGTTCGGCTTGCTGAAACAACAAGGCGTTGACCTCGCCGTCGTTTACGGCATCAAAAAATCCGAAGAATCCGTCCTCGGTTTTATTGAACGTGTTGTGATTTTTGTTGAGAATGGCCGCAATGCGTCCCACCACTTTGTCTTTGTCGTACGCCAAAAAAAGCTGCACCGGCGAGTGCTCGTGAAACGGATGCTTGCCGGGGGTCAGCAGATCGCGCTGCGCGATGAACAACTCGGGCACATAGCACGGATCATCCTTATAGAGATCATGCGGGAAATCGATAAATGCTTCAAGTTGGGCTTTGGTGGTGACGGGCTCTACACGCTTCATTAAATGCGTTCTTTAATTTTCAGGACTCCGACTTGCTTAAAAGTATAAGCAAGTTTCTCTACAGCTTCTTCGATCTGGCTGAAAGTGTGCGTGGCCATCAGCGAGAAGCGAAGCAGCGACGCATGCGAAGGCACGGCGGGCGAAACCACCGGGTTCACAAACACCCCTTGCTGTTGCAGCATGCTGGTGACAATAAAGGTTTTCTCGTTGTCGCGCACATAGATCGGAATGATGGGACTTTCCGTGTCGCCGATGTCGAAGCCTTCCTCTTTGAGAAGGTGCATGGCATAACGCGTGTTGTTCCACAATTGCTCCATGTGCTCGGGCTCGGTCTCCAGGATGTCGAGCGCGGCCAGCACGCTGGCGGCGGAAGACGGCGTCATGCTGGCGCTGAAAATGAGCGAGCGGGCCTGGTGTTTCAGATAGTCGATGGTGTCGCGGTCGGAGGCCACGAAGCCGCCGAGGGAGGCGAGCGATTTGCTGAAGGTGCCCGTGATGATATCTACTTTGTCGTCGAGTTTGAAGTGTGAAGCAGTGCCGGCACCTTTGTCGCCGATCACGCCGAGGCTATGAGCATCGTCCACCACCACGGTGGCGCCGTATTGTTCGGCCAGCATCACAATTTCGGGAAGCTTGGCCAGGTCGCCTTCCATGCTGAAAATGCCGTCGACCACGATGAGTTTGATCGCTTCTTCGGGCAGCATACTGAGCCGACGGGCCAGGTCGTTCATGTCGTTGTGGCCATATTTGATCACGCGCGAAAACGACAGGCGTGTGCCGTCGTAGATGGAAGCGTGATCGTATTCGTCCAGGATCAAATAGTCGTTGCGCCCGGTCAGGCTCGACATCACGCCGAGGTTCACTTGAAAGCCGGTGCTGAAAATGAGGGCAGCGGGCTTACCGGTGAACGCAGCGATGCGGTCTTCCAACTCGATGTGGATGTCGAGTGTGCCATTCAGAAAGCGGGAGCCGGCGCATCCGGTGCCGTACTTTTCGATTGCCTTTTGGGCAGCCTCTTTGATGCGTGGATGGTTGGTCAATCCCAGGTAGGAATTGGAACCGAACATGAGCACGCGTTTGCCCTCAATGATCACCTCGGTGTCCTGCGCGGACGAGATGGGTCGAAAGTAAGGATAGATGCCCTTTTCGCGGGCTTCGTTCGCCGCAGTGAAAGTGGCGATCCTGGCTTGTAAGAGTTTGTTCATGCGAATAGAAATCAATTGTTATCTGAACCTATTGAAGCCGATTTCCGTTTCGACTACTTGATAAGTCGAACGAAATCGCGGTTTATTCTAAAGAATGTTTCGAACGATTTCGTTTTACGGTCCAAAAGTAGAACAAGTTTTTAATTTTGATCTAACGAAAAGGTAAAAAAAATATAATATCCACGCTAAAAAAGGGGTTTTCAAACACTTGTTTAAATCCTGCCCTTTGTTGTCCAAAACCCTTTAGACAGCCGTTATCGCGTGCCCTTTTCCATGCCTTTTCTTCCAAAAAAAGATGTTTCAATCGGGTGAAATTTTCCGGTGAACTTGGGTAAGCATTTCTTCCCGAAGCGTCCACCCCAGGTCAAAAAATTTTATACCGAATAGAATTATTTTGATCCGGCCCCGGTCCCCCAGACTTTCCGCCGATTGCCGGCACTGTCTTTTAGCCAGACTTCCTGCACCCTGGGGGAAATTGGGATCGCACGGGTGGATTGCGACAGGTAGCCCGAGCCATAGTAGAGCTCTCTTTTTTCCACTTTGCCATCGGCCCATTTGAGTTCAGCCTGGATGTCGGTCCGGCCCGGAGCTATCCACTGGCGAATTGGCGGATCGGCCGTCAGTGACTCCTCCCATGCCTGCAAACTATCGCGGTTCGCTGTAGCGATATACAGCGGGAGGTTGTTTGCCCGCCTCAGCAGGCCGAGGCTCTTGGCATCGGTGTCAACAGCAAAGTTGCTCTCCCGGATGGGGAGCGCTTGGAAGTTTCCTTTTCCATCGCCCAGCAAGCAAACGCCTGTGCCGGCATCGTAATAGCCGGAAAGTGGATCGGCCGCATAAGAATTGCCAATACCCAGGATGTCGGGGTGATGGTCGCCATTTAGGTCCGCGATCTGAACGCCATTCAGGGGAGCGAATTGAGCCTCCACGGGCAAGGCTGTTAATTTGAATTTGCCCCCACCCATATTCTCCACGTAGGATGACGACAGCGTTGTTGCATGATAGACCAGCGCGCCCTGGAGCTGCTCTGGCGTAAGGATCTCTTGTATGGAAGAGCCTCCGTAGATCGCATAGCGAACCAGTTTGCGTTTTAAACTCACGATCTGGTCGGTCAGTGTCTCGCGGGGATGCGTTAAGTATTCCCTTCCCTGCACATAGCGCGTCACGAGTGGGTCGAACGAGCCATTGCCATCAAAATCTTTTGCATAGATGCTGACGGGCTCCTGGGCCGAAGCCTGGAACAGTGAGTTGAGCCCGAGGTTACCGCAGATGTAGTCCACGTCGCCGTCGCCATCCATGTCACCTCCCGTGATGCTCGTCCACCAACCGGGGGCGTCTTCGAATGCTTTTGAGAATGTCTTGCCTTGGTTGTTCTTGTAGAAGGAAACGGGCATCCACTCTCCCACGATGGCCAGATCGGTCCAGCCATCATTGTCGAAATCGGTCCATAGGGCGCCGGTGATCATGCCCGCGCGCTCGAGCAATGGTGCTATCGACTTCGTGACGTCTGTAAAATTTCCTTTCCCATCGTTTTGCAGCAGGAAGCTTTGAGGAGCCTCAGGATAATGGCCGGGCACGATCCTTCCGCCAACGAAAAGGTCGAGGTCACCATCCTTATCAAAATCGGATGCCACTACGGTGCTCCCACTGGTGTTCTCTTTTGGCAGCGCGGTGGTGTCCTCTACGAGTTTCTTACCGTTGTTGCGATAGAAACGGTCCTGGTAGGCACCCGGCAACGCGCCGAACTCCGAGCTGCCGCTGACACAATACAGGTCCAGGTCGCTGTCGCCATCGGCATCGAACAACAGCATGCTCATGTCTTCCTGCGGTTTTGCGCTCAGTGAATCTTTTTTAAATGTGCCGTTCTTTTGCTGAATGAAAATCGTGGTTCCCCGGCGGGCGGCGCCGCACAACAGCACATCGTCGAGACCGTCCTGGTTGATATCACCGATGGTGAGGCCCGGGCCGGCTTGCGAATATTTTTGGGGCAAGGTGGCCGTGGCTTTGTAGTCGATATACTCGTCCTCTTCGTGTTTGTAAGAAAGGCCGGTCGAGGCGGTGACATCCTGAAAAAAGAACGACTCAGGCTGTTCACCCGCGGGCAAATTCAAGGCTTTTTTTAAAGAATCCGACATGGCGGAAAGCGGTGGATAGATGGTCCATCGTCCCTTCTCAGGTTCAACGGCATCGGTATACGCCAGCGTCAGCACTTGATTTGCTTTAACATTCTCTATTGACTGCACATGTCCGTCCGGCCAATGAATGTGCAGCGCGTCGATCTGTGTGAGGCTATCCAATCCGAAGTGAACAAAGGATTCTACCGAAGACTGAAAACCGCGCTGGGTTTCAAACTCGCGGTATTGCTTTTTGTCGCCTTGGCGGATCTCGATCTCCGCACCCAATCCGTTCCGGTTGCCCTCCGGGCCCTTCAAGGCGAGGCGCAAATAGTTGCTTTTTCCAGGCTCAAGCTCGCGGGCATTGTTTTTATACACCGACGCCTCGTCGTTGATGTTGTTGATCACCATGTCGAGATCGCCATCGTTGTCGAAGTCGGCATAGGCGGCGCCGTTGCCGTAGGCTTCCTGGGTCAGTCCCCACTCTTTCGATTTGTTGGTGAAGCGCAAGTCGCCGTTGTTTTTGAAAATAAGATCGGGCTTCTTCACGCCTTCAATTTTGTTCACGGCATCCAGCGTTTTTTTCATCCGCGTGGCGTCGGTGCCAAACATACTGGACTCCTTGCTGTACGTAACAAAGTCGAGGTTGGTAATGTCTTTGCGATAGCCGTTGGTGATGAGCACGTCCTGCCAACCGTCGTTATCCACGTCGGCGATGAGGCCGCTCCAGCTCCAGTCGGTGGCATAGATGCCGGAGAGATAGCCGATGTCGCTGTAGGTGCCGTTGCCGTTGTTGAGTTGCAGAACGTTGCGCACGTACTGCGGCTGGTATTTCATCTGGATATTTTTTTGGAACCGGTCATAGCCGATGCCGCCAAACATGGTCTTTTGCCGCAGGTTGTCTTCGGGAAACATGTCCACCACCACGATGTCGTTCAAGCCATCGTTGTTGATGTCGCCGATGTCGGCGCCCATGCCGTTGTATTCGGTGTGTTTCATCCGCTCCTTCTCGTTGGCAAACGTGCCGTCGCCCTGGTTGATGTAGACGTGGTCGTTGGAGAGAAAATCGTTGGCTACATACACATCGGGTTTGCCATCGCGATTGATGTCGTTCACCACGATGCCGAGGCCCCATCCCTCCGTGAGGATGCCTGCTGCGGCAGAGACATCTTCAAAATGCGGCAGGCCCGTGGCGGGACCATTGTTGCGGAAGAGTTTGTCCACGCTCTTGCCGGTGCCGTCGGTGTGTTGCCCGGTGGGCGAGTTTCGCGTGTAGTT
>CBIHQM010000129.1:0-14237 GCA_966211885.1 uncultured Chryseolinea sp.
GCGGGGGCCCCGGGGGGGGGGGGCGTTTGTGTGGGGTGGGCTAAAAGGTGGGGGGACGGATGCGGGGGCGCAGTTTGAATTTGTTTTGGTGGAGTGCGGGGTTCAAAATTTTTGTTGGTGGGACACCAACAAAAGGGTGTGGAGTTCAAAATTGATTTTGGGGTGAAGGAATGTTTGGGGGTGTTTGAATTTGGGTTGGATGGGGATGCCGGTTCATTTTTTTGTGGCGCAAAAATTGGACGTAGGTGGTCAAATGATGGGGCGCATTTTGGATTTTGGTTGCGTTGAGTGTCGGGTCAAAAACTTGTTGGTGAAGAACACCAACAAGGGGGGCGGGGGCGAATAGTGGTATGTCATTACATAATTTTATACAACGGTGTGGGTGATGTTAACAGAACAATACTTTGGCAATGTGAAAAGGTTACAGGGTGGGGAAGTAAAAAAGTTTTTTTTGATCGATGATGGTGTACGTGACTGAACGAATTTGATCAGGTGTTCACGAATTCCGGACAGTACAATTTCGAACAGTGCCTTTCTAAAACTTCTTTTGCGCTTTTTTGCAACCTTCTTTGTGCTTTCTCCATCCTTGTATCGATTGGCAGCATTTTCGCTAGTGCCCTTTCGCCTACCTGAACGCTATCGCTTTGTTCGATTATTAACATTTTGCTCATGTAACCATTTCATGGGACGTGAGTAATCTATGCACTTGAAGCAACTATCCACTTAACACAAATAAAAAAGTATGATGAGCAAATTCAAATTTCTTTTGAGCGTTGTCGGCCTCTTCAGTGTCATGATGGCAACCGGTCAGGCGACGACGGCTGTTACCGTTAAAGGTACCCCCTACCTGCATGAAGCTTACCAGGATGGAGTGGTTTATTATGGCGATAAGAGTTTGACCGTTCCGGTTCGCTATAATGCTTTTCAGGATCTGATCGAGTATCAGCAAAATGGAAAAGCGCTGGTACTGGATCCCAAACTCACCATTAAAAAAGTACAGCTCGGCAGCTCCGTCTTCGTTCCCCAAGCCTTTGACAAGAAGCTCGGCTACTTTATGCTGTTAGACAGCGGCAAGATGTCGTTGTATGTCAAGAAAAAGATCACGCTTCTTCCCGGCAGAAAGGGCGGCGCACTGGACGGCAGCGACCAGGCACCCGAATACAAACCTTCACCCGATGAATTCTTTGTTAAGATCGGCGACGGTCAATTGCAGGAAGTGGGCACTATCAAATCGTTTGTTTCGGGCTTGCCTGACAAACAAGAAGAGATAGCGGCTTATGCAAAGAAGGAGAAGATCTCGCCGAAGAAGGAGAAGGAGATGCTGCAGTTGGTGCAGTATTATAATTCGTTGCAATAATTGCAATGTCGGGCAGCTGACTTGTTGGTGAAGAACACCAACAAGGGCGATTGGGCGATTGGTATTAATAAAACAACAACAAATCCCCCACCGCCGTTGTTGGTGTTCTTCACCAACAACATTTCGGGCGTGTGGCATTGAATTGACGTGCGTTAACAAGTTGGTGGGCCAACAGGCACGATATCCATAAAAATAAAAAGCCACCCGCTAAACAGGCGGCCACCGCCGTTGTTGGTGTTCTTCACCAACAACCTTTCGGGCGTGTGTCATTGAATTGGCGTGCGCTAACAAGTTGGAGCCAACAGGCACGATGTGCATAAAAATAAAAAAGCCACCGGTTAAACAGGTGGCTTTTTTTTATTCCAGTGATATTCCAAGAACGTCAACCCCTGTTGTTGGCGTTCCGCCAACAACACTTTTTCGGCTTCGTATCAATATCGCTTCCGCTTTTGGTCAGCGTATTTGTTATTACTCTTCTTTGCATAACCACCAGTCGAAGGCTTCCCGCGTTTATAATCGCGGCTACCGCCTTCGCGGCCGCCACCGTCTTTGCGTTCGGTTACTTCCACACGTACCTGGCGTCCTTTGTATTCAATGCCTTGGAAGCCATTGACGATGTCGTTTACTTTTTCTTTCTCTACTTCAAAGAAAGAATAAGCGCCCTTCAGTTCAATGCGGCCGATGTGTTGTTTGCTCACGCCGCTGGTTTCGTCGATCAGGGCGAGCATGTCGCCTTTTTCCATGCCGTCCATTTTGCCGAGGTTGATGAAGAAGCGACTGCCGGTGATGTAGCGTTCGCCTTCGCCATCGCTGCTGCTGCGGCCACGGTCGTCCTGGTTCAGGTCGGGGGCGTTGCGGTAGTAGTCGAGGAAGCGGTTAAATTCGATGGAAGCAAAGCGCTTGATCAATTCGGGTTTGGTCAGGTCTTTCAGCTCTTCGTATACGGCGGGCAAAAATTCGGCGATCTCTTCTTCGTTCACTTTTACCTCGCGCACTTTGTGCATGAGGGCCAGCAATTGTTTCTGGCATACGTTGGCGCCCGTGGGCACCATCATGCGCTTGAAGGGTGACTTCAATGTTTTTTCGATCTGTTTCACTTTGCCCAACTCGCGGCGCGTGATCATGGCGATGCTGATACCTTTCTTGCCGGCGCGGGCTGTGCGGCCGCTGCGGTGGGTATAGAATTCCATTTCGTCGGGGATGTTCATGTGGATCACGTGGGTGATGTCTTCCACGTCGATGCCGCGGGCGGCTACGTCGGTGGCCACCAGGATCTGGAGGGTGCGCGAGCGGAACTTCATCATCACGCGGTCGCGCTGCTGTTGGGTGAGGTCACCGTGCAGGGCGTCGGCGTTGTAGCTGTCCTTCATCAACATTTCGGCGATGCGCTGGGTGTCGATGCGGGTGCGGCAGAAGATGAGGCCGAAGATGTCGGGGTTGTCGTCGAGGATGCGTTTCAGGGCGGGGTATTTGTCGCGCTCCTGCACCATCACATAGTTGTGCTCGATGTTTACGTTGCCGGTGTTTTGCTCGCCAACGGTCAGCTCGAAGGGATCGCTCATGTAGTTCTTCATGATCGACTTCACTTCGCGGGGCATGGTGGCGGAGAACAACCAGGTGTTCTTCGTGTCGGGGGTGAAGGAAAGGATCTTGTCAAGGTCTTCCTTAAAGCCCATGTTCAGCATTTCGTCGGCTTCATCCAACACTACATATTGAATGGTGCTGAGGTTGATGGCCTTGCGGTCGATGAGGTCGATGAGGCGACCGGGGGTGGCCACGATGATCTGGGCTCCTTTTTTCACTTTGCGTATTTGCTCACTGATGCTGGAGCCACCGTATACGGCTACGATATTGAAGGCCTTGAACTTTTCGGAGAAATTTTCGAGGTCGTTAGCAATCTGCAAGCCCAACTCACGGGTGGGTGCCAGTACTAAAGCCTGTGTATCGCGACGGGCGTCGTCCACTAAATCAAGCAGGGGCAGACCAAACGCGGCAGTCTTGCCGGTTCCGGTTTGTGCGAGACCTACAAAATCACGGTTTCCATTTAATAAGACAGGGATAGCTTTTTCCTGTATGGGAGTGGGGGTTTCAAAGCCGATTTGCAGCACCGACTCTACCAATCCCTTGGACAGGCCCAAGGATTCAAAAGATTTCATTAAAGATTAATTAAGGGGCAAAGGTACGCTAATTTAACCAGATAACCTGTCGGCACCGCAAACGGGAGGCTTTGGGGCGTGGGGGCGCAATAATATGGGGCGGAGTCTATTTTCTTCGATAGAAAGCTGTGTTAAATTTATGTTGACAATTAAGAGAACTCAATTATCTTTGCCGTCCTATTTAGGGGGATTAGCTCAGCTGGCTAGAGCGTGACGCTGGCAGTGTCAAGGTCATCGGTTCGACTCCGATATTCTCCACTAAATATGTAAAGCCGGACTTGGGGTCCGGCTTTTTTATTTTGGAGATGGTTTTGGAGGACACAAATCTTTAGAGACAACGTTTGCGAATGAATTAGCACGCCGCTGAACGTGTGTCGATGCATCACCAGAATCAAAGGCGCTAATGCGCGCCAGAACGTTGGAAGTTCGATGTTTTCTTTCCTGTGGCGCTAGAGAAGTAACTTTTGTTGCCTGCCCCCAGTTTCACTGGGGGTTATGATGGGGAAACCCCTACGGGGTTATGTTTTAGATCTTTTCGGGTGTTGCCCACAAAATCATATTTGATATTTTTTTGCGCGCAATCGCCACGCGCCTTTGTTGGTGTTCTTCACCAACAAATTTCTGGCGTCACCCATTAAATCTTCCCTTCATTCTTCGGGCACCAGTCCCTATTTCACTACCGCACTGCCCGAAGCCTTCGCGGCCATCTCTTTAATGTGCTTGCGCGCAGAAAATACATTTTCATACGCGGCCTGTATCACGTGGTCGGCGTCCAGCAGGTAGGTGGTGCGTTTGGTGAAGAAGTCCATGAACGGGGGTGTGGTGTCGTAGAGTTTGGAGATTTTTCCGTCGGGGTCTGAGAGGAGGTCGAAGGGGAGTTTGAGGGCCTCTTTAAAGCGGAGATGCGTGGGAATATCGTCGCGGCTGATGCCGAGGATGGTGATGTTGAGGCCTTCGAAGAGGTCGAAGGTGTCGCGGAAGCCGCAGGCTTCGTTGGTGCAGCCGGTGGAGAAATCCTTTGGATAGAAATAGAGGATGCAGGGTTTTCGGTTTAGGTCGGTGTTGAGGGAGAAGGGTTTTCCGGTAGTGGAGGCGAGGGTGAAATCGGGGGCTTTTTGGCCGGGTGTTAGTGCCATGGGTTCTTTTTTATAATGTCCTTCAATCTACGCAGAAAGGTGGGTACGTGGATTGCGCTTGGCCCTCCTTCGCTGAAGCTTCGGCGGGCAAGCAAGCAAAATTGGAGTAGAAGGCTTTGTTTTTTCTACTGCATCTGATTTTTGTCGATGAATTCTTTGAAGGCTTTTTTGTAGGTCTCGCCTATGGGTAGTACCGCCTGGCCGATTTGGACGTCGCCTTTGTGGATGACTTCGATGGCGTCCAGCGCTACGATGTAGGAGTTGTGGATGCGGATGAATTTGTCGGCGGGGAGTTGTTCTTCGAGGGCTTTGAGGCGTTGGAGGCTGATCACTTTTTGGGTGCGGGTGTGGATGGTGACGTAGTCTTTGAGGCCTTCGACATAGAGGATGTCGTCGAGGCGGACTTTGACGAGCTTGGTGCCGTCTTTGACGAAGACGAAGGCGGGGCTGGGTTCGGATGGAGTGCGCTCCGGTGCGGGCGTGGGTGCCGTTTTGGACTCGAGGCGTTGGACGAGCTTGTCGACCGTGCGAAGAAAACGTTCGAAGGTGATGGGTTTCAGGAGGTAGTCGGCCACGTCGAGTTCGTAGCCTTCGAGGGCGTACTCGGAGTAGGCGGTGGTGAGGACGACGAGGGGCTTTTTCTGGAGCACCTTTAATAGAGAGATGCCGGTGATCTCGGGCATTTGTACGTCCAGGAAGAGGATGTCAACGTTGTTGTTGCGCAGCACTTCCAGGGCGGCCAGGGGGCTGGAGCAGGCTTCCACCAGGTGGAGGAGGGTGGGCACTTTGCGTACGTATTCCGTCATCAGGTTGCGGGCCAGGGGCTCGTCTTCCACGATCACGCAGTTGTATTTCACGCCAGGGTAAGTTTTAGTTGCACACGATATTGTTCTGCATTCTCCGTAACGTCCAGCGAATATTGTCCAGGGTAGCTCAGCTCTAATCGCCGCTGCACATTCTGCAACCCGATGCCCGACTTCTCATTGCCTTGGGGCATGCTGGGTTTGCTGTTCTCTACGGTGTAGATGCATTCCTTTCCGGCGATGTCGATCGTCAGGTTCACCCACGCTTTGGGATCGCTGTTGTTCACGCCGTGTTTGAATGCATTCTCCAGAAAAGTAACGAAAATTAGGGGAGCAATCCAGATGTTTTCCGGGTTGCCTTCGATATTGAAGTTGATGGGGATCTGGTTGTTCAGCCGCAGCCGCTCCAGGCTGATGTAGCTCTGCATGTATTCGATCTCTTTGCTGAGCAACACTTTCGCGTGGTTGGACTCATAGATCATGTAGCGCATCATCTGCGAGAGCTTGGCGATCACTTCGGTGGTGTTCTCCGATTTGGTGTAGGCCAGGTAGTACAAGTTGTTCAGCGTGTTGAACAAAAAGTGGGGATTGATCTGGGCCTTGAGGAAGTTCAACTCGGCCGTGAGCTTTTCGTTTTCGATCGCTTTCTTCTTGGCTTCGAATTCAAACCAGTCCACCGCGAAGCGGAGCAATCCTACGAAGAAGACGATGAGCAAGGTGACGGCGGTGATTTGAACGATAAAGAAATCGGAATAGAAGAAATCAACATGCCGCTGAAAAAAGCGCTCCACGAGATAACGCTGGAGGTACACCCGCGCCGCGATGACCAGGGCAAAGGGGATGAGGAACTCCAGCAGGTAGCGCCAGATATTTTTGGTTTTCAGGAACCGGGGCCAGGTGATGAAATAGTTGAAATAGGCGATGAATAAAGTAAACACCAGTTGCACCAGCAAGGACGAGATCAGCTCACCCCAGTCCAGGCCGCGCTCGTGTTGGAAAAAGTTGATCTGGTATACATTGAACGACAGATACACACACCAGAACGACAAGTGCAACAGCAACACCCTATTTCTATTGATAAACGATGACATGATGAGCGGTAATTTTACGGGACTAAATGTAGTCCTTCCAAAAGAAACGAACCGGCATTCTCACGGATTTTCTACCGTTTGCACAATTTGATCGATGGCTGCCCCCTAAAACGCCTACCTTGCGGGTCCGGTCGATAAAATGCCCTATCGGTCGAGAGAATGAAACCGATGGTATAATTCCCGCGTCCGATGCCAACAAAAGAATTTCTTTTGCAGTTACAATACCATGGCACTTTCCCCCGTCACTGACCCTGTGTAGTTGAATCTTATATGTATATCTTAAAAATGAAAAAAACAGTACTTCTTTTTGCATCTCTCATTTTTTCTGCCGGCGCCTGGGCCCAAACTCCTGGCGGAGCAGCTCCGACAACGCCCCACGGTAATGCCAAGATCAGCGGCACAGTCATGGATGCCGACGACAACACCCCCGTGGAGTTCGCCAACGTGGCGCTGCTCGACCCCGCCACCGGCAAGCCCGTTGACGGCAGCGTGTGTGACGACAAAGGTGCATTCTCCATAAACAAAGTAGCGGAAGGAACATACAACGTGGCCGTGTCTTTTATCGGTTACGAAACACAGACCATCAACAATATCAAAATAGACAAGAAGTCGGACGTTAACCTGGGCATCATCAAATTGAGCACAGGTGCCAAAGTATTGAACGAAGTCGTCGTCGAAGGTCAGAAGCAAATGGTGGAAGAACGTGTTGACCGCACCATCTACAACGCCGAGAACGACGCCACCACGCGCGGCGGCGACGCTACCGACGTGTTGAAGCGCGTGCCGATGCTTTCCGTGGACATGGATGGAAACGTGACGTTGCGCGGAAGCGCCAACATCAAGGTGCTCATCAACAACAAGCCTTCGACCATTATGGCCAGCAGCATAGCCGATGCATTGAAGCAAATTCCGGCCGATCAGATCAAGACCGTGGAAGTGATCACGTCGCCTTCAGCTAAATATGATGCCGAAGGTAGCGGTGGGATCATCAACATCGTGTTAAAGAAAAATACTTTGCAGGGAGCTACCCTTAACGTTGATACCGGTGTTGGTCTTCGCGGATCGAACCTGGGGTTGAACGGCAGCTATCGCAAAGGAAAGATGGGATTCAACTTGGGAGGCTTTGGACGCGCGATGTACAATGTGACCGGGAGCTTTGATAATCTCCAAACCATAAAAGATTCGTTGGGCAATGTCGCTTCCACCAACCAGCAAACCGCCGACACGCGCTCGCACGGTTTGTTCGGCAACTATACGTTGGGATGGGACTATGACATCGACAAAAAGAACTCTTTGGCCGCTTCCTTGCGCTTTGGCGCCCGCAACAACAATAGCTACCAGGACAATCTGCGCACGCTAACGCATGTTACTTCCGACTCCAGTTCGCTCAGCCAGGTGTACACGCAAGACCATTCGAACACGATCGACATGAACCTGACGTACACGCACCTTTACGACAAGCCCCAACGCGAACTCAGCTTCCTGGCCATGTATAGCAAGAACAACCGGACCAACAACTTTGACCGCCGGATCGACGAAATCAAAGATCTCCCGGCTCCCAGCGGCACGCGCAATTTGAACGACAGCTACAACCAGGAAGTAACCTTCCAAGGTGACTATCAAACACCCATAGGCACAACACAAATGTTGGAAGCCGGAGCCAAAGACATTATGCGCAAGGTGTATAGCAACTACACTTACTATAACGATCCTGACGGCGACTACAACTACGAGCTTGACACTAATCCTTTGAAGAACAACAACCTGAACTATGATCAGAACATCGCATCGGGTTACCTCTCGTATACCTATACTGCCAAGAGTGGTTATAGTTTAAAGGCCGGCTCGCGTTACGAGTACACCACCATTACGGCTCACACAAAAGAAAATAACATCACCATTCCTTCCTACGGCGTGTTGGTGCCCAGTGTGAATCTTTCGAAGAAATTAAAAAATGGAGGCATGGTGAAAGTTGCCTACAACCGTCGCATTCAGCGACCTTCCATCCAATACCTCAATCCTAACATTCAAGGCGGCAACCCGCTGAGCATCACGGCAGGTAACCCAACGTTGAATCCTGAATATACCAACAACTACGAATTGGGTTACAATACCTATATCGGTGGAACGTCCCTTAACTTTACGTCGTTCATGCGCAATACCACAGGTTCAATTCAGGCTGTGCGCGTACCGACGGGCAATGCAGACGTACCTGGACAGATTCTTACCACCTATCAAAACATCGGTTCTGAAGACGCCTACGGCCTCAGCATCTTTGCAAACGTAAATGTCGGCAAGTTGTCGTTGAACGGTGGTTCGGACATCTACTATGCCGTGTTAGACAACCACGTCGATACACGCAACGAAGGTTGGGTGGCCAGTGGCCGCTTGTTTGGTAGCTACAACCTCACCAAAGGCTGGGGCTTCCAGTTCTTCAGCTTCTATCGCGGTCGCCAGGTGCAGCTGCAAGGTTCGCAAGGTGGATTTGGTATCTATAGCCTTGGCCTCAAGAAAGATTTCAACGAGAAGAAAGGAAGCATCGGTTTTGGCGCGGAGAACTTCTTCACTCCGAACTTCCGGATTCACAATAGCATCCAGTCGCCCACCATCGATCAGAAAAGCCTGAACATCATGCACACCATGAGCTTCCGCGTCACGTTCAGCTATCGCATCGGCAAGATGTCGGTGGATGCACCCAAACGCAGAAAGTCCATCAACAACGACGACCTGAAAGAAGGTGGTGACAACGGTGGCGGACAAGACGCCGGCGGCGCACAAGGCGGTGGCGGTGGACAACGCGGTGGTGGACAACGCAGTGGTGGATTCACTCCTGGCGCCGGTGCTGCAGCTGGAGCAGCGGCAACAAAGGCTCCTGCATTGCCTCCGGCCGATGTCACGAAGACAGTAGACGCCACCGGTACATGGAACTATAAAGTTGAATCTCCTCAAGGCGGCGAAGGAACCATCGTGATCTTGAAAGACGGCGACAAATACACCGGCACGATCACCAGCCGTCGCGGCACCAGCCAATTGTCGGAGGTGAAAGTGAACGGCAACGAGCTCACCTTCCACTACGACTTCAACACGCCCAACGGCGCGATGACCATGCAGGTGAAATCCATCATCGAAGACACGAAGATGACCGGCAACATCACGGTAGGTCAATTTGGAACCTTCCCGCTCAATGCCACGAAAGTGCAATAAGAACTAGTAGGTAGTTGATAGAAGAAGCGTCCCGGTCTCGCAAGAGGTCGGGGCGTTTTCTTGTAGGGGAGCTCAAAATTTTTTTAATAAGGCTTTCGCCTTACCTCTTGGTCTCCTCAAGTTTCTTTTCTGCGAGCGCGCGAATCGCTTTGATGCGCTCCGGGTCCACGGTTTTTAACTTGAATTCAGAACCTTCATCGGAGCCCATGCCGGCGATGGCGGGGTTGCGATATTGCATGAGGCTGTCGGTGGTGGCGGCGGCGGAGAAATGTATTTCGGTGGTGCCCGTTTTGGCTACGATCTCTTCTACCGTGTTTTCATTTACACCCGATCCGGGCATGATGGCAATGCGGCCATTGGCACGCTTGATCAATTCGCCGATCAGCGCTGCTCCTTGTACAGCCTGCATCTGTCCACCGGAGGTGAGGATGCGGTCAAAGCCCACTTCGATACAATCTTCCAATGCTTGAAAAGGATCGCGGGTCATGTCGAACGCGCGGTGGCATGTCACTTTCAAGGGACGGGCTTTGTCGATCAATTCCTTACAGCGTTTTTTGTCGATGGTGCCATCGGGGTTGAGGATGCCGAGCACGATGCCGTCTACACTCAGCTTCTGGGCTTGGTAGATGTCGCGTTTCATCGCGTGGAACTCATAGCTCGAATAACAGAAGTCGCCGCCGCGGGGACGGATCATGACGTAGACATCGATGCCCAGGTTGGCCCGCACCACTTCCACCGTTCCAAACGATGGGGTGGTCCCTCCTTCTCCGGGGTTGTCGCATAACTCTACACGGTCGGCTCCGCCTTCCTGCGCTTTCAGGGCGGAGGCGATGTTGTATACTACGATCTCTACAGTCATTTAGAAGTTGCTTTTAGAATCAAAGAGTTTGTTTCCGGTGGGGTCGTACTTGGCGTAGGTAAATCCTTTTTGTAAACAGTAGGCGCCATATTCGCCGTTCTTGTTCAAGGCCAGGAAACCCACTTGTACTTCTTTCGCTTTCGCGGGATTTTTCTTGAGGATGCGTTCAACAGCAAGTTGACAAGCTTCTTGCGGCGAGTGACCTTGCCGCATCAATTCCACCACGAGATGGCAGCCCACGATGCGGATCACTTCTTCGCCCACACCCGTGGAAGTGGCGGCGCCAATTTCATTGTCGACATATAATCCTGCTCCGATGATCGGAGAGTCACCTACACGGCCGTGCATTTTGTAGGCCATCCCACTCGTGGTGCAGGCGCCGGATAAATTACCATTCGCATCCAGGGCAATGATGCCGATGGTGTCGTGGTTCTCGATGTTGGCTACGGGTTTGTATTCCGATTTCTTGGTCCATTCTTTCCAGGCCTGCTCCGACTCTTTTGTCAACAGTTTTTCCTTTTTGAAACCGTTGGCCAACGCGAACTGCAATGCGCCTTCGCCGACCAGCATCACGTGCGGGGTTTTCTCCATGACCAAACGCGCCACGGAAATGGGATGGACGATGTGTTCAAGGAACGCCACCGAGCCACAGCCGCCGTGCTCGTCCATGATGCAGGCATCGAGGGTGACGCGGCCGTCGCGGTCGGGCAACCCTCCTAAACCAACGGAAGTTTCCTTTGGGTCGCCTTCGGGAACGCGGGCGCCAGCTTCTACCGCGTCGAGGGCGCGGCCGTTGGCAGCCAGTATTTTCCAGGCAGCTTCATTGGCGGCCAGGCCGAAGTTCCAGGTGGAGAGTACGATGGGTTTGGTGGTCTCTGGTGTTTCGGCCAGACTTTGTGCGACGGGCAACATGCCTGCGCCCAAGGCCGATAGTTTTAAGAAATCCCTGCGTGTTTTTTTCATGGTGTGGAAAGGACTAGCGTTTATGGAATGATTACCCGGCGTGCGCCGCGGAAACGTTTCTGATAGTACTCGGCATAGAGGTTGGTCTCCACCACACCCAGCGAGCTGGAAGAATGGATAAATTTCACATCTTCCTTGCCCCTCACATCCGTGACCAGTCCCACGTGTGTTACTTCTCTTTTTCTCCTGCCCGTGGCGAAGAATACCAGGTCGCCCGGCTCCAGTTCTTTCATCGTCACCTCTTCGCCTACTTTGCTTTGCGCCTCACTGCTTCGCGGCAAGGCTACATTCACGACCTGAAACGAATTGATGAGCAACCCCGAGCAGTCCATGCCGGCGCGGGTAGTTCCTCCATACTTGTACGGTGTACCGATGAAGGTGCGTGCTGTGGAGATCACCTTGTCGACCTTGATCTCGCGAGCGTCGGCTTGTTTCACCTTGTGGGCGGCGCAGGAACACAAAAAAAGTGTTGCTCCGATTACCCCGTGAAGAACAAGCTTTTGACTAATTTTGAGTTGAAAAAATCGCATCAGCAAAAGGTTAAAAAATAATTACTCCAAATATACTTGATTCATGGCATTTGCAGAAGTTTCCAGCGACATCATCGGGCAGTTTGCCGCCATTGTAGGCGAATCGAACATCGTTATAGATCCTGCGCAGCGCTACAACTACTCGCACGACGAGACGGAGGACTACTCCTTCCTGCCCGACGTGGTCCTGAAGCCGGGCACCCCCGAGGAGATCAGCCAGATCATGAAGCTTTGTCACGAACACGTCATCCCCGTCACCCCGCGCGGGGGCGGTACCGGCCTTAGCGGCGGGGCGCTTCCCGTACAAAAAGGTGTGGTCATTTCTATGGAACGTTTCAATCGTATTCTTGGTATAGACGAACTCAACCTCCAGGCCACTGTCGAGCCGGGGGTGATCACGGAAGTGTTCCAGAATGCCGTGAAAGCCAAAGGTCTTTTCTATCCCCCCGACCCGGCCAGCCGGGGCACCTGCTTTATCGGGGGCAACGTGTCGGAAAATAGCGGCGGGCCCAAGGCCGTGAAATATGGGGTGACGCGCGACTACGTGCTGAACCTCCAGGTCGTGTTGCCCACGGGCGAGATCATTTGGACGGGGGCTAACGTATTGAAAAATTCTACCGGCTATAACCTCACCCAATTGATGTGCGGCAGCGAAGGCACATTGGGGATCATCACCAAGATCGTGTTCAAGCTGCGCGGCCTCCCGCAGAAAGACGTGTTGCTGCTCATTCCATTTGCCACGAACGAGGAAGCCTGCAAAGGCATCGCCGAAATATTCCGCGCGGGCGTAACCCCCAGCGGCATGGAGTTCTTTGAACGCGAAGGGGCTATGCTGACGATCGATTACTGCGAAAAGATCTACGCCGCCAAAGTGACCACACCTTTTCCCGAAAACATGAACGCCTACCTCCTCTGCGAACTCGACGGCAACGACGACGAGGTGCTCATGCGCGACGCCGAGCGGGTGATGGGTGTTGTGGAAAATTTCCAGGTGGGGGAGATCTTGTTTGCCGATACCGCAGCACAAAAAGAAGAGCTGTGGAAGATCCGCAAGAACCTCTCTCCTGCTGTGAATGCCTATACGCTTACACGTGCTGAGGATGTGGTGGTTCCGCGGGCTAATTTGCCTAAGCTGATCGTGGGTATTAAGGAGATCGGGAAGGAATATGGGTTCAATTCGGTTTGCTACGGTCACCTGGGTGATGGTAATCTGCACATCAATGTTTTAAAAGAATCGATCAACGAAGAAGATTGGAATACGAAAGTAGTGGATGGTATCGGGGAGATCTTTAAACTAACGGTTAGCCTGGGGGGGACACTTTCGGGGGAGCATGGTATTGGGATTGCGAAGCGGCCGTATATGCACCTGGCGATGCAGGAGGCGAATTTGGAAGTGATGCGGGGGATTAAGCGGGTGTTTGATCCCAAGGGGATATTGAATCCGGGGAAGATATTTTAGAGATTTCGTCAGTCTGAAGACTGACATAATAGGCACAAGTGTATACACTTGCGCCAGACTTTGCCAGACTTGATAATGGTGCAAGCACCTTACACTTGCACCATCCGTTACGCACAACACACTTCTTATTGGAAAGGCCGGGTCTAAAGGGGTTGCACAGCTTGCCTTCCTGGCCCGGCCCCGGACATTTGTGAGTCCTAGTTTCTTCTGTTCAATACATCCATGAGATTCATCCCCATCCCATCGAAGGACGACATTTCCATATGGGGAAGGGTGAGCTGCGACTCTTGCATGCAGCGGCGGATGCAGCTGTCGATCTCCTTATAAAAGAAGCCCGAGTCGATGTAGGTGTTTTCGTTTTGCAGGACCATTTCAAGGATGGGCAGGTAGTTGTCGATGTCGATGCCGGCGTTCATGAGCCGGCCCAGTCCTCCACGGACTTTGCCGTTTTGGGCGGAGGTCATTTTCAAACCCATTTTGTGGTCTACGTATACTTGCAGCCCGTTCTCGTTCAAGAGGCGGTCGATCAGGGTCTTGCGCTGGTCCTGGAGGATCTCGCGAAGCTGGAGCGGGATGAGGTTGGCGTTCCAATCTTCGATTTTACGTGTTCCGGAGGTGGTTCTTACTGTTTTCATAGCGGATTTGCGTTTGATGATCCAAAGGTAACAAAACTAATTAT
>CBIHQM010000130.1:0-14204 GCA_966211885.1 uncultured Chryseolinea sp.
TGAAAGCCCGGCAGGGTGGCGCCCGATTCCAGTTCAAATTTTTTCTGATAATGAAAGGTTTGATCGTTCTTTTCCATAAACTCTTGTCAACCCTGCCCGCTCACCCGGATGGCAACCGGTGTGAGCGGGAGAGACTTTTTTATACTTACTTTAACTAGGATACTAATTCGCCTTCAAAAACTTTTTCAAATGCCTGCTGCAGATCCGACTTGATGTCATCGATGTGTTCGATGCCGGCCGATATGCGAAGCAGGTTGGGCACCACACCCGATGCGAGTTGTTCTTCGTCGCTCAGTTGTTGGTGCGTGGTAGCCGACGGTTGAATGATCAGCGTCTTTGCGTCACCGACATTGGCGAGATGGCTCACCAATTTCAGGTGATCAACAAATTTCGTGGTGTGCTGCTTTGTTCCTTTCAGCGTGAAAGAGAACACACCGCCGAAGCCGTTGCGCAGATATTTTTTTGCCAGCTTGTGATAGGGGCTGCTTTCGAGGCCGGGGTAGTTCACGCTTTCTACCAGGTCGTGTTTCTCCAGCCACTTCGCCAGCGCCAGAGCGTTGTCGACAGAACGTTGAACACGGAGCGACAATGTTTCGAGTCCTTGCAACAGCAGGAACGAATTGAACGGTGCCAGCGACGGTCCGAAATCGCGCAACCCTTCCACGCGGGCGCGGATGATGAACGCAATGTTGGGCAGCCCCAGCGGGTTGCCTTCACCGAATACGTCCCAGAACTTCAAGCCGTGGTATCCTTCCGAAGGCTCGGTGAACTGCGGGAATTTCCCATTGGCCCAGTTGTAGTTTCCACCGTCGATGATCACACCGCCGATAGACGTGCCGTGGCCGCCGATCCATTTTGTGGCCGACTCTACCACAACGTTGGCGCCGTGCTCGATGGGGCGGAAGAGATAGCCGGCCGCACCAAATGTGTTGTCGACGATCAGGGGCAGGTCATGCTTTTTCGCCAATGCGGCGATGGCTTCAAAATCGGGAATGTTAAAGCCCGGGTTGCCGATGGTTTCCAGGTAGATGGCTTTCGTCTTTTTGTCGATGTGTTTTTCGAAAGCTTCCGGTTTGTCGCCTTCCGCAAAACGCACATCGATGCCGAGGCGTTTGAAGGCTACCTTGAATTGGTTGTAGGTGCCACCGTATAAAAATGTAGTGGATACAAAATTGTCGCCCGCTTGCAGAATGTTGTTCAATGCCAGGAACTGCGAGGCTTGTCCCGATCCCGTGGCCAAGGCGGCCACGCCCCCTTCGAGGGCGGCGATGCGCTTCTCGAACACGTCGGTGGTGGGGTTCATGATGCGGGTATAGATGTTACCGAATTCTTTCAGTGCAAACAGGTTCGCGCCATGCTCGGAATCTCTGAACGTATAGGAAGTGGTTTGATAAATGGGTACAGCACGAGAGCGGGTGGTGGGGTCGATTTCCTGGCCGGCGTGCAGTTGAAGGGTTTCAAAATGTAAATTTGACATGATTATAATATTTAGAGGGTCTAAGAATGAATCAATAGAATAAAATGAGAGGGAGTTAGCCTAACCAGAACTGCCTGTCACTTGGCAGGGTCGTACGCTACTGTGTTGCGGGAAGATCGCGGATCACTCATCAGCAACAGCACGCACAACAACAGCACATGCAAATGTCGCCGTTAATGTAGCTGTCAATAGAATGATAGAGGTTTTCGAAATAAGCACGCAAGCGTTGTACGCTTGATCCCGGGATGATGGTGTGAATGATTTTCTTCATTTTTTAACCGTTTATATTTTCCGCCTTGGCGGATCAGGATTTAGCACCTTTCTTTTTTAGGAGGTTGCTAGCGTTTCTTAGAGCCTGTCTCTCCACGCTTCTTTATAAAGCGATTAAGCTGAAATGCGCTTATTCGACTTTGATACCACAAACGTAGAGCCTGAAAGCTAGGTTTCCAAACCGCGCGATAACTTTTTTTGCTGTGGCGATGCTGACAAATGTTAGGCCGGTTCCTAAAAATACGGCGTTCTGGGTGAGTTAAAACGTTTGTTATAGCTCTGCTCTCCGGATGAGCATGATCTGCCCGGTGTGGTACAAATCGTGGTGCACGATGCCGTGGAGGAGGATATAAAATGAATAGGGGGCCGACGCATTGGGTACGGTTTCGTGCAATTTGTGCTCGGGGAAGGACTTGAGGGCTTCCATGAGTTGGGTGTGACTTTCCTCCAGGGCGTTGAGGGTGGCAACCCAGTCGGTAGCGGCCGGGAAGTTGGCTTCGTCTGAGACTTTAAAATCGGCGTCGCCTTGAAGACGCTTGACAACGAACATTCTCCACGAAGTC
Source organism: uncultured Chryseolinea sp. (assembly GCA_966211885.1). Lineage (GTDB taxonomy): Bacteria > Bacteroidota > Bacteroidia > Cytophagales > Cyclobacteriaceae > Chryseolinea. The sequence goes on from CBIHQM010000130.1 coordinate 2,311, forward strand.
ATGTGCGCCACCAGCTCGATGATGCTGTGCGTTCCGGGGATTCTCTTCTGTGCCAGCTCCGGCGTGACGTTTTCCAGGGATTCTCTTACGGAGGGGCCGTGCCACGCGTTCTTTTTAAAAGAGCGCTGGAGGAGGGTGGCGAGGTTGGGTAGCTCGTTTTGCATTGGTGGTGACGATCTGTTTAAAGCAAAGACGTAAGCGAAGCGCAAAGGTTTTGATGGATGAAAATTCTTTTCGATTCGCTTTTATGACGATCTCATAAGTTGTAAAATTAATGAGTGAAAAAAATTTTGAGACAAAAGTTTACAAAACGTGAACTTTTGGTAACTTTAAACGTTGGTTGAGATGAAGGTTCATTTGATCAGGAAAGAGACCATCCGGAAATTTGTGGAAGAAAATGCCAGGAGCCGGTCGTCCTTTGAGCTGTGGCTAACGGCCATCAAATTTGCAGACTGGGCGATCCCCGCCGATATAAAGAAAACATTCGGGGCGGCCGATATATTAGGCAAAGGTTGTGGCCGGGTGGTTTTTGATATCGCGGGAAATGCCTATCGGATGATTTGTAAATATGCTTTTGGGGAAACTCAGGTTCATTTGTTTATCTGTTGGATAGGAACGCATGCGGAATATTCCGCCTTATGTAGTAAGGGAGATCAATACACTGTAAAACAGTATTAACATGGCACTCAAGTATAAAGTGATAAAATCAAAACGGCAGTACTACGAATACGCTGACATTCTCGAAGGGCTTGTTTCGAGTCCTAAAAGCAAGGCGTTCAAAGACGAAATTGAATTGCTGACCCTTTTGATCGAGAAGTGGGATGAAAAACACAACACCCTTCTCGATGCCGATCCGATCGCATTGCTTCATGGTTTGCTGGAGCAACATGATCTGAAGGCAAAAGACCTTGTAGAGATCCTTGGTGTGAGCAAGGGTTTGATCTCCGATATTCTGAACTACAAAAAAGGACTTTCCAAGGAGATCATCCGCAAGTTGGCCGATCACTTTAAAGTTTCGCAGGAGGCTTTTAACAGGCCTTATAAATTGAAAGTGCAAAAAACGCCGAGTACAACTGCGGTTGGGTTACGATACTCTTGAAGAGAGCTCGACTCGACTTACGTCAACATCCCACCATCCACTTGCAGCACCTGTCCGGATATATAAGAAGACATATCCGATCCCAAAAAAACGCACGCATCGGCAACGTCTTCAGGGCGGCCGCCGCGTTTCAGCGGGATGGCATCGCGCCAGGTTTGAACGGTTTTTTCGTCCAGCTTTCCGGTCATTTCGGTTTCGATGAAACCTGGAGCCACCGCATTGGAACGGATGCCTCGTGAGCCCAGCTCCAGCGCCACCGACTTGGTGAAGCCGATGATGCCTGCCTTGGAGGCGGCGTAGTTGGCTTGGCCGGCGTTGCCTTTGATGCCGACGACGGAGGTCATATTAATAATGGAGCCCTTTTTTTGCTTCATCATCTGCTTGGTGGCGGCTTTCACGGTGTTGAAGCAGGACTTGAGGTTTACGGCAATGACTTTGTCCCACATCTCTTCACTCATGCGGAGCAGCAGGGTGTCTTGGGTGATGCCGGCGTTGTTGATGAGCACGTCCAGCGAGCCGAAGTCGGCAATGACGTCGTTGACCAGTTTTTCGGCCTGGGCGTAGTCGGAGGCGTCGGACCGATAGCCTTTCGCTTTTACACCTTTGCTGGTGAGCTCAGCTTCCAGGTCCTGGCCTTGCTCTACGCTCGAAAGGTAGGTGAAGGCCACATTGGCGCCCTGTTCGGCATATTGTAAGGCAATAGATCGTCCAATTCCCTTGGAGGCCCCGGTTACGAGGGCGGTTTTTCCTTGTAGCAGTTTCATAAAAATCTTGTGGCCCGCGGGGGACGAGGGTTTAGTTTCTCAGTTTTGCGCCTAAAAATAGCCAATTCTCTTAAAATTCATTATACCGGACCCGCCGGGGCGGGATTTCTATTAAAAATTGTAAACTTTTTGAAAGCGCGATCTCCGGTTTATCTTTGGCAGCGAATTTTAAAATACAATACTATGTCAAAATATGATCTGATCGTGATCGGCAGTGGCCCAGGCGGTTACGTTGCGGCTATCCGGGCCTCTCAGCTGGGCCTCAAAGTGGGCGTGGTGGAGAAGGCGGAACTGGGCGGCATATGCCTTAACTGGGGCTGTATCCCCACCAAAGCGTTGCTGAAAAGTGCCAATGTTTTTGAATACATCAAGCATGCAAAGGATTATGGAATAGAGGTGAAAGACTCCAGTGCCGACCTCACCGGCATGGTGAAGCGCAGTCGCGAGGTGGCGGCCGGCATGAGCAAGGGTGTGCAGTTCCTTTTTAAGAAAAATAAGATCGATCAGTTGCTGGGCTTTGGGAAACTGAAGAAAGGCGGCAAAGTAGAAGTGACAGATGCCGAGGGCAAGAAGACCGAATACGAGGCCAAGAACATCATTGTGGCCACGGGCGGCCGCTCACGCGAACTGCCCAACTTGAAAATCGACGGCAAGAAAATTATCGGCTATCGCGAGGCTATGATCCTCGATAAACTGCCCAAAAAATTGTTGGTGGTGGGCAGCGGTGCCATTGGTGTGGAGTTCGCTTACTTCTATAACACCCTCGGCTCGGAAGTCACGATCGTGGAGTTCCTTCCCCGCGTTGTGCCCGTAGAGGACGAAGAAGTGTCGAAGGCATTGGACAAATCGTTCAAAAAGGCCGGCATGAAGATCTATGTGAATTCCGAAGTAACGAAGGTAGACACCTCCGGTGCCGGTTGTGTGGCTACGGTGAAGACCCCGGATGGTGAGATCAAGATCGAAGCCGACATCGTGCTTTCTGCCGTTGGCGTGTCTACCAACCTGGAGGGCATTGGCCTGGAAGAAGTGGGTGTGAAGACCGACAAAGGTCGCGTGCTGGTGGATGATTTCTACAAGACCAACGTGCCGGGTGTTTATGCCATCGGTGATATTGTGAAGGGCCCTGCCTTAGCGCACGTGGCTTCTGCGGAAGGCATTATTTGCGTGGAGAAAATTGCCGGTCAGAATCCTGAGCCGTTGAACTATAACAACCTTCCGGGATGTACCTATTGCTCGCCAGAGATCGCATCTGTGGGCCTGACGGAAGAAGCTGCCAAGAAGGCTGGCTATGAGATCAAAGTAGGTAAGTTTCCCTTCACGGCCTCCGGCAAAGCGAAGGCTGCCGGCGCTCCCGACGGCTTTGTGAAACTGATCTTCGATGCCAAATACGGCGAATGGCTGGGCGCGCACTTCATCGGTGCTAACGTAACAGAAATGATTGCCGAAGTGGTCGTGGCCCGGAAGTTGGAGACCACCGGTCACGAGATCATCAAGTCTGTTCACCCGCACCCGACCATGAGCGAGGCGATCATGGAAGCTGCTGCTGCCGCCTATGGAGAGGTGATCCACTTGTAGGCCATTTGGAAAACATCCTGAACTATACCTACAGCCCGGCGGATCTACTGCCGGGCTGTGTTTTTTCAGGAGCATTGACGCGATACATCTAGATTCCCATGCGGAAATATCCAAGTATCAATGGGCTCCGTGCGATCAGTATTTTGCTGGTCGTGATGGGGCACCTGAATCTGACCAGTACTATTTTCCAGTTTTGGAAGGAAGACAACCGGGTGCTGAACCTGGTAAAATATTTTTTGCTGAACCATCACTTCGGCGTAAACGTCTTTTTCGTCGTTTCAGGGTTTCTCATCACCAGCTTGCTGCTCGACGAGGAACAACGGACGGGAACCATCTCTTTTAAGAAATTCTATATCCGAAGATCCTTGCGAATATTTCCGGCTTATTATTTTGTGCTGCTGGTTTATTTTATCCTTCAGCTGGCCGGGTATTTTCACTTCAACGCGTTGTCGTGGTTAACATCGCTGACCTTCACAAAGCAATTCTATTACGACGATTGGTATACCAGTCACTTCTGGTCACTGAGTGTGGAGGAGACCTTTTATTTGTTTTGGCCGCTGGTTTTTATGGCTGGCGATGTATTCAGAAAAAGGATCGCTGTTTTCTTGATTGTTCTGGTGCCGCTCATCCGGATCGGGTTTCATTTTTATCCCGTTTCGTGGCATAGCGAGTTGACGGTTTTTACCCGGATTGATGGCATTGCCCTGGGGTGCTTGCTGGCTTTGTATAAGGAAGAGATCGTAGCGAGGTTCAGCGCGTATTGGACGGCCATTTTTGTTTTTGCAACGGTTGCCATCCTGGCGTTGCCCGACATGCCTTTTCTTTTGTCGAAGGTCGGATTGGATTTTGTTCTGGTTCCTTTGGGCCTGACGTATGGGACCTTAGCGAATGTTCTCATCGCCCTCATCCTGCTGTATTCTGTTTTCGGTCCCCAGGGGCTATGGTTTAGGCTGCTCAATAGCCGGGTCATGGACTACATCGGCGTGTTGTCGTATAGCATTTACTTGTGGCAGCAATTTTTTATGTGGGCACTGGACGGTCCCGAGGATTGGATCCACCGGTTCCCCCAGAATACCGTGTTGATTTTCTTGGCCGCTATGGGATCGTATCACCTCATCGAGAAACCGTTTCTCCGGATGAAAGCAAAGTTTTCGTCGGACGCGATGCCGGCCGAAAATGTTGCCCCGGAGGCAAAAGCCCACGGATAGAATTGCGCGGCGATGGCCAAGGGCTCGCCGAAGGACAAGGTGAAGTTTGTACTAAAAAATGAGAGGCTGCCTTTTCGGGCAGCCTCTCATTTTTTGAGTAGGGTAGCGCTTAGAATCCACCGCCGCGACTCTGGAAGACGCCGGCGTGTTTTTCGTAGGCTTCTTCGATTTTCTTGGCCAGGTCTGCTTCTCCATATTTGTAGAGCACTTGTTGCAATTCGCCGAGGATGACGATGTTCACCTGCAGTTCGCGGCCGAAGTCGCGCTTGGTGATATAGTACGTGGCCAATTCGTCGGCGCGTTTGCTCATCACGTTGGCGATCTCCAGGGCTTTCTCCTTTTCACCTACTTCGAACAACATGCCAAGGGTTTGTGCATTCGTGTAGTCGTAGGGGATAGATGCGTCGGGCATTTTGGCCAGGGCAAACAACAACACTTCGCGGGCCTTGGCGGTGTCGCCCTGCAGCAAGAGGAATTGTGCCAGGGAGTTGAAGCTGCTCCGGTGGTTGAGCACAAAGTTGCGATAGTCCTGGTTGTAGTACACCTTGGGATTATCAAGGTTGCGGAACTGGAATTTCTTCAGCATGTTTTCGGTGCTGACCTTGGTGTTCACCAACTCCTGTTGATTGAACGGACGCGGGTTGTACACCGGAAGAATGCGGTAGGCGTTGCCTTCCTGCACCACGTAGCGGCTAAGGTCCACGTTGAATTGTGCCAGCGATGTGTTGTTCACATACAGGGGACGTTCCCAGTTGGCTGTGGCCAGCACGTCGAGCATGGCAAGATCCTTTTTCTCCAGTCCGCCGCCGCGCACTTTGAAATGCATTTCGGGAACGATGAGGCTGTCCATGCCTTCGGGAATGATGCCGAGGGCTTTCACTTTTTCGACGTCCACTTTCAGCACGATCTCTTTGGAGGGAAGCATGTTGCGTGAACCGTTATAGCTAGGGTGTAGCAAGCTCCTGTTGTTGGTCTTCACCAGGTCGAGGAATTTGTGAAGGTCCATTTGCTTGATGCCGGTCTCGTAGTAGGGCAGGTAGTCGTTCAGGCCGTTCTGGCTGTAGTTCTCGGCCGTGAGTGTATACGGGAAAGCATCTGACGTATATACCTTGCGCATGCTTTGCTCGATATACCAGTCGGTGTTGTAGTAGCTCAACACGATCACACGCATGTCGGTGCGCACGCCTTCTACTTCCTGTGAGTACCACAAGGGGAATGTGTCGTTATCACCGCCGGTGAACAGGATGGCATTCTTGGAACACGACTGCAAATAGTTGATGGCAGAGTCGACGGAGAAATAGCGGTTCGAGCGGTTGTGGTCGTCCCAGCCGGCAGCGCCCATCAGGATCGGTGCTGTCAGCCCCAGGGCCGTGGCGACGATGGCCGAAGTTTTCAGGTTCTTGGTGAAGCTCGCAAAGGTTTCGGCCATGGCGATGACGGCAAATCCTATCCAGAAACAAAACGCATAATACGATCCTGCATAGATGTAGTCGCGTTCGCGTGGTTCAGTAGGTGGCGAGTTGAGGTAGACCACAAGGGCCACTCCCGTGAGGATGAAGAGTAGCGTGACCACCACAAAATTGCGCGTATTGTAAACGGACTGATAGAACATGCCCACCACGCCGAGCAGGAAAGGAATCATGAAGAAGTTGTTGCGGCCCCGGTTTTCGGCCAGGGAGGGCGGCAGCTTCTCGAACCAATTCAGGGGGCTGATCCAATCGGCGTTCTGGATGTCGCTTTCGCGGCCTGCGAAATTGAAGAAGAAGTAGCGCACATACATCCAGCCGATCTGGTGCTGGAACATGAACTTGAGGTTGTCGCCAAAGGTAGGTTTCTGGCCTTCGGCGAGGCCGAGGTTGTCGCGATAGATTTGTGCATGGTCGGGGTCGCTGCTCCAGATGCGGGGCAGGATCGTTTCCGTGCCGGGCTCATACACGTATTCAAATTTGTGGTCTTTGATCTCGTAGCTGGTCTTGCCTTTTTTATAGATGGCATCGCCTTGTTTCATGTCGATGGGCTGCGAGGTGAAATAGGGTCCGTACAGCAAAGGACGGCTGCCATATTGTTCGCGCTTCAGGTAGCTGACGTAGGTCATCACATCGGACGGATCATCTTCATCGATCGGAGGATCATAGGAGGAGCGAACGAGCACGAGGGCATACGATGCATAACCGATAAGGATAAAGGCTGTAGCGTTCGCGAACGTGTTAAGCAACACCTTCTGGTGTTTTTGGGAGTAGTAGATGGTGTACACCAGGGCGACCAGCAGGATCAGGCTGAATACGATCACCCCCGAGTCGAAGGGGAGGCCGAGGCTGTTCACAAAATAGATCTCGAAATAGCTGGCCAGTGTGGGCAGACCGGGAATGATCAGGTCGTTTACGAAGAAGATGATGAGCAAGCTCACGATCATGGCGCCGATGACACCCCAAACGGTGGGCTGGTATTTTTTGAAATAATAGATAAGCGCAAGGGCCGGGATGGTCACCAGGTTGAGCAAGTGGACGCCGATGGAAAGACCGACCATATAGAAAATGAGCAGCAACCAACGGTTGGCTTTGGATTCGTCTTCGATCACATCCCACTTCAACATAGCCCACACCACAAATGCTGTGAAGAACGATGACATGGCATACACTTCCGCTTCTACGGCCGAGAACCAGGCAGAGTCGCTAAAGGTATAGGCCAGCGAGCCCACCAGGCCGGCGCCCATGAGCACCCAGAGCTTGGGGTCGGTGATCTCTTCTTCGCGGGTGAGGCGCATGATCTTGCGGCCGAAGAGCACGATGGACCAGAACAGGAACATCACGCAAAAGGCACTGGCCAGCACGCTGCTGAAGTTGATCCAGTAGGCCACTTTGGTTACATCGCCAAGGGCCAGGAAGGAGAACAGACGGCCGATCAAGAGAAAGAGGGGAGCTCCAGGAGGGTGCGGAACCTCGAGCTTAAAGGACACGGCGATGAACTCGCCGCAATCCCAATAGCTGGCGGTTTCTTCCATGGTGAGCCAATAGGTGACTAAGGCTACCACAAATACGACCCAACCAAAGATGTTATTTGTTTTCTGAAAGTTCATGTAGAATATGGGATTGAGATATGTGTAAAAAGGTGATTTTTTGGACCGGCGGGGCATTAGCCACCACAACAATTTATCGGTTTTGACATTCTTGAAATAAAAGCCCGAAAATAAGGGAAATTTTGCTTTTCAGCAGGGTGCATTTATTTTGTCGACTACTTTCGTCTATTTGCTGCATGACCCCGGAATCCATCCCCTTTTTATCGTTTTCGCCGCAGCACAATGCCATCCGCCAGGAGGCCCTGGAGGCTCTGGCAAGGGTTTATGATAAGAACTGGTTTATTCTGGGCGACGCTCTGAAGGCATTTGAAGATGCCTATGCGGCATTTTGCGGCACTTCCCAGTGTGTGGGCGTGGGTAATGGCTATGACGCCCTGGTGGTGGCGCTGAAAATCTGCGGCATCGGAAAAGGAGACGAAATCATCCTACCGGCCAACACCTACGTGGCCACCTGGCACGCCGCCGCACAGACCGGCGCTATTTTACGACCGGTAGAACCTGACCCTGTTACCTTCAACATCGATCCACAGCAGATCGAACAGCACATCACTTCCAAAACGAAGGCGATCCTGCCGGTTCACCTCTATGGCCAGGCCTGCAACATGACCGCCATCATGGCGTTGGCCCGCCAATACAATCTTATGGTCGTGGAGGACAATGCCCAGGCTCACGGCGCCACCTGGGCGGGCCAGCGCACGGGCAGCTTTGGACACGCCAATGCGACAAGTTTTTATCCGACAAAAAATCTGGGTGCCTTGGGTGACGGCGGTGCGGTGACTACGTCCGATGAAGCGAAGGCACAGCAGGCGCGCCAATTCCGGAACTATGGTTTTGAGTCAAAGCATGTTTGTGTGGAGAGGGGCATCAATTCGCGCCTGGACGAAATGCAGGCGGCCGTGCTGAGCGTGAAGTTGAGACACCTCGCGCAGTGGAACGACCAACGGCGGATTTTGGCTGATTTATATAGCGAGAAGTTGAGCGGTGTGGGTGATATTATGCTTCCAGTAGCCCATGCGGAAGCGAAGCATGTTTATCATTTGTTCGTGATCCGTACCGCGCAACGCGACAAGTTGAAAGCAGCGCTGGCAAAGGAAGGTATTGAGACCATGATTCACTATCCCATTCCGCCGCATTTGCAGCAGGCGTATGCCGAATATGGATTTAGGAAGGGAGATTTTTTGCTCACGGAGCGTATAGCCGATACGGTGCTGAGCTTGCCGTTGTGGCCGGGGATGAGGGAGGAGCAAGTTAGGAGGGCGTGTGAAGTTATTCTTAAATTTTTTATCTGAGCCGTTAGAAATCACGTGCATTTTGACATTGCCGAATACTTTATTCTGATTTGGATAATTTAGGGCTATGGAAGAATCAATATCCCCCGACAAGCCCAATCTTCATAGGCGCCTTTTTTGGGAATTTAAGTATGATGCCATTGATTGGCAGCGGCATCATGCAACCGTAATAGAACGAGTGATCGAACGCGGTGCAGAGCAGGAGTGGGAAGAGATTATCCGTTTCTACAGAAAAGAAAAAGTTGTTCAGACGCTACAGGAAGTAAACTACCTTCCGAACGAAATCATCACAAAAGTTTGCCACTACTTTAATCTTAATCCGAAACAGTTGAAATGTTATTTGAGGAAACAGTCAGTTCCGCGGCACTGGATTTGAAATCGAAGAGTATAAAAATTGATTTGACTGCATTTGAAGGGCGCTGCTCGCTGAGATGTTGCATAAAGATTAGTCCATGGGCAGGTATTGATCGCGAAGGTGATTTAGATTCTAACGTCGGGCATGATTTCATTTGCAAACGGCTCCATATCTGTCAGTTTTAATTCTTTGCTCCAGGATAATTCACGAGTTTCCCTTGTGATATTATCGGTTACTTTTTTATGGACAAGGTCAAACGTGCTGTCATAGGTAAAATCTTGGTCAGGTGCCGTAGAATCATAGGTGCGTAGCGCCGCCGAGTGTAATGTCCAGTCCAAGACATCCTTTTGAAACACATAGCGGATCAACCAGCGCTCTCTGCTGCCACCATACATGGATATGGTGATACTTTTGTTCTTTTCATCGATGGACAAGGGCTCGTTCATTTCGATGGGGTCAAAATTTCCGCCAAAACCCGATGGTGGAATCAGTTTGTGAGTTTGTTGATCGACTTTAAGTTTCTTCTTATCTGATACGAGAACAACGAGTAAGCGGGGTACCTCATTTCTTACCGTATCGATGTCGTGCTTTGCCAGTTCCATGTTCTCCACTCCGAGGATAAGCACATAATCTGGTTTTGTATCACCGTTCAGATCTCCACTTGCGGATGCTAAAATGTGCCACGAGGCGGGAGTAAAGTCATTGACGGTTTTGCCTGAACCTTGAATTTGTGGAATTTCGATGCGGAAGGGCGTTCCTGATTGTGAAAAGGAAGAAATGTTGATTAAAATAAGAAAGGTAATGATGATGAATAGACGCATGAGAAGCAGTGGTACCTAACCGGTTTTCTGTTTAATTAAAATTACGGCAAATCCTTGATCTTTTTCTGCATCGCCACAAACTCGGCCAGTGGTCGCGCCGGCGACCCCGTCCACGTCTGGCCGGGAGGAACATCTTTTGTCACAACAGCACCCACCCCAATCGTTGCACCATCGCCAATCTTAAGCTGTTGCAGGATGGAAGCCGACGGTGCCACCCAGGCTGCAGCCCCGACGGTGACGCTGCCCCCCAACATAGCGTGTGCAATGACAAATGCATTCTCGCCAATATTTACATTATGAGCCACGTGCACGAGGTTGTCGATCTTGGCGCCGTTCCCGATGATGGTGTTGCCCAGTGCGCCGCGGTCGATGCAGGTGTTAGCCCCGATCTCGACGTCGTGGCCAATGCGGACGCCGCCGATGTGGGGGAATTTTTCGACGTTGTTGTTCTCGTCGCGCGAATAGCCAAAGCCGTCGCTGCCAATGACCACGCCGGCGTGCACGATGCAGCGGTCGCCGAGCGTCACGTTGTCGTATATGAAAGCGTGGCCGTGAATGACGGTGTGGTCGCCGATGACCGCTTCGCCGACATAGGTGAACGGACCGATGTGACACGATTTTCCGATGACGGCCTTGGGATGGACACTGGCCGTGGGGTGGATGCCCGGTGCGGGACGTTTCACCAGCAGGGCATTGACCACTTTCGAAAAAATGCGTTTTGGTTCGTCGACCAGGACGAATACTTTGGCAGGCTTGGGTTCCGGCAGATGATTCCAGGTGGCTTCATCACAGACGATGAGCGGCGCGGCGGTGTTCACGATCATGTCCGTTGCCTTGGGGTGACCGGGTTTGATCCAGGCGATGCTTTCGGCATCGGCTTCGGGTGCGGGCAAGGCGCGGGTGATGTTCAGGGGCAACTCGCCCTGCTCGACGGTGAGCGGTTCGCCCTTGAGGGCTTCCAGGATGTGGTGAAGATCGTAGGCCATGCGTGCGTGCCGGTGTGGTGAACGGCTTTGCGAAAATATGAATTTTTTGTGCGGGGTGATTTTATGGCAAGTTTTTCAAGGCGGTCGGGGGAGGCTGAGATGTTTGAATTTGCCTGGATTGGGGTGGGATGATTGAAGTGAGGTGGGGATGGAGATTGATTTGTTGGTGGGACACCAACAAATGGGTGTCGGGGGCGGTGGATCATGGAGGTGAAAGGGGTTGGGTGGGGCTTGGAAGGGAAGGCCCGAACGTACCAAGGGTATAGTTAGTTGAGAGCAAGTTATATGTTCGGTACGGGCGGGGTCCGGCCGGAGTACGAAGGCCGGCAAAACTTTTTTATCTTGCGGCATCTCCCCGGGAAGGGCGTCTACTTGTAAACGATGCTGTAGAACAACAGCCACCCGAAGAACAGCAACACGTAGGAGCAGAGCACGATGACCCACACGTATTTTTTGCTTTTGCGGGCAAAACTGTGGATGCCTTCCACCAACATGAACCAATAGACGAGCTCGAAGACGTTGAGCGCCTTCAGCGGGTATGCCCAGCGTTTGTCGATGGCATAATAGTCGAACAGGGAGAGCAGCGAGAGCGGGTAGAACGCGCTGACCTCGGCGTAGGAGGGGTCTGTTTCTATGAACATGAACCAGCCGATCTTGATCAATTCGGGAATGAGAAAGATGTATTCGGCGCCGATGACCACACCCCAGCACTGGGTGTAGG
>CBIHQM010000131.1:0-14186 GCA_966211885.1 uncultured Chryseolinea sp.
TATTAATTATCCCAGGGAAACGTTTTTCAAACACTCCGCACCTTGTTCGATCGCGATGGGATCTATCGAAAACAAGCCAATGATCGGCCGCGCCAGCAGAAAGAACACGACGGTAACGATTCCCAGGAAAATCATATTTAAAAAAGCCGCTCTCCATGCCGATTGCTCTGCGCGATCAGGATGACCCGCACCCAAATTTTGTCCCACCAAGGTTGCCGCCGCATTGGCCATTCCCCAGGCCGGCAGAATAGCAAACACGATCACCCGAATGGCAAACGTATAGCCTCCCAAAGCAGCTTCTCCAAAGCTGGACATGATGCGATTCAAAAATATCCAACTGCCGGACCCGATCAGAAACTGGCCCGTGCTTCCGGAAGAAATAACAATGAGGCGCCAAACAATATGCCATTGGGCCACCAGGTGTTTGGCATGCAGCATGATGAGCCCCTTGCCCCGTACCAAATGATACAATTGATAAAGCACCCCGATACTCCGGCCTGTGGTTGTCGCGATCGCCGCACCCTCCACACCAAAGGCTGGGATGGGGCCTAACCCAAAGATGAAAATCGGATCGAGGATCATGTTCACGAGGTTTGCTAGGATCAACGATCGCATCGCGATCGAGGCATCACCAGCGCCGCGAAAAACACCGTTGATCAGAAACAGCAACATGATCGACATGTTTCCAGTGATCATCCACCGCGTATAGCCGGAGTTTTTTGTAATAAGCGATTCACTGGCCCCCATGAGGCGCAGCAAGTCTTCCGAAAACAATATCCCGACAACACTGATCGCGAGCGACAACATCACCACTAGCAAAACTGCCTGAGCGCCGGCTTCCTTTGCAGCTTCAATGTTTTTCTCGCCCACGCGACGGGCAACCATGGCCGTGGCGCCGATGCCCAGACCCATCGCGAGAGAATAAACCAAGCTTAGTAAAGACTGGGTCACGCCGATGGTAGAAATGGCACTGTTATCGTGCAACTGCCCTAAAAAGAAAGCATCGACCACAGCAAACAGCGACTCCATGGCCATCTCCAACACCATCGGAATGGCTAAAAGAAGAATGGCCTTGTCGATGCTTAAGACGGTATAATCCTGTTGATCTCCTCTTATCGCTTGTTTAAAAAGTCGAAAAAAGGAATTGACTTTTATAGAAAATGACATGAAATGACTTTAAAAGATTGAGAAAAAAAATAAAAAAGAGACGAGCCTCCCGTAGCGGGGCTTTAGAGAAGGGGACGGACCATTTCCGTCATGGAGAAAGCGAGGGTGTTCATAGGCGTAATGATTGCGCTTGCTAGGGCTTACGTTAAAGACCGGTGAAAGGTTTGGATTTCGCTCGAACAATTTCAAATAAGTTTCATGTCCCCTGGGGCACGAACGATGACACGCCCACGATTTAAAATTCTATAAAAACGAAAAAGACCATCCGAAGACGGCCCTTTCATTTACGGGTTGTATTGCTTTCTTATCAGTCTTTTTGAACGCTGCTCGCGCCCGATACATTGGAGTTTACCGAAGGATTTCCACGATACAAGATCGAACTGGCACCCCCCGCAACGACATTGAGCTCATCCGAAACCGTAACCTTCCCGCTACTGGCGCCCGATACATTAATATCCGCTTTGCCCACCGGATAGTCGAAAGCGCTCAACACCGATGCGCCCGACACTTCCGCTTTCAACTCATCGCCCAACCCAAAGAGATGCAGGCTGGAGGCGCCGGACAACACGAGGTTAACTTTGCGATAGCCTGCGTCCAGCTGCGATACCGACGCACCCGAAAGATAAATGCTCAAATCCTCGTCGCTCTCGAAGCCGATGATGCGGGATTCGGTGGCGCCGGAGAAGTTCACTTCTTTTAGCTTGGGCATGGTGATGGTGATGTAGGTGTCGTGGCGGCGGTTGGCGTTGTCATCGAATTTGATGATGAGGGTGCTGCCGCTTTTAAAAACGTCGAGATCGTTCAGGTTGCGGCGGTCGCCACGGATTTCGATGCTAAAGGTGTTGGCTTGCTCCACGCGAATATTGAAGGCACTGCCCATTTCCAGGCGGTCGAAGTCCACCAGAGAGTAGGTTTCCCTGGATTCCTGCAGAGGGCCGGGATCTTCCGTGTGGTCGCAGCCTGTGAACGCGGCAACGAGGAGACATAGTGAGACCGAGAGAGCTTTGATGTACTTCTGCATAAGGGGGTTCATTTGGTTTCCTGTTAGGACAACCAAGTTTGGAATTACCCCTATGCTGAATGAAAAAAATGCAGAACCGCAAAGGCGCAAAGAGCGCAGAGGAGACGCGAAGCGCTTTGCGTTAACTTTGCGCCCTTTGCGTCTTTGCGATTCAAAATGATTTTCTAGGCGATTGAAATCGTCTTCACATTCACAAATTCCTTGATCCCCGCCTCCGAAAGCTCCCTTCCATAACCGGACTTTTTAATCCCCCCAAACGGCAATCGCTGATCGGATTTCATCAACGCATTAATAAATACTGAGCCTGATTCCACTTCCCGCGCCAGGCGCTCGCCCCTTTCAATATCCTTCATCCAGATGGAAGCGCCCAACCCATACCGGCTGGCATTCGCCAATTGCACCGCCTCCTCTTCCGTGCGCGCCGTGATCACCGCTGCCAGTGGCCCAAAGGTCTCTTCATCAAACGCCGGGATGCCGGGTTTCACATTATCCAATAATATAGGCTGGACGTTCGCCTGCTGGCGTTGCCCGCCGGTCACCAAGCGGGCGCCCAGTTTCACCGATGCATTCAATTGCTTCTCCAGCGTCTCCGCCAGGTCCACCCGCGCCACGGGTCCCATCGAAATGTTGCCATCAAAAGGATCGCCCTGACGCAAGGCTTTAATATTTTCCGCGAAGCGGCTCATGAACTCCTCCTTCACCTGCTCCACGACAATGAACCGCTTGGCACTGATACACGATTGCCCCGCATTTTGCATCCGCGACTGCGTGGCGATCTTTGCCGTCTTCTCCAGGTCGGCATCGGCCAATACAATAAAAGGATCGCTGCCTCCCAACTCAAGCACGGTTCGCTTAATATGTTTTCCGGCAATCGCCGCCACTTGCGAGCCCGCAAACTCGCTTCCTGTCAACGCCACACCCTGAACAACATCGGACTCCAGGACGCTTTCGATGACCTTGTTGTCGATCAACAGCGACTGAAATACACCGTCGGGAAAACCCGCTTCACGAAACACCTTCTCCAGCAGCAATGAACATTTCGAAACGGTCGACGCATGTTTCAGCAAGCCTACGTTCCCGGCCATCAGTGCGGGGGCGGCAAAGCGGATGACTTGCCAGAAGGGAAAATTCCAGGGCATCACGGCCAGTATGGCACCCGTTGGGTGGTGCGACACCAGGCTTCGGCGCGCGTCAGTGGCGATGATCTGGTCGGCGAGGAATTTCTCGGCGTTGTTCGCGAAGAACTCGCAGGCACCGGCGCTTTTTTCGATTTCGGCACGGGCCTCACCGATCACCTTGCCCATCTCCAGCGTGATGGTGCGGGCATATTCTTCTTTGTTTGCTCTCAGCAGGGCGGCGGCCTTCTGCATGAGCGTTGCGCGCTCGGCAAAGTTGGTGCGCTTCCAGCTTTGATAGGCTTTGCCAGCCGTGTCAAGTTTTTTTTGAACCGTGGAGGCATCCATGGGCTGAAATTCTCCAACGACAGATTGATCAAATGGGTTGATGGATCGTAGCATGGTGAAATAACGTATGGGCGTTCAAAAAGATTAACAGCAAAAAGAAAAGCCAGGTTCATCACCTGGCTTTTGCTCTATCGATTAACAGCGGAAAATTATCCGATGGCTATGCGCTTGAATTCGGCTACCGTCAATCCCTTCGTCACGCTGTCGAGGTATTGGGCTACCGTTTTAGAATTGTCTTTCACAAAGATCTGGTGCAGCAGGGTGTTGTCCTTGAAGAACTTCTGCAGCTTGCCTTGTGCGATCTTGTCCACCATGTTGGCGGGCTTGCCTTCGGCGAGGATCTGCGCCTTGGCGATCTCCAGTTCTTTTTCGATGATGCTGGTATCGACCGATTTCTCGTCGATGCCCACAGGGTTCATGGCGGCGATCTGCATGCCCACGTCCTTGCCGGCTTCGGTCACGTCCTTGCCGTTCACGCCTTTCAGCGAAACGAGCACGCCCAGTTTGGAACCGGCGTGGATATAGGGAACGATGGCTTCGCCTTTCATGTGAACATACTCGCTCACTTCAATCTTCTCACCGATCTTGCCCACCAGCTCAACGATCTTGTCGTTGATGGTGAGGTCGCCGGCCTTCAGGGTCAACAAAGCTTCCTTATCGGCGGGCTTGTTGGCGAAAGCGGTTTCGGCGATCAGTTTGCCGAGGGATTGGAACTCTTCGTTTTTACCAACGAAGTCGGTCTCGCAGTTCAGGGCGATGAGCACGGCTTCTTTGTTGTCGTTGCTCACTTTAATGAATACCGAACCTTCTTTGGCGTCTCTATCAGAACGGGAAGCAGAAACTTTCTGTCCTTTCTTTCTCAGGATTTCAATAGCTTTTTCAAAATCGCCGTCGGCTTCGGTGAGGGCTTTTTTACAATCCATCATGCCGGCGCCGGTCATTTGGCGAAGCTTGTTTACATCTTGTGCTGAAATTGCTGACATTTTTATTTTTTGATTTACGAGTGGTTGAAGATGGGATCGGCTTTAAACAAATCGTCCTACCAGCTTCTGTGTTGCAAAGCGGCAGGACGACCAAAAGCTTAATATCGTAATGGAAATTATTTTGCTTCTTCTACTGCTTCGTCAACGCGTCTTTTTTCATCCTCGTCTTTCTTGTGCGCAGCATCTTCCTTGTCTTTCTTGCGCTCCTGCAGCGATTCTTCAATCACCTTACCAACGTGTTTGGTGAGGATCGAGATCGATTTGAAAGCGTCGTCGTTGGCCGGGATCGGGAAATCCACGCCGGAAGGATCGGAGTTGGTATCCACCAGTGCAAACACGGGGATGTTCAACTTTTGAGCTTCGGTCACAGCGATGTGTTCACGTTTTACGTCGATCACAAAAAGCGCTGCAGGCAGTCTGTTCAGGTCGGCGATACCGCCCAACAGTTTTTCAAGCTTTGCTTTTTCGCGGGTGATCATGAGGCGTTCGCGTTTTGCCAGGTTGGTAAACGCTTCGTCTTTCATGAGTTTCTCGATCGAAGAAAGTTTCTTCAGCGACTTGCGGATCGTAGCGAAGTTGGTGAGCATACCACCCAACCAGCGTTCGGTCACGAACGGCATGTTGAGGCGTTTTGCTTCTTCGGTCACGATGTCTTTCGCCTGTTTCTTCGTTGCCACGAACATGATCTTGCGACCGGAGCGAACGATGTTTCTCAGGGCGAACGTTGCCTCATCGAGGCGCGCCAGGGTTTTGTTCAGGTCGATGATGTGGATGCCGTTGTTTTCCATGAAGATGTATTCCGACATCTTCGGGTTCCACTTGCGGGTAAGGTGACCAAAGTGTACACCTGCATCCAACAGTTCCTGATATGTTAATTTTTCAGCCATTCTCTTTAATCGATTAACGCTTGCTAAACTGGAATTTCCTTCTTGCTTTTCTTCTACCCGGCTTCTTGCGCTCTACCATACGGGAGTCGCGGGTCATGAAGCCTTCCTTGCGGAGGGTAGGTTTGTTTTCGGGGCTGATCACTACCAGCGCCCGCGCAATGCCTAAGCGCACGGCTTCGGCCTGTCCTGTTATGCCACCGCCTTCTACATTCACAGTAACATCGTAGCTGGCCTCCAGTTTCAATGCTGCCAAAGCTTGTTTCACCAGGGTCTGGTGAATTTCGGAAAGGAAATATTCCTTCAGCTCGCGGTCGTTTATTTTGATATCTCCTTTGCCTGGCTTTACATAAACCCGTGCAATGGAGGTCTTTCTTCTACCGATGGTGTTAACAATCTGCATGTATCAGAACTTTATTTCTTTTGGTTGTTGCGCTGTGTGAGGGTGCTCTGCTCCGGCGTAAACGTGGAGGCTTCTGTAAAGCTCGCTGCCCAGTCTGTTCTTCGGAAGCATACCGCGAACGGCATGTTCGATGAGGCGCTCAGGGTGCTTGGAACGGATCATTGTGGGCGTATGCTCACGTTGTCCACCGGGATAGCCCGAGTGCGTGAACAGGACGCGGTCGGTCCATTTCTTGCCGGTCATTCTTACTTTCTCGGCGTTGATAACGATAACATTATCACCGCAATCTACGTGCGGGCTGTAGCTGGCTTTGTGCTTTCCACGAATGATGTGGGCAATCTGGCTCGCTACGCGACCGAGAACCTGACCGTTTGCATCAACCACGACCCAGCCTTTTTCTACTGTGGCTTTGGTTGCGTAGGCTGTTTTATAGCTATTATGATCCATTTTTATTGATATAAACTAAATTAAATACACTACCCCCTTCAAAAAGGGACACAAAGGTAAATCGCTATTATCTGAAATGCAAGCCGATCCCAGTTTTTTGAGGACTCTCCTACCATCTCCTTTCAGGGATTCTGCCCAATAACGGGCTGTTTATGAAGGTTTTTGGTGGCGGGGGTACAAATTTAAAAAGACCCCCGAAATTCTGAAAATATTAGCCGCCCTTAAAATCCAAAACCCCGAACCACCCTCGTTTTTCGACGATTCTGCGAAATATCCGACTAGTTATTCAGGTCCAGTTGCCGGATCAACGCGTGCATGTCCTTGGGATAGGGCGCTTCGATCCGGTGCTCCTTTTCAGCTAAATCGTTGAATGTCAGCGAAAACGCGTGGAGGGCCATCCTTTTCATAAAGGGCTCCTCGTCGGTGTCCTTTTTCAGGTTAAAACCGCGTTTCACCTGCGAAAGAAAAAAGGGCTTGCCGCCATACATCTCGTCGCCGCTAATGGAAGCGTGCAACGAGGCCAGGTGCACCCGGATCTGGTGCATGCGGCCCGTAATGGGCTGGCATTCCACCAGCGTATGCTGCTTGTAGGGCTTTAACGACGTGAAATAGGTTTGCGCGGGCTTGCCTTCGCGGCGACTGAGCTTTACCACACCGTCGTCCTGCTTTAAAATGGGAATGTCCACCAGCAGGTGGTCAAAGTTGTGGATGCCGTCCACCAGGGCATGGTAGACCTTCGACACCCGGCGTTTCTCGAATTGGATGCTCAGGTGGCGATAGGCTTCCGGGTTTTTGGCGATGGCCAGCACACCCGACGTGTCCTTGTCGAGGCGGTGGCCCACTTGCGCTGTTTCCACGTGTTCGCGGGCCAGCCCCAGCAGGTTTACCTTCTCGTGGCGGTCTTCCAGCGTGGAGAGGAAAGGTGGTTTGTTCACCACCACAAAGTCGTCATCCTCGAAAAGAATGATCTCTTCAAATTTTATTTTCGATGATTTCATCTCAGTTCGTGGTGCTGGAGGCCGCCGGCGGTTCGGGGTGATGCGCATAGCGCTCAAAAAACTCGATCACACGCAGCAAGTGGTCCATCATTCTTCCAGGATTGCCGCTGCGGGTGAGCTCGTGGCCTTCCTTGGGATAGCGGATGTACTCCACCGGTTTGCCCTGGATCTTCAGACTCTTGTAGAGCATTTCCGATTGGACCACACCGGTACGCAAATCCTGGTCGCCGTGGATGATCAGGAAAGGCGTGTTGATCTTGTCCACATAGGTCAGCGGCGACTCGGCATCGAGCAATTTCTTTGTCTCGGGTTGCCATGGATAGCCCCCGAAATAGTCGGGCACGAGGCGCCAGGCATTGCCTTCGCCCATAAAGGTGGTCAGGTCATAGACACCGCGCTGGGCGTTGGCGGCTTTGAAACGATTGTCGTGGCCGATGAGCCAGGCCACCATGTAGCCGGCGTAGCTTCCGCCCTCCACAAACAACTGATCTTTATCGATCCAGGGATGTTGTTGCTCAGCATCTTCTAACGCCGCCAGGATATCGCCGGCGGGGCCTGCTCCCCAATTCTTAAAGTTTCCGCGTTTGAAGGCGTCACCATAACCACCGCTGCCTCGCGGATTACAGAACACCACGCCATAGCCCCAGGCCGCTTCCAGTTGGAATTCGTGCCACATGCTGAACGCCGAAGGTCCCCACATGGCCGTGGGACCACCGTGAATGTTCAGGATGGTGGGATATTTCTGGCCGTCTTTGCGGCCTACGGGTTCGAGCACCCAGTACTGCACCTTCACGCCATCGGGGCGGGTGATCCAGTATTCTTTCGGGAAGATGAGTTTTTTGCCACCGATCCACGCCGTGTTCAACTTCGTGATCTGGGTAGTGGTTTTGTCTTTCAGGTTGAGGGTATAAACTTCCCAGGGACTGCCGGTTTCGGTTTGGGCATACACGATCTTTCCGGCCTTCACCGTAAAGTTCATCACGCCTTTGTCGTCGCCGATAACCTGCACCGGGGTAGCGCCGCCCTTCGCCGGAAGGCTGTACAACGGAACGTCTCCATCGGATTCTGCATTGAAATAGATGGTTTTTCCATCGTCGGACCACGACAGGGATTGTATGTCGCGATCAAAACCCTGTGTCAGGTTGAGGTATTCGCCGCCGGTAGCGGGAACAACCCCGATATCATTCTGTCTTCCCATAAATCCTTCGGTGGTCCCAATAATGAAGGAAATGGATTTTCCATCGGGAGCGTATTCGGGATTGCTGATCGGGTGGCCGTCGACCTTCAAAAGTTCTTTCAGGTTCTTGCCATCGGCATCCAGGGTCCACAGGCTGCTGTTGCGGGTGTAGTCCGGGGCGGTGGTAAGTTTCCAGGAGTTGCAGATAATGGTTTTGCCATCGATGCTCCAGTCGGCGTTGTTAAAGCTTTGGTAGCCGGCGGTGATCTGTTTGGCTTCGGCGCCGGCCTGGGCGGGGACCACGAACAGGTGAGTATATTTTTCTTCGGCTTCCAGGTCTTGTTCATCCTGCAAGTCGAGGCGTGTCAGCACGCGGGGATTTTTTTCGCTAGCGTTCTTGGCCAGCCAGGCGCGCACCTCCGTCAAGGATCCATCCGGAGTTGAGCGGGTGTTCTTTTTCTCGTCGTCCTTCATCAGTTTCCAGGCGGGCTCGTCGCGTTGCTTGCGGCCCGGTCTTTCATAGGTCCAGGGCACCTCGCCATCGACGGCGCTGAAGGGCATAGCGGAAGAGAACAGGATGCTTTTTCCGTCGGGCGACCAGATGGGGCGGCTCGCGCCGTATTTCACTTTCGTGATGGAATAGGCCTCACCGCCGGTGAGGGGCAAGATCCAGATCTGGGCTGCATCGCCATCGGCACGGACAAACGCCAGCGATTTGCTGTCGGGTGACCACGACGGCTGGCCGTCGCGACGGTCGCCAAAGGTGAGTTGCACGGGGTCTTTCTTGCCGGTGGGGTCCAGCAGGTAGAGGTGCTGGGTGTAATAATATTCCGTGTTGCCGTTGGTGGTGTTGGTTTTTGTGGCTTTGCGGGTCACGGACGCCACCACACTCTTTCCGTCGGGCGAGGCCGAAAGCTGGCTCGCGGTGGCAATTTTCATGAGATCGGAGGCCACAATGGGCGTCTTTTCCTGGGCTTGCGCCGCCGCGGTAACGGCAAACAGGAAAAGGGTCAAAACGCGTTGAATACGATGCATATGTTAGGTTAATGAGTTCGGTTTCAGTTCTTTGCTGCTTCGGTCTCGCCACCTTCCAGCGGCTTAACACGCGGCAATTTAAAACTAAAAGTCGAACCCTTGCCAGGTGTGCTTTCCACCTCGGCCTTGGAGTTGTGGCCGTCCAGGATGTGTTTCACAATGGCGAGGCCTAACCCGGTACCTCCTTTTTCGCGACTGCGGCTTTTGTCGACGCGGTAGAAACGCTCGAAGATGCGGGCCTGGTGCTCCGGGGCGATGCCTTCGCCCGTGTCGGAGATGTTGGTCACGATATTTTTTTTGCTGATGTCGAAGCTAACTTTCACCTCGCCCCCATCGAAACTGTGTTTGATAGCGTTGGAGACCAGGTTGGTCATCACCTGGTTGATGCGCTGCCAGTCGGCATACACCAGCACTTTGCGCGGCGAACCTTCGATGGACAGCTTGATCTCTTTGCGGTCGGCTTTCTCTTCAAACTGTTCAAAAATTTCTTCCGTGAGTTTGTAGAGGTCGATGTTCTCGAAATGCATTTTGATCTGGCCGGTCTCGATGTGCGAGAGGGTGAGCAGATCTTGTACGAGCATGTCCAGACCGTCGAGACTTTTGGCGGCTTTCTTGAGAAATTTTGTGCGCACCGTCTTGTCGTTCACGGCGCCGTCGAGCAGCGTGTGCACAAAGCCTTGGGCCGCAAAGATGGGGGTCTTCAACTCGTGCGAGACGTCGGCGATGAACTCGCGGCGGAAGGCTTCGAGTTTTTTCAGTTCGTCAATTTCCTTTTGCTTGAGTTCGGCAAACGAGTAGATCTCCTCGTTGATGGTCCGCAGCGGATTGAGGGGGGCCGATTTCTGTTTGTCGATGCGGGAGAGCTCTTTCTTTTTCAGTTTTCCCATCAGCTTGTACACTTTGTCCAACTCGCGGAAAATGAGGAACTCGAGGACCACAAAAATCAGAATATAAGATACCGAGAAGCTGATGCCAAACGCAACAAAGAGGGCGCTCAGGTCAACGCTTTTGAAAAGCGACAGGAATAAGGACGTGATCAGGGCGATGCAGAGTGCCAGCAAAAGGGCCATTCCCCGTGAACTGTAAACCATGCTGTAAGGTAGTCGATAGTTTTTAGTTTCCCTTGGCTTAACCCCTGCGGTATTGTGGAAATGCGGTTCTAGTTCAGGCTGAACTTATATCCCACCCCTTTCACAGTGGTGATATAATCTTCCCCGATCTTTTCGCGCACCTTCCGGATGTGGACGTCCACGGTGCGGGCCAGCACATAGACATCGGAGCCCCAGATGTTTTGGAGCAGGTCTTCGCGGCTGAACACCTTGTTGGGGTTTTGGGCCAGGAAGTACAACAACTCGAATTCCTTTTTGGGGAGATTGATCTCGCGGCCGAGGATGTTGATGGTATAGCTGGTGCGGTCGATGGTGAGATCGCCGATGGTGATGGTGCTGGTGGGCGATGATTTCTTGGAGTCGCGGCGGAAAAGGGCGCTGATGCGGCTCATGAGGGCCCGGGGTTTGATGGGCTTGTTGATGTAGTCGTCGGCTCCCACGTCGAAGGCGGCCACTTCGGAATATTCTTCGGAGCGGGCCGTGAGGAAGACCACGAATGTTTTCTGGAGTTCGGGGATGTCGCGCAGCAGGCGGCAGGTTTCGACACCGTCCATTTTGGGCATCATGATGTCGAGCAACACGAGGTCGGGAACAAACTTGCGGGCGATGTCCACTGCCCGGGTGCCGTCAAGAGCCGTCTTTACTTCGTAACCGCTTTTTTCGAGGTTGTATTTCAGAAGCTCCAAGATCGGCTCTTCATCATCAACGACAAGCACTTTGTGCATTTGCTTGTTTCCCATAGTTTTCACTCTTTGGTACAAAATTAGCCATAAAAGAGGGCATTAAAAACGCGGCCATCTTTCTTAACAATTCCTTAACCGGTCGCTCTTTTCCGTAACATTCAAACGCTCCTCTTCGGTTTTAAAGTTCCGTGAGCGGTAACGTCGCAGGTTCCCCAAGCTTCAGAGAAACGGGTATTTTTCAGAGAGAAATTTGATGTAGGCCTTCAAATCGCCATGGAAACGTGTGCGCCATTCATCGCCAAAGATGTCCTGCTTGGCCTGGTATTGTCTGAAATTCATGAAATAGGCATTGTTCGGCAACCGGTCCTTGTAGCGTTGGCTGGGGCGGGACGTCAATGCCAGGGAAAGCGTGTCGAGGTTGAAGACAATGCGGCGGATCTCGTTTTCCTTCATCAACCGCTTATAGGCCAGGGAATCGGATTTTTGAAAGGTGCTGTAGAGGCTGTCCAACGCCAGGGCGCCGCGCAGCATGTGGTCGACGAATTTGAGATAATCTTCGTCCTCGTCCATGTAGGTGCGGTATTCCTTCCCCTGGAGGCCGTATTTGTCGACGAGGAATTTTTCCGTGCCGCGGTCGCCGATGAAGGTGGCGAGGTTTTCGTTGAACTCGATGCTGTCTTTCACAAAAATGGTGGCGTGCGACATTTCGTGGATAATGAGGTTGGCCAGGTCGCCCTCGGACCGGTTCAGCATTTTGCTGAGGATGGGATCGGTGAACCACCCCAGCGTTGACCATCCACCCGGATTCCGGATGATGACGTCATAGCCTTCCGCTTCCAGTTCCTTTTTCAGGGCCAGGGCCTTGGCCTTGTCGAAGAATCCCTTGTAGGGCACCGCGCCCACCACGGGAAACGTCCACTCTTTGGGTTTGAGTTGGAATGGCTCGCAGGCCAGCACCACCCACATCACCTCCTCGCCTTTTTGGTCGTAGAGGGTTTTGTAGTTCCTGGTGTCTTTCAAACCGAGCGAATCGATCGCGTATTTGCGCACTTCTTCGATGAGGTGGAGTTGTGCTTTGAGCGAGTCCGGGAATTGAGGATCGGTCAGGAATTCCTCCACGGGCCGGGCATTCCACACGATGTGCCATTGGCCATAGCCTTGCTCGGCGCCATAGCGCACCAGGTCCCAGAAGGCTACCACCAGGACGGTGATCACGGCCAGCAGACCCAGGAGTGTCCACTTGATTATTTTACCAACGCGCTTTCGCATCTATTCGGATTTAGTCCTTAGTCCTTAGTCCTGAGTCCTTAGTCCTGAGTCCAACCATTAATCTCGGGACTAAAGACTCAGGACTCACTACTATCCTATCGGATCAACCCTGCAATATAAACGGTTTGGAGAATTATTACCGGCATTCCTGAAAAACGTCAACTGCTTGAAACAAATTTGCTTAGCTCCATCGCCTTAAAGCAAAGCAAACATCAATGCATTTTTTCTGTTGATATACTTGTGCATCGCGTTTTTAAATTAGGGCCAGAGTCGTAATTTCACCGGTCTGTAAACGTTTGGCAAGTTGGCCGTAACCCTGAGGGAGTTATCTGAGTTTAACTCCACGTTTATCCTGCTACCCCAAATCATTTTTGTAACTATAAACACGAACGATAGAGATGACTGACGCAAAAGAAAAATTGAAGGCGCTTCAATTAACCCTCGACAAATTGGATAAGACCTACGGCAAAGGAACGGTCATGAAACTGAGCGACGACAAGATTGCCGATGTCGCTGCCATTTCCACCGGCTCGCTGGGGCTAGACATTGCCCTGGGCATCGGTGGAATTCCCCGCGGAAGAGTGACGGAGATTTACGGTCCGGAATCGTCTGGTAAAACTACGCTAACCCTGCACTGTATCGCCGAAGCCCAAAAAGCCGGCGGCCTCGCGGCCTTCATCGACGCCGAGCACGCTTTCGATAAAGCCTACGCCGAAAAGCTAGGCATCGATACCGAAAATTTGTTGATCTCCCAGCCCGACAACGGCGAGCAAGCCCTGGAGATCGCTGACCACCTGATCCGCTCCGGCGCCATCGACATTATTGTGATCGACTCCGTAGCGGCTTTGGTACCCAAAGGTGAATTGGAAGGCGAAATGGGCGAAAGCAAGATGGGTCTTCAGGCCCGCCTTATGTCGCAAGCTCTGCGCAAGCTCACCGGTACCATCAGCAAAACCGGCTGTGCCTGCGTTTTCATCAACCAGTTGCGCGAAAAGATCGGCGTGATGTTCGGAAACCCCGAAACCACCACTGGTGGTAATGCCCTGAAATTCTATGCTTCAGTGCGCCTCGACATTCGGCGCATTGGCCAGATCAAGGAAGCTGCCGACGATATCACCGGTAACCGTGTAAAGGTGAAAGTGGTGAAGAATAAAGTTGCTCCCCCCTTCAAAGTGGTAGAGTTCGACATTATGTACGGCCGCGGCATTTCCAAGTCGGGCGAGATCGTCGACCTGGGCGTTGAATTGAATGTGATCCAGAAATCCGGTTCATGGTTTTCCTACAGCGGCAATAAACTCGGCCAGGGCCGCGACGCCGTGAAGCAATTGATCGAAGACAATCCAGAACTGATGGAAGATTTGGAAAAGAGGATCAAAGAGAAACTTGCAGGTCCGGAAGCCGCGAAGGTTTTGGAGGGAAAGGAAGTGAAGGAAGTGAAGGATTAATTCTTATACTATCCCAAATAAAAAAACCTCCAGGGAATCCCTGGAGGTTTTTTTGTTGACTTTGAATTTTAGTGCATGGTCTGACAGCTGCAGTGCAACGAC
>CBIHQM010000132.1:0-14170 GCA_966211885.1 uncultured Chryseolinea sp.
GATCAACTCCGGCGTGTCCTCCTTTTGAGGATCGTCGCTATGGCATCCGCTGACGATCATCAAGAGGACAATGGCATAAAAGGAAAAAGAAAAGAAATGAAATTTCATGATGGTTTTTCAGGTTAATAAGAAGAAGAATGGAATGAGACGACGCGTTGTCGCGGACAGCCAAAGACTACACATTTCTTTGACGCATGAAAAAATTGAAAGGGAATCCTTTCCACAAAATGAAGTTTCATTTTTTCAGGAACGCGCCGCAATGCGTATCAGCCCACAGGAGGTGCGCGTGAGGATCCGGGAAGTGCGCACGGATGAACATAAAGTTGGACCAGGCGGGTTTGGAATGATGCTGTCAAAAGATGATGCTCCGAGCGCGAAGTCACGCCCATCCATTGATCAGCATGAAAAGAAAATTGACATAACGGACATTTCTTCAGGCTGGACACGTGTGTCTTATGATCGCACGCCTTGTCGCGATGGTAAAGGCTGCGGTGACACGGATCTTTTTCAGCCTTGACGGTATGCACTACCGCCGGCGCGTGGGCATGCAACATGCGGTGCACGGCCTCCATGGGCAGCGAACTGAGGGCATACAATACCAACAACCAAAGCACAGCCCAGGTCTTTATCCCCGTGTTGTTACCCTTATCGTTGGCGCGATGTTTCATTTTAGAAATGGGAACAATGAAAAAATGTTCCGGACAAAAATAGGCAGGTGGTTGCACAATTGCAACAATATTGCATTTAGTCTACATCAAAAACGGACCGTTCCTCATTCGATCTTGCGACGCCATTGCTTCTTTTCCGAAGCTTTTTTCTTTTTATCGATGCGGTTTTGGATGGCCCCCTTGCTGGGTTTGGTGGCTTTGCGCGCTTTCTTCTTGGCGAATGCTTTGGTCATCCATTGTTCCAATTTTGCCAGCGCGGCTTCTTTGTTCTGAAGTTGGGAGCGCTTGTCTTGCGCGGTAATGACCAATATACCCTCCGTGGTGATCTTGGATGCGAGTTTGCGGAGGATGATCTCCTTTTCTTCGGGGGTGAGCACAAACGATTGGGCTACGTCCAGCTTCAAGGTCACCTTTGTGTTCACTTTGTTCACGTTTTGTCCGCCGGGGCCGCTACTGCGGGACATGGTAAACTGGAGTTCGCTGCCCAGTAAGGCAGCGGTGATGGGGCGTTGCGTGGACATTTGAACCTTACATTTTTTGCCGGAAGATAATCATTCTGCTGCGATAAAAATTTACCAAAACTTTGTCGCGTTTTTTTCTGTGACTATTCGGTGTGCCTGGAATTATAGTTCTAAATCTCACCAAACACCTACGACTATGGCAATGATCAACACGTCCGAAGGGGCACAAGGAAAAGTGCGCCGTGTCCGAGCCTCCACCCACATCGACATGACGCCCATGGTGGACCTGGCGTTTCTGCTCCTCACCTTTTTCATGCTCACCACATCGTTCTACAAACCCTATGTGCAAGAGGTAGCCATGCCCGAGAAGGCGGACATCCACACCGTGGCGCCGGTCATACCCGACGAGAAAGCGTTGACGCTGGTTTTGGGTGAGCACAACAAGATCTACACGTACATGGGCCAACCCAGTGCTGCTGCCACAGCGGTGACCGATTACTCCGCGCAAGGCGTACGCAAGCTCTTACAAGAAAAAAATGCATCGGTGAAAGGGCTGTATGTGTTTGTGAAGCCTTCGTCCAAATCGCGTTACCAGAACGTCATCGATATTATGGACGAAATCGTGATCACCGGCGTCGAGCGCTATGCCATTGTAAAGATCACTGCGGAGGACTCGAAGCTGATGAGTGCCGTACACTGATCGCAGTTCTCCCCGATCAAGGTCAGGGCTAAAGCCCTGTGCTTAGAGGCCGAATAACCCTGGCCTAAAGGCCAGGGTTATTCATTTCCCAACCGTCGTGCTAACGCACTTCGTCACAACCTCGATGCTTCGGAGTACACCACTTTAGAATCATGCCAGCCATGCCTACATCTATCGTAAACCTCAACGATCTATAGCGCTTACCACATGCACAGGGCGCGTCGCTTGCAGAAATAACCCTACCCTAAAGGCTAGTCTAGGCGGCGGCTGATTGATGAAGATCTGTGCTCGTTACACCTTGGTCGGAAAGTCAGGGCTAAAGCCCGTTGATATAATCGGTGAGATTCCCCGGCCCAAAGGCCGGGGTTATTCAGGTCTCTTGTACCCTAGCTTCGAATATGTGTGCATAGACTAGGCCTACAGGCAAGGGTTATGTGTTTCTCAAACCAATTATTTCTTCTCTAACCCAATTATTTCTTTTCTCTAACCAATTATTTATTTCTCAAAACAAACCCTGCATTTCCTAATAACCCCAGCCTTTAGGCTGGGGTTAGGCCGTAACGGGTTCAAAGGGGCTTTAGCCCTGACCTGGCGGCAAGGGAACGTTCCATCATAACCCCGCATTCACAACTCCACCCAGTCTTTAGGACAGACTAAAAAACTTCCCACCTCAAGGGGCTTTTTGCCCCGACTTTCACGCATGGTGATCCACGCCATCCGCCACCAGCCCTTTCGTGCCCCAGACCTCAAAATTTGGCCTTTTATGACAAGGGTGACCTGAAAGTTTAATATTATTGTGGAAAATTTGGAGGCCTTGGTAAGGGGCCTCCTTCTCGTCTAAAGTGAAGCCCTGGAGGCTTCTGGCCATTCGTTCTAAATACTTGTCTGATTTCATAGTAAAACCTTATTAATCAACCATATGCCAGGAACTGAATTATTCGGTTACGAAGAGAAAAAAGAGATCAATGACGTGCTGGAAACCGGCATTTTGTTTCGCTACAATCACGAAAACGTCCGGAATAACATCTGGAAGGCGCGCGATTTCGAGGCCGAAGTGAAAAAGATCACCGGCGCCAAGTTTGCCCACGCGGTATCCAGCGGCTCCACAGCCGTGGCCTGCGCGCTGGCAGCTGCCGGTGTCGGTGCGGGCGACGAAGTGATCGTACCGCCTTTTACCTTCATCGCTTCGGTGGAAGCCGTGCTTTTTTGCGGCGCCCTTCCCGTGTTTGCCGAAATCGATGAAACCCTTTGCCTGAGCGCGGAGGGCATCAGCAAAGCCATCACGCCAAAAACGAAAGCCGTCCTGCTCGTGCACATGTGCGGTGGTATGGCCCGGATGGATGAGATCCTGAAAGTTTGCAAGGACCATAAGCTCACCCTGGTGGAAGACGCCGGTCAGGCGTTTGCCGCTTCCTACAAAGGAACAAGCGTGGGACTGTTTGGAAAGACCGGTTGCTATTCGTTCGACTTCTTCAAGATCGCCACCGCCGGTGAAGGTGGTGTGCTGGTCACAAACGATGAGCAAGCGTATCATCACGCCGAGACGTATTCCGACCACGGCCACGACCACATCGGTTCGAACCGCGGCATGGAAAATCACCCCATCATCGGCTTCAACTTCCGCATCAGCGAATTGCATGCCGCCGTGGGAGCAGCCCAAACCCGCCGTGTGCCATCGATCCGCGAGACCAATCGCAAGCACAAAAAATTCCTCACCGAAGCGCTGCGCAAAACACCCGGCATCGGGTTCGCCACATTGGCCGATCCCGAAGGCGACTCCGCAACCTTCCTCAACCTGTTGTTGCCCGACACAGAAACCGCCAAGCGTACCGTTGACGCCCTGAACGCAAACGGCATCGGTGGTTTCAACTACTGGTTCACCAACATGTATCACTTCATCAATCAGTGGGATCACTTGAAAGACCTCCGCGTGGCGGCCAATCTTCCCATCAACGTGTTGGGTGCGCCTCAGGATTACAAGAACCTGAAGTTGCCCGTATCTCAAAATGTAGTGGGCCGCTTGATCTCGTTCGGCATCCGCGTCACCTGGACGCCGGAACAATTGAGCGCTCTGGCCGATGGCATTTCAAAAAGTGTAACACAAGCTTTATCTACTGTGCATGCATAAGAATTTCAAAGGAATAGAAAAAACGGTTTTCGGCCGGGGTGCCTTTGCACAACTCGGCGACATTCTCAACGAACGGCGCGGTGACAACGACAAGTTCATGGTCTTCGTGGTGGATCAATATTTTAAAGGCAAACCCCTGGCCTCCCAGATCCCGCAAAAACCTGGCGACGTCGTCATGTTCATCGATGTGGACAAACACGAGCCCACCACGGAACAGATAGACGCCATGCGCGACGACATCCTGGCCAAGAATGGCTTGCCCGCTGGCATCGTGGGCATCGGCGGAGGAAGCATCATGGACATTGCGAAGGCAGCGTCATTGATGTTTACCAACGAAGGTTCCTCCACGTTGTATCAAGGATTGAATTTGATAAAGAAACCCGGCATCTATCACGTAGGCGTTCCCACCATCTCCGGAACCGGCGCCGAAGTTTCGATGACCGCTGTGTTGACTGGCCCCGTGAAGAAGCTTGGTTTGAAATGCGAGTGGACCGTGTTCAATCAAGTGGTGTTGGATCCCGATCTCATTGCCAGTGTGCCGCGCGATTGGTGGTTCTACACTGGTATGGATACCTACATCCATTGTGTCGAATCCGAGAACGGTATCTACAACAATGTGTATAGCCACGCGTTCGCGGAACAGTCGATGAAACTTTGTGAAGATGTTTACCTGAACGAAGGCAGCGGACAAACTCCTGAGAACGACGAGAAGCTGATGGTCGCTTCGCTGATGGGCGGTTTGAGCCTCACCTACTCCGAAGTCGGCGTATGTCACGCCCTCTCCTATGGACTTTCGAAGATACTGGGAACACGGCATTGCTACGCCAACTGTCTTGCTTTCAATCACCTTCATGATTATTATCCGCAAGGTGTTGCCGACTTCAAGAAAATGCTGAAGAAGCATAACATCACGTTGCCACAAGGGCTGGCGAAGGAGTGGTCGGACGAGACGATCACGAAAATGGCCGAAGTGTCATACAACCTTCCGCACATGTGGAATCACGCCATCGGGTTGGATTGGAAAGACAAGATCACCCTGGATACGATCAAAGAATTATTCAAACGTTTATAATCTAATAACCATAAAGCTCGCAGACCATGAGTAAGAAAATAGTTAAAGTAGGAAACATCGAGTGTGGCGCGGATGAGTTGTTTCTCATCTCCGGCCCCTGCGTAATTGAAGACGAATCGATCATGATGAAAACTGCCGAGAAGCTGAAAGAAGTTTCCGAGCGGTTGAATATTAAGATTATCTACAAGTCGTCTTTTCAAAAAGACAACCGTAGCAGCGTGAAATATTATGATGGTCCTGGACTGGACAAGGGCGTGAAGCTCCTGGCCAAGGTGCGCGAGCAATTCGGATTCCCCATCCTCACCGACATTCACTACCCAGACCAAGCCAAAGCCGCCGGTGATGTGGTGGACGTGTTGCAGATCCCTGCCTACCTGTGTATGCAAACTACCTTGATGGTAGCCGCAGCCAAGACGGGCAAAACCATCAACATCAAACACGGCCAGTTCTTGTCGCCCGACAACATGAAGCACCCCGTAGGCAAGTGCCTGGAAGCCGGCAACGACAACATCATTTTGACCGAGCGCGGTTATACCTTCGGTTACAACGATCTTATCGTTGATCCCCGCAGCTTCTATCATATGAACAAGATCGGTTACCCGGTGGTGTTCGATGTGACGCACTCCATCCGCAAGTATGGTATTCCCAGCGCCGACGCCAAAGGTGGTGCGCGCGAATTCCTGCCTGTGCTTTCCCGTGCCGGTGTGGCCTCGGGTGTTGACGGTGTCTTTATCGAAACGCACCCCGAGCCGGAAAAGGCTTTGTGCGATGCCGCCAGCCAGCTGTGTGTATACGACCTGGAAGAGTTCATGAAACCCATCCTGGAGATGCACGCCGTGGAAGTTAAATATCGCAGTCGCGAGGTTGTACTCGCTTAACCATTAAACCATCTATCTTTAACAACATACAAGTATGGAATTATACCTCGATTCAGCGGACATCGTAGAGATTGAAGAAGCGTTCAAGCTCGGCTTTCTCACCGGACTTACCACCACTCCCACGTTCATGCACCGCGGTGGTGTGAAAGACGTCGATTCATTGATCGTAAAGCTCTCCAAGATCGTTCCCGTGCTTCAGATCGAAGCCCTCGGCGATACCGCTGAAGAAGTTCTGGCCGAAGCAAAGCGCCAGCTCGACCTTGGCCTCGACCCGAAGAAAACGGTGTTCAAAATTCCCGTTTCCCTGGAAGGGGTTCGCGCCTGTAACATGCTGCGCCGCGAAGGTTTGCTGGTGAACGTTCACCTGGTGTACACGCTGCAACAAGCCTACATGGCCATGCAAGCCGGAGCATCCTATGTTTGCCCGCTCGTGGGCCGTCTGCAAGATCAAGGTCACGACGCCTTGTCGCTGGTGGAGCAATGCGTGTTTGCCGTGGATCACTATGGATACGATACGAAAGTAATGTTCTCGTCGGTGCGCACTGCCGAGCACGTGCGCAATGCCCTGAACCTGGGCGTGCACACCATCACCGCACCCTGGAAGATCATGAAGGCTCTTACCGAGAACAACTTCACCACCGTCGGAACAGAACAATTCGTGGAGCACACCCGTCTCATGACCGTGAAGGTGAAGAACGTGGTAGATACCGTGAACCCTACCGTGACCGACGACACCCCGCTGGTGGACGCCATCGTGAAGATGACCGAATTCGGCTTTGGTGCAGTGACCGTAGTGAAGAAGGATGGCACGCTCGTGGGTGTATTCACCGACGGCGACCTCCGCAGAAAGATCCAACAAGAAGGACGCGACGTATTGAAGAAGAACCTGAAGGACTTCGAATACGGCAAGCCCGTGTCCATCGAAGGCGATGCGTTGTTGAACGATGCAAACGCACTGTTCAAGAAATTCAACGTAGACACTTTGCTGGTGACCGACAACGGTAAGCCCGTGGGCATGCTCGATATCCAAGATATGCGCGCCAACGCCAGCAAATAATTTTTGCGATTTTATCCCGGGCCTGTATCAAATGAGCATCCCATGCTTTTCGGTACAGGCCCTTTTTATTTTATTTGTCTGATCCATCCCCATCATGAAGAACATCGAAAAAATTTTCACCACCCCCGGAGGCCAGTTTGTTACACCGATCGAGACCCTGGCGGAGAAATTAAAACACATCCGGGCCTTTGTGTTCGACTGGGATGGGGTGTTCAACGATGGATCAAAAAATGAACACGGCAGCAGCACCTTCAGCGAAACCGACGCCATGGGCACCAACCTGTTGCGGCTGAGCAGTTGGATGGCCACCGGGAAGATGCCCTACTGCGCCGTGCTGTCCGGGGAAGAGAACCGGATCTCGTTTCGGTATGGGGCACGCGAGCATTTTCACCGGGTCTACTACCAGGTGAAAGACAAGACCATCGCCCTGAAACATTTCGAGGAAACCTTCGGGCTGAAGAACGAGAACATCCTGTTTGTCTTCGACGACGTGCTGGACCTCTCCCTGGCCCGCATCTGCGGGGTTCGGATGCTCATTAGCCGCAAAGCAAACCCCATGTTCCGGAACTATGTGGTGGAAAATAAACTGGCCGACTACGCCACGGCCCACGACGGCTCCCAATTTGGGGTACGCGAAGTATGCGAGCTGTTCATGGCGCTAACCGGGAACTACAATGAGGCCCTGGAAAACCGCATTACGTTCTCACCGGAATACAGCACCTACTTCAAAGCGCGTCAGGAAATCCCCACGTCTTTCTATTCGGTGGTGAACAACGAGATCGTCCTCCGGGAAATTACGGTGTAGGATCTCCCCAGGCGCAATATCCAACCCAGTCCAACAATTTCGGTTTGCGATCAGAATATTTTCGCAGGCCCTGCGTTGTGCCCTGCGCACTTATTTAGAACGCTTATTATTTACCTGTCAATTTCTTCCTTCAAGAATACCTTAAGTGTAAATCATACGCATTTACCCTGCGGTCAGTATGCAACAATGACAAACTATTCGTAATATGCCTCATTAAATGTCTAATCTATGAGTGAGAATGTTTATGATGCCATTGTTGTCGGCTCGGGAATTAGCGGAGGCTGGGCAGCAAAGGAGCTTTGTGAAAAAGGGCTGAAGGTAATTATGCTGGAACGTGGCCAGAATATAGAACACGTGAAGGACTACACCCAGACCAACAAGGCACCATGGGAATTTCCGCATCGCGGCAAAGCACCGTTGAAACTGGTTCAGGAATATCCGGTGCTAAAGCGTGATTATCCGCTGAATGAAATCAATACGGACTGGTGGGCCAGCGACAAAGATTGTCCCTACACGGAAGTGAAGCGTTTCGACTGGTTCCGCGGCTATCATGTGGGCGGCCGTTCCCTCATGTGGGGCAAGCAAAGCTATCGCCTCAGCGATCTCGATTTTGATGCCAACGCCAAAGAAGGCATCGCCATAGACTGGCCGGTTCGCTACAAAGAAATTGCACCGTGGTATGACTACGTGGAGAAATTCGCCGGCATCAGCGGTAACAAAGACGGTATCGACCACCTTCCTGACGGACAGTTCCTCCCTCCGATGGACATGACCGTCGTGGAAAAGGACGTAGCCGCCCGCATCAAAGAACATTATAAAGGCAAACGCCACATGATCATCGGCCGCGCCGCTCACGTTACGGGCCCGCTCGCCGGTCGTACACAATGCCAGTACCGCAACAAGTGTGGTTTGGGATGCCCGTTTGGAGGATACTTTAGCACGCAGTCGTCCACTTTGCCCGCCGCAACAAAAACGGGCAACCTGACCCTGCGTCCCTGGAGCATCGTGACCAAGGTGCTGTATGACAAAGACAAGAAGAAGGCCACCGGCGTGGAGGTGTTGGATGCACAGACCAACCAAACCTACGAGTACAAAGCCAAGATCATCTTCCTGAATGCCTCTACGCTCAACACTGCGTGGATCCTCATGAACTCCGCTACCGATGTTTGGCCCGAAGGCTTGGGCAGCACCAGCGGCGAACTGGGTCACAACCTGATGGATCACCACCTCGGTGTCTACTCGCACGGACACGTGGACGGCTACGAAGACAAATACGTTTTTGGCAACCGCCCCAATGGTATCTACATCCCCCGCTACCGCAACATGTACGGCGAGAAACGCGACTACATCCGTGGCTTCGGCTACCAGGGTGGTGCCAGCCGCGAAGGATGGGGCCGCAATGTGGCCGAGTACAGCATCGGCGTGGAATACAAAGAAGCGCTGAGCGAACCCGGACCCTGGACCATGGGCATCGGTGGCTTCGGCGAGATCCTTCCCTACCACGACAACAAAGCCACACTCGACAAAACCAAGAAAGACAAGTGGGGACTGAACGTGTTGTCGATCGACTGCGAGCTGAAAGAGAACGAAAACAAAATGCGCCAGGACATGCTCAACGACGGGCTTGAAATGCTCGAAGCCGCCGGCGTGAAGAACGTGACGGGCAAAATCGGCGACGGCACACCCGGCCGCGGTATCCACGAAATGGGAACGGCCCGTATGGGCAAGGATCCTAAAACGTCGGTACTGAACAAGTTCAACCAGGTTTGGGATGCTCAGAACGTGTTCATCACGGACGGATCGTTTATGACTTCGGCTGCCTGTCAGAATCCTTCGCTCACCTATATGGCCTTTACGGCACGCGCCGCAGACCACGCTGTGAAAGAATTAAAGAAAATGAACATCTAATTTTTGAAAGCATTATGAATAGAAGAGATGCTATAGCACGCGTAGGCCTGATCCTGGGAGGAACCGTTGTAGGCTCCCAGGCTTTCCTGAGCGGATGTGCAAAAAAATCGGAAGTGGCGGCGACAGGGAGCACCTTCACGCCCGAGACCATTTCCTTCCTCGACGAAGTGGGTGAGACCATTCTTCCCACGTCGGCTGCGTCGCCCGGTGCAAAGGAATCCAAGATTGGCGAATTCATGAAGACCATCGTTTCCGATTGCTACGAAGAAAAAGATCAGAAGATCTTTATGGATGGCATCGGCAAACTGAACGAAGCGTCGAATAAAAAATTCTCCAAAGATTTCATGTCACTCTCCGCCACGGAGAAACATGACTTGCTGGTGGAGGTCGACAAGGAAGCCAAGGATTACCTGGCGAGCAAAAAAGAAGAGGACCCTCAACACTACTTCACGCTGATGAAGCAACTCACGTTGTGGGGCTACTTCACTTCTGAAGTTGGATCGACCAAGGCGCTTCGCTTTTTGCCCGTACCCGGAAGATACGATGGCGCTTATCCCTATAAGAAAGGCGATAGAGCCTGGGCTGCTACCTGATACTGATCTTTGTTTTTGTTTTGTGAAAAAAGCCTGGCGGCTCTCGCCAGGTTTTTTTTATGACGCATCGGTTCCCGTTTCCTCGTCTTTTGTTTCCTCTTCGTCCTCCACTTCCTCATTGTCGGTAGCTTCTTCAGGCTCGGGGTCATTTTGGGCTTGAGCAAAGCGGGCGAACCATCCGTTTTGGGAGATCAGTTCCTCGGGGGTGCCGGCTTCGATCACCTGGCCGTCGGAGAGCACGAGCACATGGTCGGCGTCGCGGATCATGGAGTAGCGGTGCGCGATGGCGATGACGGTGTTTTCTTTTCGGATCTCGTTGATGGTCCGTTTCACTTCGGCTTCGGTGGCGTAGTCGAGGTTTGCCGTGGCCTCATCCAAAACCAGGATGCGTGGTTTGGCCACTAACACGCGGGCAATTTGCACGCGCTGCCGCTCTCCCACCGACAAGCCAAACCCACTTTCGCCAACCTTGGTTTTCAATCCATCGGGCAGGCGCTGCAAGGTGCTTTGCATGCCGGCGGCAACAGCAGCAGCCTTCACTTCTTCGAGCGTGGCATCGTGGCGTTTGTAGCGGATGTTGTCCGCCAGGGTGCCGCGGAAAATGGCGCCGTCGGCGGCGACCATGCCAATGTTGCGACGCACCGAAGACGGATCCAGGTCTGCCAGTGGGTGACCGTCGATCAGGATCGTTCCTCCCTGCGGTTCGTAGAGTTTCATGAGCAAATCTACCGTGGTGGTTTTCCCCGCACCCGATGTTCCAACCAAGGCCGTCATTTTTCCGGGTTCCAGTGTAAAAGAAATTCCTTTCAACACTTCTTTTTCCGGTGTATAGCCAAAACGGACATCACGAAATTCTACGCGGCCGTGTTCCATCGTTAAGGGTTTTCCTTTTTTCTCGCCTTGCCCATTGTCCAATAAATTGAACGCGCGGGCAATGGAGGCCACGTTCTGTTGCAGGTTCACCCACAGGCTAGACAACGTGTCGATGGGATCGTAGAGCCGGTCGAGGTAGGCTACGAACATCACGACATCGCCGGGAGTCAATTGATTTTCCAGGGTGAGGTAGCCGCCATAGCCCAGCACGAGCGCGCTGGCAAATTTGGTGAGGATGTTCTCCCAAAAGACATACTTGTTGGCCAGCTTGCTGCGCGTTACATAATCCCGATAGGCTTTATCCGAAATGGTATGGAAGGCCTTCACTTCGCGATCCTCAGCACCCGAAAGCTTCACCGTCTTGATCCCCCCCAAAGCATCCTGCATCCGCGAGGAAACTTCTTCCCAGCGTTCATAGTAATTTGACAGACCCGTTTCCAGGCGGTTGGCAGAACGCCAGGCTATCAGCAAATAAAACGGTATGATCGACAACGCAATCAGCGTAAGCGTCACATTTTGCCAAAACATAATGATCAGGATCCCAACCAAACTGATCACCTCCGGCAAAATCTCCTGTGAAAATCCATTCACGATGGCCGACACTTCTTCCGACTGGTTGATCTGTTTACTAAGGGCAGCACTGGACCGCTTACTAAAAAAAGACAACGGCAGCTTCAGCACGTGCGCAAACGTATTTTGAATAAACCCCTGCTCGATCTTGCAGGACAATCTTACGTTCATGTTATCGCCAATCAACCAAAGCACATGTCCCAGTAAGTTCACGGCAAAGATGATAGCAACGGCCCACAACAGCGTTTCCAGCGCTTGTTGAGGCGTGCGCGCAGCAACATAGTTTTTGCCATGCGACTCTTTTACAGCCGGAGTAGTGGCCTTCTCGATGAGCTTGCTGATCGGATCGTCGTCGTCGCCGGTATCGAGGCTATCGGCGGAAAGCGTTTTGCGTGTCTCGTCCTTGGCGCGTTGCACAAACAAACCCGCCACGTCGTTGATGGCCTCGCGGTAGACAAGCGGTTCGATGAGGTTGGCGCCGGTGCTGAGCAAGCCGATGACCACTACGATGAGAAATCTTTTACGATGCGGAATGATGATGCGGAAGATGTTCTTCCATACCTGCTTTTTGCTAGCGTGTGTCGTGCCTGACATGTTGGACTGGCGTTAAAGTGAATTGCTTATTTATTGCCGGGAGGTTGCGCGGGGGAGGGTGTTGCTTCGTTATGCTGGCGCGCATGGGCAAGTTCACGGGCGATGTCGGCATCGTCTGGCTCTTGCGCTTGTGCGCTTTCAAATTCTTTTACGGCTTCCGGCCATCGGTTCTGCTCGGCATAGAGAAGTCCGGCGTTATAGTGGGCCTGGATGTTGGTGGGTTGCAGGGCCAATGCCTTCTTGTAATATTTTTCCGCCTCCGCTTTCTCTTTCATTTGATCGAACAGATTCCCCAGGTTGACATAGGCCAACACATCGTTGGGATCCAGTTGCAGCGCTTCTTCCAGGGCAGCACGCGCGTCGGCCGTTCGGCCCACGCCGGAGAGATAGATGCCATAGCTGTTAAGTATGAAGACACGCTGCTTTGGATCGGCTTTGTCTTTTTGGAGGTGGAGAAGAAATTGAAAGTCGATGTCCTGGATATCTTCCGGCGGTTTGGCGCCCCACTGGGGTTCGAGGCTCACCCGGTTCACTTTGGCGTTGAGCCGTTTCACTTCAATGTCGAGGCGCTTTTCTTCCGACATTTCGAAGGCCTTCTCATAAGCCTTTTCAGCCATGTCGAACCGTTCTTCTTCAAAAAACTGATCGCCGAGGTGCTCGTATTGTTGGATGACTTCACGCGATTGATACCGATCCCATTGATCCTGGACCGATGGTATAAAAAATGCCAGCAACATGACCATGGCGCTACCGAGGCTCACCAAAAGGGGCCACAGTTTCCGGATGGTATACCATTTTACTTCAGGAGATTCATCCTCGTTCATTACCTCTTGCATAGACCGTTTAGTAACGCAAAAAGCATAGCTACCGTATGTCTAGCTCCTGCTGGTCACTTAAATCTACTAAATTTCGAGGTTTATTTTACCTCATTTTTATTAGCTAAAAATGGCGGTAACGTTGGCAGTCAGTGATCCTGGCCATAATTTCCGAATGCTCCGCGGGATTCAAAAGAATGAACGATATCTTCCTCCACGGGTGTTCGCTTAACGATCGGGTTATCCTTCCAAAACTCCGCATTGTAATGTACCGATTGTATTATCTTCAGGTCGTTTACGTTTCTTTTAGCTTTTTTGAGCCTCGCATTTTGCAATGATGATTGATGCAGATACAAGGCATAGAGCGAATTAATCTCGGCGGTATGCTGCACAGATTCGACGCTGTATAAAAATTTCAAACTCGCTTTAATATACGAGAGCATCAGTTGACCCATCTGGGGGTTTGCATACGCTATTTCAATGCCCAATACGGCGTCACGATAAGGTATCGATTTATGTTCGTAGGTCAGTTCAAGGCCACTGTTTCCCAGGACCATTTGACCGCTTACTTTCAGAACCTGCTTCAACGTATTGTCGATGAACAATGTCCCCTCAAATACCGCCTTCGACGCATGGGGATGAGGTTTGCACAAAATCTCCACTAGCTCGCGATCATTCTCGTTATAAATATTCAGGATGTCAAAATCATATTGTTCAAGTCCGTCCCGGCTTAACGGCAGCATTATAGGCCTTGGCCGCTCCTGGTAAATTGCCATTCCCGATGTGAACGTCGAAAAATTCAAAAAGTCCAAACTCCCTTTTTCTGCCTTCTTGGCAAATCTCCCTTCTTTAATTTCCCATGCCACAATGCCATTGTTATTGAATTCTGTATCATAGAATCCTTCCAGCAATTCGATAGGCGTATCATCCATAAATGAGATCTGTCGATAAAAAGCTTTCCCAAAATGACCAATGTTCCTTCCTTCTATCGACTTTCTGTACACTTCCGCTAGAATTTTATACGCCGCGTTTCCGTCAACAGCCACTT
>CBIHQM010000133.1:0-14169 GCA_966211885.1 uncultured Chryseolinea sp.
ATCGATAGCGTGACCTTTGACGACGGCAAGCCGGCCGACTTCAAATTGGGCAACCCCGACAGTTTGTTAGGGAAGCCGCTGGCCGTTCTCCTTCGGCCCGGTGTGAAGACGGTGAACATCACCTATCAAACCACACCTGGCGCAGAAGCGTTGCAATGGCTTTCGCCGGCACAAACCGCGGGCAAGCACGAGCCATTTTTGTTCACACAGTCGGAAGCGATCTTGGCCAGGAGCTGGGTGCCTTGCCAGGATTCGCCCAGCGTCCGGTTCACCTACGAGGCCGACGTCACCGTGCCCAAACAACTTTTGGCGCTTATGAGCGCTTCCAATCCACAACAAAAGAATGAGAGCGGTACCTATCATTTTGAAATGAAGCAACCCATACCGTCATACCTGTTGGCGTTGGCGGTGGGGGATATAGCCTTCAAACCGGTCAGCGCCCGCAGTGGTGTTTATGCCGAACCTTCGGTGGTAGACACCGCCACGTGGGAACTGGTAGATATGGAAAAAATGATTGCAGGGGCAGAAGAGTTGTATGGTGCTTATCCTTGGGAACGCTACGATGTGATCGTTCTGCCACCCAGCTTTCCGTTCGGGGGCATGGAAAACCCGCGACTCACGTTTGCAACGCCCACCATACTGGCCGGCGATCGCTCGCTCACTTCGCTCATCGCGCACGAACTCGCCCACAGTTGGTCGGGCAACCTGGTGACCAACGCGACGTGGAACGACTTCTGGCTCAACGAAGGCTTCACCGTCTATTTCGAACACCGCATCATGGAGAAATTGTATGGCAAGGACTACTCCGAAATGCTGGCCATACTGTCGCTCCAGGAATTGAAGGAGACCATCGCTGCGCTGAAAGCCGACAACCTTTATGGCGACACCAAACTGAAACTGGACCTCGAGGGGCGCAATCCCGACGACGGCATGACCGACATCGCGTATAATAAAGGCTATTTCTTTTTGCGGTCGATCGAAGAACAATACGGCCGCGACAAGTTCGACGCCTTCCTGAAAGATTACTTCACGGCGAATGCCTTTCACGGCGTGGACACCGATGGTTTCATACGCTATATCAAAACCTATTATAAAGACAAATTCTCGATTGCGTTAGACGACGCAAACTTCACCGCCTGGATCTTTACCGAAGGACTGCCTCAAAATTGCCCCGTGCCCGTGTCGGACCGTTTCGCGAAAGTGGACGCGTTCCTGGCCCAATGGAAAGCCACCGGAAAAGCCGATGAAGCAGTAGCTAAACCATGGAGCACGCACGAGTGGCTTCACTTTATCAAAAATCTTCCCGACACGTTGTCACCGGCACAATTGAAAGCGCTGGATGCTTTTGGTCACTTCACGGCCTCGGGCAATTCTGAAATTGTTACCGCCTGGCTGGTCAAGACCATACGCTTCGGCTACACGCCTGCGGAGACGAAACTGGAGGACTTCCTGGTCCACAATGGCCGTCGCAAATTCCTGAGTCCGCTGTACAACGAGTTGGTGAAGACACCGGAAGGGAAGAAAAAAGCACAAGCCATCTATCAGAAGGCGCGGCCGAACTATCACTTCGTGGCGACCAACACATTCGACAAATTGCTGAAATAACCAAATGTTCCCGCATACGTCCCTCAAACCTTAACGCTTCCACTATGTCTATCATCAAGAAATTCAAATCGACCCTGGGCCTTTTGCAGACGCTCGACCTGGAAAAGATCGGGAGACTCTCGCAAAAAGTAGACCTCAACAAAATGGTGGGGTTGGTGAGCAGTATGAAGGAAGAAGATCTGCAGAAGCTGATCAAATTCATGGAGGGCGGCAAGAAGAAACACGAGTTCCCCGAAATTGACGGCGACTTCTACGATTTGCACGATCTCTTGAAGCCTGACGAACAAGCCATCGTCATGCAGGTGCGTGAGTTCATGCAGAA
Organism: uncultured Chryseolinea sp.; assembly: GCA_966211885.1. Classification (GTDB taxonomy): domain Bacteria; phylum Bacteroidota; class Bacteroidia; order Cytophagales; family Cyclobacteriaceae; genus Chryseolinea. The sequence continues at coordinate 1,928 of CBIHQM010000133.1, forward strand.
AGAAATCCGGCCGATCGTGAATTCGTATTGGTTGAAAGATGAATTCCCACACCAGATCATCCCGGAATTGGCCAAGCTCAACATTTGTGGGCTCACCTATCAGGGCTATGGTTGCCCCGGAAAGTCGTCGCTGCTGGAAGGCTTCCTGGCCATGGAGATGGCCCGGGTAGATTGCTCGGTGTCCACTTTCTTTGGTGTGCAGAGCGGGTTGGCGATGGGTTCCATATACTATTGTGGATCGGAAGAGCAGAAACAAAAATGGTTGCCCCCCATGCAACGCATGGAGCTGATCGGCGCGTTTGGTCTGACGGAACCCGAAGTGGGCAGCGGTGCGGCCGGTGGACTTACGTGCACCTGTAAACGGAATGGCGATAAGTGGATCATCAACGGACAAAAAAAATGGATCGGTAACGCCACGTTTGCCGACGTCATCATCATCTGGGCACGCGACCTGGACGATGGCAATGTGAAAGGCTTCATCGTAGAAAAAGACTCACCGGGTTTTAAGGCCGAAAAGATCAAAGGAAAGATGGCGTTGCGGATCGTGCAAAATGCGCTGATCACATTGACCAACTGCGAGGTGCCCGAATACAACCGCCTGCAGGAGGCAAACGGCTTTAAGGACACGGCCAAAGTGTTGCGCATGACCCGTGCGGGTGTTGCGTGGCAAGCGGTGGGTTGTGGCCGCGGGGCCTATGAAAGCGCGCTGCGCTACACGAACGAGCGCAAACAATTCGGCCGGACCATCAGCAGCTTCCAGATGGTGCAGGATCTTTTGGTGATGATGCTGAGCAACCTCACCGCCATGCAAACCATGGTGTGCCGCCTCTCGCAGTTGCAGGACAGTGGCCGGCTCACCGACGAGCATGCGTCGCTCGCAAAAGTATTTTGCACCTTGCGCACCCGCGACATTGTGAGCCACGCCCGCGAACTGTTTGGGGGCAACGGCATTCTGATTGAAAATGACATCGCCCGTTTTGTGGCCGATGCGGAGGCGATCTATTCCTACGAAGGAACAAAAGAGATCAACACCCTCATCGTCGGCCGGGCCATCACAGGACAGAGCGCTTTTGTATAAAATTTAAATAGACGTTATGCATCACGGGGCTGTGAACACGCACGGCTCCGGCTTCAAAATTATCACCCATGAATAAACTGTTTACGGCAGCGCTCCTCCTGGTGGCCTGCTTGCCACTGTCGGCACAAAAGAAGTCCGTTGTTCAACCCAAGAAAGCACTCACGGCCGAGGCCTTTGCAATCTGGAAGGAGATCCCCTACAAAGCCATCAGCCCCGATGGCGGTGTGGTGGCGTTCACCATAAATCCGCAGGACGGCGACGGCAAGGTGGTGTTCTATCATCTGAAAGCCAATGCGCAGGACTCTGTTCGCCGCGCTGCCGAAATAAATCTGACGGCCGACAGTAAATATGCTGTGTTTAAGATCAAGCCTCCGGTTCAACAAGTGAAGGAATTGCGGCGTCAGAAAAAGAAAAAGGAAGACCTGCCGAAAGATTCATTGGGTGTTTATTCGTTTGCTTCCCGGAAGACGGAGAAGATCGCGGAAGTGAAGTCCTATAAAATTCCGGAGAAAGAGGGTGGATGGATCGCCTACCAGCTCGAAGCAAAAAAAGATGTAAAGCCCAAACCCGAAGACAAAAAGCCGGAGGAGAAACCAAAGACCCTGCCCGACACCCTTAAAAAGAAAGAAGTAAAACCCAAACCTGCCAAAAAGAACAACGACACCAACGGCTACACGCTGAAGCTCAAGCGGCTTGCCGATGGCAAGGAATTTTCATTCGGTTTTGTAAAAGAGTATGCGCTCGCCAAATACGGCCAGGGCCTGCTCCTGACCACCACCGGCAACGACAGCAGCATGAAGGCGGGTGTTTATTGGTTCGACTTAAAAGAAGAGAAGCTGACCGCACTGCTGGAAGGAAAGAGCAAACAGAAATTCAAAAACCTTTCCATAAACGAAGACGGAACGCAAGTCGCCTTTGTCGCCGACCTGGACACGACCAAGGCGCCCCTGCGCTATCCGAAACTTTATTCCTGGAAAACCGGCGAACCCAAAGCCGCCATCCTGGCCGACGAAACCTCGGCATCGCTTCCCGCCAAGTGGATCGTGAGCGAACACAGCACGCCCTATTTTTCAAAAGACGGAACAAAACTTTATCTCGGCGTGAACCCCCAACCGGTGGTGCAAGACACCACCTTGCTGCCGGAGGAAATTGTGAGCGTCGAGATCTGGAGCGCCCGCGACAGTGTGTTGTATACGCAACAAAATAAACAACTCGATGCCACGCGCAAGCAAGCCTTCGCGGCGGTGGTACACCTTCAAGATAAAAAGCTGGTCGTACTCGCCAACAAAGACATCCCCACCGTGGCGGTAGCCGATGAAGGCAACGCCAACATCGCCTTGGCCACATCCGACATCAACTATCGCTGGTCCGATTTTTATGATCCCTCTGGGTTCAGCGATGCCTACGTGTTGAATCTCAGCACCGGCGCGCGTCTGCAAGTGATCTCAAAAGTCAAAGGGAACCCCAATCTTTCCGCGAAAGGGAAATATGCATATTGGTTTAACCTGGAGGACACGACGTGGTATAGTTATTCCGTCGCCACGCAAAAAACAGTAGCCCTCACGAAATCGCTGAAGACCTCTTTTGCCGACGAAGAAAACGACACCCCTGACTATTCTTCGGCTTACGGCATTCTCGGTTGGACCGCCAACGATGCTGCGCTACTGGTGTACGATCGCTATGACATCTGGTCGCTTGACCCCGAAAATAAGATCGCCCCGGTCAATGTCACCAAGATCGGCCGGCAACAAAAGCTGGCGTTCCGCTACATTCGCCTCGATCCTGAAGAGCGCTTCATCGACCCGGCGAAGGAACTGCTGTTGTCGGCTTTCAACGAGGACACAAAGCAATCCGGCTACTACAAGCTTTCGCTGAAAGACAACAAGCTCACCAAATTGTTGATGAGCGACCATCGCTATGCCGTTACGACAAAAGCCAAGAACGCAGACCGGCTTATTTTTACGCGCGAAAATTTTCGCGAATTCCCCGACGTGTGGACTTCGGATGTGAACCTTACGGCATCGTCGACAAAAAAACTGTCGGATGCCAACCCGCAGATGAAGCAATACAAGTGGGGCACGGTGGAGATCGTGGACTGGGTTTCGCTGGATAATGTTCCCCTGAAAGGACTCCTCTACAAGCCTGACAATTTCGACGCGTCGAAGAAGTACCCCATGATCGTGTACTACTACGAAAAAAACAGCGACGGCATCCACACCTATGTGGCACCGGAGCCCCTGCGCTCGTCGGTGAACCGTTCGATGTATGTGAGCAACGACTACATCATTTTCGTCCCCGATATTGTTTACCGCATTGGCTATCCCGGCCAGAGCGCGTACAACTGCATTATGCCTGGCGTCACAAAATTGCTTTCGCAGGGTTTTGTGGATGAAAAAAATGTGGGTCTGCAAGGTCACAGCTGGGGCGGCTATCAAACGGCCTATCTCGTCACGCGCACCAACTTCTTCAAAGCCGCCGAGGCGGGCGCCGTGGTGTCGAACATGGTGAGTGCGTATGGCGGCATCCGTTGGGAGACGGGCTTGAGCCGGATGTTTCAGTATGAACATTCACAGAGCCGCTTGGGCGCCACCCTGTGGGAGAAGCCGCTACTCTACGTGGAGAACTCACCCATCTTTTTTGCCGATAAGATCGAAACACCCCTGTTGCTGCTTCACAACGACGCCGACGGCCACGTGCCCTGGTACCAGGGAATTGAAATGTACATGGCCCTGCGCCGTCTCAACAAACCGGCCTGGATGCTCAACTACAACGGCGAACCCCATTGGCCCGTGAAACGCGAAAACCGCATCGACTTCCAGATCCGGATGGGCCAGTTCTTCGATCACTACCTGAAAGGCGCACCCATGCCCGAGTGGATGCGCAAGGGAATACCCGCCGTGGAAAAAGGTATCAACAAGGGTTACTCTACGAAAGAGTAGTTAGTCTTTAGTAGTTAGTCCTGAGTAAAACCGAAAGGCCATCATACTCAAGACTCAGGACTAAGGACTCAGGACTCAGGACTATTTTCACCTCAGCATACACTTTCGGCGGTTCAGTTGTCGGAATGGACGGGTCATTGAAAATTTGTGGGTGGGCTCCAACCTTTCCACTACTTTTCGTGTCTAGAAATTATGACCCTCGTGCACATGTTTACAAAACGCAGAATTTTATTGATCCTTGGGATTGTTGTAGCCATCATGGTTGGGCTTTACACCGGCCTTTTTGGAATGACCATGCCTTAAAAATGGGATATGCGCCCGCTTCATTAAGCTGGCAAATCGTCTTTGCCAATCCCTGAAATCATTTATATATGAAATAAGAAAGCCGGCCTTGTAGCCGGCTTTCGTGTTTTTTAGTAGCGCCAACTCTTTGTGTCGGCGCCTTTGGGTGCGCTTTCCTGGATGCGCTTCAATATTTTTGGCAGGTACATGGTGTTGTAGCGAAGGCGTGAAACATAGTTGGGATTTTCGTGGTCGCCGTTCCAGCAATGTTCGGCGCGGTCGCCATAGTCCACCTCGCCGTTGTAGAAAGGATTGTTGGTCTTCTTGAGGAAATCCTCCATGAGGTAGACAGCGTTGTTGAGATAATAGTTGTCCATATCACCACAGTAGATATGGATCTTGCCTTTCAGTTTGGGACCCAGCGTAGCCCAATCGCGTTGTAGAATATGGCGCAGATCGTAGTGCTCTTTCCAGTAAGCTGCCACCTCCGGATCGATCTCGCCGGTTAATTTGTCGAAGATGCGTTTCGGATAGCCGTCTTCTCCCTGGGGTGAATACACTGCCTCCCAAATGTCCCACTGCTGTCCGGAACGCGACTTGGTGCCGAGGGCCAGCTCCAGGTGGTTGCTTTCTTCCATGGTCGATTGGATCTGGCCGAGGTAGTTCCGGTGTGAAGGCTTTGGCAATTTTTTGAACGGCGCATCGTACCAATAGGCGTTCTTGTCTTTGTAGATGTTCACCAGGCAGTAGGCGCGGAAGTCGATGGGGTCCGGGCATGCCGCAAAGCAGCCGTTGAAATCGTCGGGGTAGAACATTTGCACGGCCAGCGCTTCCCAGCCGCCCGTAGACCCCCCGTAGGTGAAACGCGCCCATCCCTGGCCAATGCCACGGAATTGTTTTTCGATCTCGGGCACAAGCTCTTTCATGATGGCATCGCCATAGGGCCCCAGGTTGGCAGAGTTCACGGCATACGAGTCGTCGTAGTATGGATTGGCATGTTGGATCTCTACAATGAGGAAGCGCGGAAAATTTTTGCTTTTCCATTGTTGGTGGAAGTTGTAGGCTTCCTGTTGCTGGAATTTGTTATAGCCATAAATGCCGAAGCGTGCGGCATAGTCGGTGGTGTCCATCTTCGGGTCGGGTGGGGTCTCACTGAAGCCCCCGAAGTCGGCGGGGAAATGGCCGTGATAGATCATGAGCGGGTAGTGCGCGTTGGGGTGTTCGTCAAAGCCTTCGGGAAGGAGCACGTTGGCGCCGAGATACATGGGCTTGCCCCAGAACTCCGTCAACAACTTGCTTTGGATTTTGATGTGCTTGATGTAGCGCGTGTCCTTTGGTGGTTCGATGGACGCGATCTTTTGATCCATCACCAGCTTTACCGTTTGTGGTTTGGTCGGATCGATGTTGACTTCAATGGGCTTGCTGTAAAAATTTCCCGGCTTGCTTTGCCATTGCTGGCCTTCACCCTGGTCGGGGGGAAGCTTCACGGTGTGGCCCGTTTTCAGATGAAAGGTTTCGTAGCGGTTGATGAGCGCCTGTGCGAAATATTTTCCTGCGGGAACGTCGGCCAGGCTACGCTTGGGGAATCCGAAGGCCGACGCATCGATCGTGATCTCGTCGCCGGGCTTCATGCCTTCCACGTCCACTCCAAAAATGAGTTGGGCGTTCAGGCCGTCGCCAATTTGAGTGCGGGGCTCCGAGGCATTGTTGTTGGCCAGCATCAGCAGCAGCCGGCCGTCCTGGGCCTGGTCGCTCATTTCTTTGGTGAAGGAGATCTTAAATTTTGGAACAGAAGCGCCCGGGGGCGAGGAGCATTGTTGGGTGACGAGGACCACCGCGAACAACAGAATAAGTTTTGCACGCATGACAGCTCAGGTTAGGTTTATGGAAAATAGACCATGGGCGCGACAATTCCAATGCATGTTCCACGGGTGGGGAAGCGGCCAGCATCCGGCAACGATTACTGATGATTTGTTAACAAAAAGTGCTTCGAATTGCCTGGGGAAATTCCTTTCTTCGTGCCTTACTTAGCGATTGCGTGATGAAGCATGTTCTTTTTGTGTTGATGATCCTGGTGATCTCCTGCCACAGCCGCACCCCCACTCAAAATGCTACCTACGCTTTTATGCCACCCAAGCGCCTGGCCGAACTCACCCACGAAAAACTGGGCGAGCTGTCGGGCCTCGTGGCCAGCCACAAACATCCCGGCTTGTTGTGGACCCACAACGACAGTGGCAATGGAGCGGAGATCTTTCTGGTCGATACAACCCTTCACCTGAAGCTCACCTGCATACTGCCCGCCTACAACCGCGACTGGGAAGACATCGCCGTAGGCCCGGGACCCGACCCGGCAAAGTCGTATGTCTATGTGGGCGACATTGGCGACAACGACGCTATCTATCCCCTCAAATACATCTACCGTTTTGAAGAGCCCGATCTGAATCCAAAAAAAATCGCCAAGATCACAGCGCTCGACACCATCACGTTCCGCCTGGCCGATGGGCAGAAAGATTCCGAAGCGTTGATGATCGATCCGAAGAGCAAGAGCCTTTATGTAGTGTCTAAGCGCGAAAAGCCCGTGTTCGTATATGAGCTGCCGTTCCCGCAGTCAACAACTGACACGCTGGTGGCGCAGAAAAAAATTTCTTTGCCAATCACTCAAATCGTTTCCGCCAGTATTTCTTCCAAAGGCGACGAGATCCTGATGAAGAACTACGAACACATCTATTACTGGAAAGCAAAACAAGACGAGTCGATCGAGAAGGCCCTGGCAAAAATCCCCAATGAAGTCGACTACGATCCCGAGCCACAGGGTGAGGCCATCACCTGGGCGGCCAATGGCTCTGGATTCTATACCATCAGCGAGCGCACCCTGGGTAAAAAAGTATATCTGTATTTCTACAAGCGGAAATAAATGCAGAACCGCCCCGCTTTCGCTAAAGCTTCAGCGGACACAGAAAGACGCAAAGAATTGCATTGGTTTATTTGCACTCTTTGCGCCTTTCTTTGCTCGCCGAAGCTTTAGCGAAGGTGAGGCGGTTAAATTTTCTTTCCTCTCCACTTCCCCGACTTCATATAGAAGAACGACATACTAAACAAGCACGCCCAATACACCCACTCCGAAGCCCATCCGTATGTGATCGGAAGATTCAAATATTCCAGCACCACAAAAATGTAGATGCAGTAAACAATAATGGTAATAAACTCAATCGAAAGATTGATCACCGTATTCCCCGTTCCCGTCACCGCATTTAGCCATACCGTGGAAAAACCCATCATGATCACCGCCACCGAAACCACACGCACCACCGGCAAGGCATGTTGCACAAAGACATCGCCCTGGTTGTAAAACGACAGGAACCACTCGGGAAACAGATTCAGCAAAAGAGAGATCACCACCGCAAAGCAAGTGCTGATCCCCATGATGCGCCGGATCAACCCCAACACCTCATCCTGCCGCCCCTGCCCGATGATGTTGCTCACCATCGTGTTGGTAGTAGAAGCAAACGCCCACGCAAAAGTGCCCGACAAACCGAAGATGTTCCGCATGGTATTGGAAATGGCCAAAGCCTCCGGACCGTGGTGTTCGATGAGCACATAAAAGAACTCCCAGCTGATGATGCTGATGGCATATTGCAGGATGAGCGGCGAGGATTGCACCAGGATCAATTTGATGACCTTCATATCGAACGCCGTCTGCGCGCTAAAGGCAAATGCCCGGTGAATGCCCCTGAAATGAATGACCGCATAGATCACCAGAAGCCCCGTGCCCTCGGCGATGATGGAAGCATAGGCCGCGCCATTAAAGCCCAGCCTCGGCAACCCGAAATGACCATAGATGAAACCATAGTCCAGGAAGATGTTGGTGACCGTCTCCGCCAACGTTCCCCATACGAGCAACCGCGTTTGGTTGGTGCCCACCAATAACGCGTTGCGCATCACGTAGAGATAAAGCAAGGGCAACCCCCAGATGCGCTTCAGCAGGAAATCAATCGACATCGAGGAGATGTCGGCGTCGTGGATCACCGCGGTGAGAATGAGTGGGGCAAACAAATAGGTGATCGCAATGCCCGCGGCGGCAAAGAACAACGCCAACCACACGCCGTGAAAGAACAAGTGTCCGATCTCTTCGGGCAAATTTTGTCCGGCGCGGCGCGCGATGAGGGCTTGCAGGCCGTTGTTGAGCCCGTTGCCGATCACGGCAAAGATGAGATAGAACACCCCGGTGATGCCGGCAGCCGCCAATTCCTTTTCACCCAGGCCGCTGAGGAAAATGTTGTTGGTGATGAAGTTGATCTGAGGCACAAAGATGGCCAGCGAGATGGGCAACGCCATCCCAAGAATTTGCCGGTAGCCGGTTTGTAGCTTCAGTTCCATGCGAAAGGGTGTGGTGAAGTGAGTGGTCTACCTGTTACGACAAAAGCTGCGCGAAGGTTCAGCTTAATTTTATGTCTCTCAAACTATCGATAAAATCCGCCAGACTTTTGGAAATGAAATGCAAATTCGAGTAGTCCCTGTCGCTGGCGACGCTATAGTCGACTTCATTTTCGTGATCCCAGAAATAGACATAGCCAGAATCGTCACCGTTACAAGATAGGCAAATCAAATTCCCTCCGGGATCATGCGCTATTGGCAACATGTGTCCGGGCATTCTTTTTTCTTCTATTTTGTAGGTCTCGATATAGTCCTTAAGATTGTCGTATTCACCATCATAAATAGCCAAAAACCAATCTAAGCAAGAATTTGAGGCCTTGCCATGCTCATTGAACTCAAAGATGTTTGGCGCGCATTGTCCGCCATTGTGCTTAAGTAGATGCTCTTTATATTCAACAGGGAAACTTAAGCTAACAAATTTTTCAACCTCTTCTATCTGTGACGCATTGAGTCTTGCTTCTGTTCGCGAAAATTCTGTCATGATAGTTTAATTTAATGCCCCATCGGGAAACCCACAGGTATGGCCCGTTTTTGCCTGAACACTTATTCTTTGCGTTCGCTTTCGAGGATACGTATCAATTCTAGCTGGGAAGATAGGGTTGCAACCGGGCATAGACCCAAGTGCCCGCCAGGGCCGAGACGAACGTGATGATCGTCACCAAGCATCCTGCCCCCACTTGCGCGTACAGCGGTCCCGGGCACGCCCCCGTAAACGCCCATCCAAAACCAAAGATCAGTCCGCCGGGGATGATGCCGCGGTGATACGGCTTCACGGGCGCGTCGATCAGCTGGCCGTCCGCGCTGCGCAGCTGAAGCTTCCGGATGATCCACAGCGACAATGCCCCCACAGGCACGGCCGTCATGAAGATGCCATACATGTGAAAGCTCTGAAAATGAAACATCTCCTGGATCCGATACCACGAAATGGCTTCACCCTTTGTAAGGGCCAGCCCAAAGACAATCCCCACCAACGTATACTTCAAATTCTTCATAGTGCCAGGACGTAGGGTAAAACAAAATAGCTAAACAAGATGCCTCCCAAAAAGAACGACATCGTTGCCAACAGCGACGGCCACTGCAACGCCGCCAGTCCCATGATGCCATGGCCCGATGTGCAGCCCCGGGCGTAGCGCGTGCCAAAGCCAACCATGAAGCCGCCCACCACCATCAGGAGGAAACCTTTTACAGAAAGTAACGTGTGCCAGTTAAATAACTCCACCGGCATCAAGCCGCCAAGATTTTCGATGCCTTGCCGATGCAACAGGTCTACCGTGGCGGGCGACAGGTGGGTGGGTTCCGGGTTGGCAAACAGCGTTCCGCCAATAAAGCCACCGATCAAAATGCCGGCCACCAGGAAGAGGTTCCAGCTGTCTTTCTTCCAGTCGTAATGCAGGAAGGGGATCTTGGCCGGGTAGCAAGCCGCACAGATCTGTCGAAGCGTCGAGGAAACGCCCAGCTTTTTGTTGCCCATGAGCAGTAGCGCGGGAACAGAGAGCCCAATGATGGGGCCGGCGACGTACCAGGGCCAGGGTCTATAGAGGAAATCCATGCAGTTTGAATTTAAATCCGGGAGAAAGTTACGATAGCAAGTTAAAGTATTTTAATTTTCATGCCCTCTCGCCGACGCATGAAACGAAGGCGGGATGTCATCGACAGATATGTAACGCAGAAGAGGAAATGAAAAATTCAAAGATCGCCATCATCGGAGGTGGAAATTTAGGAGCCGCCATTGCTGAGGGGCTCATCAAAAGCAAGTTTGTGGCTGCCGGGAACATTACCGTGACCCGCCGCAATATCGAAGCGCTGCAACCCTTGAAGACGCTGGGCGTGAACATCACCAGCGACAATGCTGCGGCCATCCGCGACAGCGACGTGATCATCGTGGCCCTCAAGCCCTACAACGTTCGCGAAGTGCTGGGCGGGCTGAAAGAAAATTTCAAGCCGGCGAAACACATCGTCATCAGCGTGGTGACGGGCGTGCTCATCAAAGACCTGGCCGAGATCATCGACAACGGCGTGCCCCTGTTCCGGGCCATGCCCAACACGGCCATTGCCATACAAGAATCCGTGACCTGTCTCTGCCAACAAGGCGCATCAGAAGAACAAGTGGAATATGTGACCGACCTCTTCAGCCAGTTGGGTGTCTCCATCAGCATCGACGAGAAATTGATGGATGCGGCCACCGTGCTGGGGGCCTGCGGCATAGCCTATGCCCTGCGATTTATCCGCGCCTCTACGCAGGGTGGCATCCAGATCGGGTTCGATGCCAAGACCGCCAACCTGATCGCGGCGCAAACGGTGAAGGGCGCCGCCGAACTTTTACTAAAACTCAACAGACATCCGGAAGAAGAGATCGATAAAGTGACCACACCCAAAGGCTGTACCATCGCGGGGCTGAATGAAATGGAGCACCAGGGTTTCAGTTCCTCGCTCATCAAGGGCATCGTCGTCTCCTACGATAAGATCGGGAAGTAGGGGTTTGCATGACTCCACTTCACCACGAACGGGCGGGGCACCTCGGTGTATTATAGACAGACATGAATTTTCTTCGTGAATATTTTATCGGGGACTATCTCCGATCCGAGCCGGACGTGCTGAAACAAGCGAGCATCCGGCTGGTGTTCAACATTGTCCTTCTTTCCGTGCTTTGCATGGTGCTTGTCTTTTTTGTCTACCTGGCAGAGGGCTTTCACTACCAGCTCATCAAAACCATCGTGCTGATCGTGCTGTTCTCGTCGGCGTTATTTTATATCCGCGCCGTCCGCTCCATCACCATCATCAGCCACATCCTGGTGCTCGTCTCGTGGGCCAACGACGTCATCAACATTTACCTGTTCGATGACTTCACATTTTTTATTGCGATGATCGCCATCTGCAATATCATTTTTGCTTTTCATACGCTGGGGAGCAAAGCGGGGATCTTTTATTCGACGTTGCATTTCATCCCCATCTTTATCCACCAGTTCGGCAAATACAGGGGATATCAAATGGGTTCGCGCACACCCCAACAGTTGGCCTTCCTGGAAGTGATGGTCACGTTGTTCATCGTCACCTTTATCATCTGCTACATGGTGTATCACTATCACCGTGCATTCGAAGTGGCCAAGAGCAGTATCCGCCGGTCGGTGGAGGATCTGCAAAAGGCCAAAGAGCTGGCAGAGGAGATGAACCGTTTGAAAACGAATTTTCTCTCCAACATGTCGCACGAGATCCGCACGCCCATCAACGGCATCCTCGGCATCAGCCAGGTGATTGAAATGGAGACGGAGAATGAAGAGATCCGGCATTATGTGCAGTTGCAACAACAAAGTGGTCGTCGCTTGTTGAACACCATCACCAGCATCCTGGAGCTTTCGCGCATCGAGGCGGAACGAAGACAGCTTGCCCTGAACGTGATCGACGTAAACAAACTCGTGCGCGACTGCATGAACTCGCTGGAGTCGATGGCGAAGAACAAGGGTCTGCAATTTACGTTCTATCCCTACCACGAATTGTTGCAATGCCTGTCC